>NZ_JAUTAN010000001.1:1564430-1877316 GCF_030818655.1 Nocardioides zeae | reverse complement strand
TCAACTACGTGAAGCTCGACGGCCAGGTCGGCATCATCGGCAACGGCGCGGGCCTCGTGATGAGCACCCTCGACGTCGTGGCCTACGCCGGCGAGGCGCACGGCGGCGTGAAGCCCGCCAACTTCCTCGACATCGGTGGCGGCGCCAACGCCCAGGTGATGGCCAACGGCCTCGACGTCATCCTCAACGACCCGCAGGTCAAGAGCGTGTTCGTCAACGTCTTCGGTGGCATCACCGCGTGCGACGAGGTCGCCAACGGCATCAAGGGCGCGCTCGAGCTCCTCGGTGACTCCGCGACGAAGCCGCTGGTCGTCCGCCTCGACGGCAACAACGTCGAGCAGGGCCGGGCGATCCTGGACGAGCTGGCCCACCCGCTCGTCACGCAGGTCGACACCATGGACGGTGCGGCCGACAAGGCCGCCGAGCTCGCCAACGCCTGAGCCGGGGAAAGAAAGAGACGAGAGAAGCAATGTCGATCTACCTGAACTCCGACTCCAAGATCATCGTCCAGGGCATCACGGGTGGCATGGGTGCGAAGCACACCGCCCTCATGCTCGACTCGGGCGCCTCGATCGTGGGCGGCGTGAACGCGCGCAAGGCCGGCACCACGGTCACCCACAAGGACGCGGACGGCAACGACGTGGAGCTGCCGGTCTTCGGCAGCGTCGCCGACGCCATCAAGGAGACGGGCGCCAACGTGTCCGTCCTCTTCGTGCCGCCGCCGTTCACCAAGGACGCGGCCATCGAGGCCATCGACGCCGAGATGCCGCTCATCGTGGTCATCACCGAGGGCGTCCCGGTGCAGGACACGGCCGAGGTCTGGTCCTACCTGCAGGGCAAGTCCACCCGGATGATCGGGCCGAACTGCCCCGGCATCATCACGCCGGGCGAGTCGCTGGCCGGCATCACGCCCCACACCATCACCGGCAAGGGCCCGGTCGGTCTCGTCTCCAAGTCGGGCACGCTGACCTACCAGATGATGTTCGAGCTGAAGGACTTCGGCTTCTCCACCGCCATCGGCATCGGCGGCGACCCGATCGTCGGCACGACGCACATCGACGCGCTCCAGGCTTTCGAGGAGGACCCGGAGACCAAGGTGATCGTCATGATCGGCGAGATCGGCGGCGACGCCGAGGAGCGGGCCGCGGCGTACATCAAGGAGAACATCAGGAAGCCGGTCGTCGGCTACGTGGCGGGCTTCACCGCGCCGGAGGGCAAGACCATGGGTCACGCCGGCGCGATCGTGTCCGGCTCGGCCGGCACGGCGCAGGCGAAGAAGGACGCGCTCGAGGCCGTCGGCGTCAAGGTCGGCAAGACGCCGTCCGAGACGGCGGCGCTCGCGCGGGAGATCCTGCAGAGCCTCTGATCCACGCACGACGGCGCCGGTCCCGCTCAGCGGGGCCGGCGCCGTCGCCGTTCTCGGGGATGGGCGGGCCGCGACCCGCCCGCCACCATCGACGTGTAACGCGGTGTCCGGGCTACTGGAGCAGCGGTCGACCACCGCACAGGTAGCACGAACACCGCGTTACACGAGGTGGGGGAGGGGGCGGCGGGAGCCTCAGCCCTCCAGCCCGTACGCCGCCTTCTGGACCGCCGCGGTGAAGATGGCGTCCATGCGGTCGTCCATCCCCTCGAGCTCGAGGGGGCCGGCCAGGTCGCGGTAGGAGACGAGCACGACGTAGGTGCCCACCAGCGCCGCGCCCTGGTGGTCGAACCACGCGGCGTCGCAGTCGTCCTCGGGGCAGGCCTCGGGGGCCAGGTACGACGTGGCCCACCAGTACCCCTCGGCCCCGTCGGGCACGACGATCGTCGGCTCGCGGTCCTCGACCGTGATGTCCTGGCCGCGGACGGGTGCGTCGCACGCGGAGATCCACGACGCGACGGTGTCGTACGCGGCGTCGGCCTCCTCCCGCGAGTCGAAGGCGAGCACGGCGGAGTTGATCGCCGAGTCACGCAGCTCGGGCACGTCCGGGTCCGGCGTCGTGCCCGGCTGCTCCGTGATCGGCGCGGTGAACTCGGCGTACGCCGCGTTCGCGAACCCGAGCACCTGGAGCGCCTGCGGTTCGCAGGCGAGCGTCGGCTCGTCCGACGGCTCGATCTTGGCCCACGGGTCGCTGCGCTCCGGCGGCGCCGGCAGGTCGGCCGTCGTGAGCAGCTGACCGGGCGCGACGGTGACCTCCGGGCCCGTCGTCCCGCCCTCGTCGCCCCCGTCGGGATCGACGGGGTCGGCGCCCGAGTACGACGGCAGGTCCTGCCCGGCGTAGTAGCGCATCGCCAGCACCGTCGGCACGTCGAGCTCGAACCCGTCCGACGTGAGCGCGTCCAGGTCCGACGGGCCGGCCGAGGCGTCCCAGTTGCTGCTGACGAGCACCGCGTTGGCGACCCGGTAGAAGCGGACGCTCCCGGCGCCGAACTCCAGCGCGTCCTCCGGCCCGTCGGTCGCGTAGGACTGCACCTGGAAGGTCTCGTCGAGCGGAGCGGCCGCCTCCGGTTCGCCCGCGACGACGTCGTCCATCGAGGAGGCCTCGTGGGCCTCGCCGCCCGCGAAGGGACACCGCGCGAGCGTGGTGCGGACGTCGTCGACGAAGGCCGTGGCCGCGTCGGCGTCGGCGAAGGTCGCGACGGAACGCGCGTACGCCAGCGGCTCGCCGTCGGCCTTGGCGATGGTGGACGCCCAGTCCACCACGCCGTCGGCGGAGACGAGTCCCACCTGCTCGTCGCAGGCGTAGAACGCCGTCGCGTCGAGCTCGTCGTCCCTCGCGCCGCCGGGCACCACCTCGAGGCCAGCCTCGAGCGGGAAGTCCTCGGGCACGTCGGTGCGCACGTCCGACGCCACGGAGGGAGCCGGCGTGGGGCTGTCGGCCGGGCCGGGCTCGTCCCGGTCGGACAGCATGTCGCCGAGGGCCACGCCGCCGGTGCCGACGACGCCGACGACCACGAGCGTGGCCGCGGCGGCCATCGCCCGGGCGCGACGGCGACGGCGGTCCCCACGACGGCGGACCTCCTCGGCGGGCAGTGCAGGCATGGGACGTCCTGAGCGGGAGAGCGAGCGGAGCCGGTCGAACGGGTCGCCGGAGGGGTCGGGGATCTGGTCAGGCATGGGTGGTTCCCTCCCGGAGGTCGGGGGTCTCGTCGGAGAGGAGGGTCACGAGGGCGGAGCGCCCCCGGGACAGGCGGGCCTTGACGGTGCCCTCGGGCGACCCGGTCTCGCGGGCGACCTGGGCGACGGGGAGGTCGCAGACGTGGTGGAGCACGAGGGCCTCGCGCTGGGCCGCGGGGAGCCGCCGGAGGGCGGCGACCACCGCGACGTGGTCCTCCGAGGGACCGTCGGCGGTCGTGGCGGCGCCGAGCGCCCGGTCCGGGTCGCGGCGGGACCGCGACGTACGCCGCCAGCGGCTCACCGCAAAACGGTGGGCCACGGTGCGCACCCAGGCCTCCGGGTGCTCGACCTTCGCCAGCTTGCGCCGGTGGGCCCAGGCCCGCACGAAGGCCTCCTGCACGCACTCGTGCGCCTCGTCCCTGTCGCCGATCATGGCCGACAGCTGGTTGACGACACGTTGGAACGACGCCTCGTAGAACGCGTCGAAGTCGGCCTCGTCCATCTCACCTCCCCGAGATCGTCCGGCCGGGGTGCCCCCGGCCGATCCGTCGGGGAGAAGACGCCCCGGGTGCCCGCCCGGTTGCACCGGCGGCCGAGATTCTCGCCGTCGGTGCCGACGGGCGGGGATCAGCCGGCCGGATCGGCGATGAGGAGGCGCTCGCGGGCGCGCTGCACGAGCGCGACGAAGGTGTCGTCGTCGAGGTCCGCGTCCCCGGCCGGCACGAAGGCGACCTGGGTGACGAGGTTGCCGGCGCGGGCCACGCCCATGAGCACGCGGACCGTGCTCTCCTCGTCGACCCGCACCTCGAGCTCCCAGGCGATCATGCGGCCGGACGCGTCGTCGCCGCTGCCGATGACCTCCGCCGAGGTGACGAGGTCCTGCTCGACGCAGGCGGCCAAGCGGTCCGCGATGGTGCCGACGAAGCCGTCGGCGACCTGCTGGTCGCTGAGGCGGCCGCTGGTCTGGGCGAGGCCGAAGGTCGCCGGCAGGCCGGCGTCGGGGATCACGAAGGTGCGCGTGGTCGGGTCGGTGAAGCCGTCGGTGAACCCGGCGCGGTCGCACACGGTCGCCGCGGGGTTGTCCTCGGGCGTCGTCGGACGCGTGCCCGACCACGGCAGCTCGATGCCCGGCACGGGCGGGAGGTCGACGGGGTCGAGCAGGGTCGGGGCGTCGCCCGTCGGCACCGGGAGGCGGGGCTCGAGCGCGGGCGAGGTCGAGCAGGCCCCGCCGGCCTCGGACTCGCAGACGCGGTCGACCGCGCTGGCGAGCAGCTCGACGACCGGCTCCCGGGCGTCCGACTCGGTCGAGGCGGCATCGGCGACCACCACCGTCGTGATGTCACCGGTGCGCGCGATCGCCGCGGTGACGAGCGACTGCGGTGGACCGCCGACCCGCACGGTGAAGGCCAGGGCCGTGTCGCCCACGCCGGTCACGTCGTAGGTGCCGAGCACCTGCGCACGCGGCTCGTCGCAGCCGCCGAACCACGAGGCCCAGGACTGCAGCGTCGCGGTCGCGGACTCCGGGTCGCGGGACAGCTCGCTGGCCTGGAACGCGCGCAGGGAGGCGCCCTCGGGGGTCGTCGCCCGGTGGGCGCTCACGAACCCGGCCAGGCCCTCGGCATCGGCGTACCGCGACTGCTGGCAGGGGAGCACGAGGCCGTCGCCGCTCGTGTTGTCGCTCGTCGTGCTCGTCCAGGCGCTGTCGGGGGACAGGAGCTCGATCTCGCTGGTGGGCAGCAGCTGCGCGGTGGTGAAGCTCTCGGCCAGCTCGGGGACCGGCCCGAGGACCGGGGTCTCTGCCGGCGCCTCGCGGTCCACCGAGCGCGCCAGCGAGGTCGCGGTGCCGTCGGCGTCGTGCACGACGGCACCGGAGACGACCAGGGCGAGGCACGCCAGCGCGACGCCGCCGACCGTGTGGACCCGGCGACGCCGCTGCCCGGCACGCCGCACGATCGACGGGCGGGGCCAGCGGACGTCGACGAGCGTCGCGGTCACGGCCGAGAGCGCGCCCTCCACCTCCTCGGGCGTCGTCAGCCCGCGGTGCTCGGCGAGCTCGGCGCGGCCGACGGCGAGGTGCTGCGCGCCGTCCTCGACGGTGACCCCGACCTCGCGGGAGGCCTCGGCCAGGGGGAGCCGGGCGACCTCGGAGGCCACGAGCATGCGGCGTGGCGCCCAGTCGAGGTCGCCGAGCACCTCGAGGGTGCGGGCGACCTCCGGGTCGATGTCCTTCTCGCGGTGCCACGGGCGCGTCGTGGCCCGTCGGGAGGCGTTCGCCCAGGCCCGGGGGCGCACCTCGGCCTCGGGCTCGCCCCGCGCGTTGACCTTCGTCCAGTGGTGCCAGCCGACGACGAACGCCTCGCGCACCGCGCTGCGGGCGGCCGGCAGGTCGCCCGTCAGCAGGTAGGTCTGCGCGAGCAGTCGGTCGCGCGCGTCCTTGTAGAACGCGTCGAACTCATCGGGGTCGGCCATGGCGGCGACCACGGTAGCGGACCTCCACGGGCCCGGTCGCCTCGCCGGCGGAGGCACGGGTCACGCCCGCCGGGGGCCCGGCGTGTCGGCGGGAGGCTCCGGGGAACGGCCCTCCGCCGCGGCGAGGATGGGCGGCGATGACCTCCGTGCTGCCCTCGTTCCGTCCCACCGCGCCGCCTCCCGGCGGCCAGCGGGGGCTCGTCCTGCTCGCCTCCGCCGGGGGTGCGGTGGCGGCCCTCGCGACGCTCGTCGTGTGCCTCGGCGTCGCCGTCGTCGGCTGGTTCGCCACCGACGCCGGCGCCCACGGCCGCCCCGTGGGGGCGATGCGGGTCGGTGCCCTCGGCTGGCTCGTCGGCCACGGCTCGGGGTTCCGCGTCGAGGGCACGTCCGTGACCCTCGTGCCGCTCGGCATCACGCTCGTCTGCGCCGCCGTCTGCTGGCGCTGGGGCCAGCGGGTGGGGGAGCGGCTCGCCGGCCACGGCCCCGATGCCGCCGCCCTCGGCCGGGGCGAGCGCGACCTCGTCGTGCCGACCGCGGTGGCGCTCTTCACGGCCGGGTACGTCGTCGTGGCCGTCCTCACCGCCGTGCTCGTGCCCGACCCGGAGGAGGGCGTCTCGCTCGTCCGGGTGCTCCTGGCCTGCCTGCTGCTCGCGGGCGGGGTCGGCGGGGCGGGGATCGCGGTCGGGTCCGGGCGGGCCGCGGTCTGGACGCCGCAGGTGCCGCAGGAGGTGCGGGACGGCCTCGTGGCCGGTGTCGCCATCGTGCTGGCCTGGACCGCCGTGTCCGGTGTCCTGCTGGCCGTCGGGCTGGGCCTCCGCTTCTCCGAGGCGGCGTCGGTGCTCTCCCGCTTCCAGACCACGCCGGGCGCGACGATCCTGCTCGCGGGGGTCGCCCTGCTGCTCGTGCCCAACGCGCTCGTGCTCGCCTCGTCCTACGGCCTGGGCGGCGGCTTCGCGCTCGGCACCGGGACGGTCGTGGCGCCGTCCGCGGTGCTCCTCGGGCAGGTGCCCCTCTTCCCGCTCGTGGCGGCGGTGCCCGACGCCGCCCTGCCGTCCTGGGCGGTCTCCTCCCTCGCGGTCGTGCCGTTCGTCGTCGCCGCGGCGGTGGTGGCGCTCGTGCAGCGCCACCGTCCCGTGCTGGCCTGGGGGACCGCGGCGGCGCGCGCAGCCGGCGCCGGAGCGGGCGCGGCCGTCGCCGTGGCGGTCGTGGCGGCGCTCGCCGGGGGTGCGATCGGCCCGGGCCTGATGGCGGACGTCGGGCCCCTCGTGGGCGACGTCGCGATGCGCGCCCTCCTGGCGTTCACGACGGGCGGGGTCGTCGGCGCCCTGCTGACGACCTGGCACCAGCGCCGCACCTCCGCCGGCGACTGAGCCCTAGACTCCCGCCCCGTGCCTGCTTCCCCCGCCGCCAGCCCGTCGCCGGAGACCGCGCCCGCTCGGCTGGTGGTCCTCGTGTCCGGCTCCGGCACCAACCTGCAGGCGCTGCTCGACGCCCACGACGACCCGGCGTACGGCGCGCGCGTGGTCGCCGTCGGCGCCGACCGCGACGGCATCGAGGGCCTGGCGCGGGCCGAGCGCGCCGGCGTACCGACCTTCGTCGAACGGCTCGGCGACGCTCCCGACCGGGCCGCGTGGGACGCCTCCCTGACGGCGGCCGTCGCGGCCCACCGACCGGACTGGGTCGTGCTGGCCGGTTTCATGAAGCTCGTCGGGACCACCTTCCTCACGACCTTCGACCAGCGGGTGGTCAACACCCACCCCGCGCTGAGCCCCGCGTTCCCCGGCATGCACGGCCCCGCCGACGCCCTCGCGCACGGCGTGAAGGTCAGCGGCGCGACGCTCTTCGTGGTCGACGCCGGCGTCGACACGGGCGTCATCGTCGCCCAGGTGCCGGTGCCGGTGCTCGAGGACGACGACGTCGCCGCGCTCCACGAGCGGATCAAGGTGGCCGAGCGCCGCATGCTCGTCGACGCCGTCGGCCGGCTCGCGCGCGACGGCCTGGTGGTGGAGGGCCGCACGGCGCGGTTCGGCCGCACCGCCGACGTGCACTAGCCTCGGGGGCACACGACTGGCGCAGGTGGGAAACCACCAGGGAGTGAAACGAGCGCATCGACCGCCTGGGTGCGCCTCGAGTCCGCTGCACCACCCCCCGCGAGGAGTCACCCGTGAGCACCGACCAGATCCCCGTCCGTCGCGCCCTCGTCTCGGTCTACGACAAGACCGGGCTCGAGGACCTCGTCCGCGGCCTCGCCGACGCCGGCGTCGAGCTCGTCTCGACCGGCGGCTCGGCCGCCCTCATCGCCGGTCTCGGCCTGCCCGTCACCAAGGTCGAGGACCTCACCGGGTTCCCCGAGTGCCTCGACGGCCGCGTGAAGACGCTGCACCCCCGGGTGCACGCCGGCATCCTCGCCGACCGCCGCCTCGACTCCCACGTCGCGCAGCTCGCCGACCTCGGCGTCGAGCCCTTCGACCTGGTGGTCGTCAACCTCTACCCGTTCACCGCGACCGTCGCCTCGGGCGCCACGCCCGACGAGTGCGTCGAGCAGATCGACATCGGCGGACCGTCGATGGTGCGCGCCGCCGCCAAGAACCACCCCTCGGTCGCGGTGCTCACGTCCCCGGCGGCGTACGACGCGGCCCTCGCCGCCGTCGCCGCCGGTGGCTTCACGCTCGAGGCCCGCCGCGCGCTGGCGGCCGAGGCGTTCGCGCACACGGCGGCGTACGACGTCGCCGTCGCCTCCTGGTTCGCGCAGCAGGCCGCGCCCGGGGGCTTCCCGGCCTTCGCCGGGTCGACCCGGCGCCTCAGCACGCCCCTGCGCTACGGCGAGAACCCGCACCAGCACGCGGCGCTGTACGTCGACGGCTCGGGCGGGCTCGCCGAGGCCGAGCAGCTGCACGGCAAGGAGATGTCCTACAACAACTACGTCGACACCGACGCGGCCCGCCGGGCGGCCTACGACTTCGACGCCCCGGCGGTGGCGATCATCAAGCACGCCAACCCGTGCGGGATCGCGGTCGGCGCCGACGTGGCCGAGGCCCACCGCCGTGCCCACGAGTGCGACCCGGTCTCCGCCTTCGGCGGGGTCATCGCGACCAACCGCCCGGTCTCGGTCGCCATGGCCGAGCAGGTCGCCGAGGTGTTCACCGAGGTCGTCGTGGCGCCCGACTACGAGGACGGCGCCGTCGAGGTGCTGGCCCGCAAGAAGAACATCCGCATCCTGCGCTGCCCGGAGGCGCCGGCCGCGCCGTACGAGTTCCGCACGATCTCCGGCGGCGAGCTGGTGCAGTTCCGCGACGCGATCGACGCCGAGGGCGACGACCCGGCCAGCTGGACGCTGGCCACCGGCGAGGCCGCCTCGGACGAGGTGCTCGCCGACCTCGCCTTCGCCTGGCGGGCCGTGCGGGGCGTGAAGTCCAACGCGATCCTGCTGGCGAAGGACGGCGCCTCGGTCGGCGTCGGCATGGGCCAGGTCAACCGCGTCGACTCGTGCAAGCTCGCCGTCGAGCGGGCCGGTGACCGGGCGCGTGGCTCCGTCGCCGCGTCCGACGCCTTCTTCCCCTTCGAGGACGGTCCCCAGATCCTCATGGACGCCGGCGTGACCGCGATCGTGCAGCCGGGCGGCTCCGTGCGCGACGAGCTCACGATCGAGGCCGCGAAGGCGGCGGGCGTGACGATGTACTTCACCGGCACGCGCCACTTCGCGCACTGATCGCACTCCCTGCGATCCCCGACGACCTGGTCACGAGAGGACGAACATGACCGCGCAGAAGCTGGACGGCACGGCCACCGCGAAGGCCATCAAGGGCGAGGTGGCGGCCCGCGTGGCCGCGCTGGCCGCGAAGGGTGTCGTGCCCGGGCTCGGCACCGTGCTCGTGGGCGACGACCCGGGCAGCCGGTGGTACGTCAACGGCAAGCACAAGGACTGCGCCGAGGTGGGCATCGCCTCGCTGCGCGTGGAGCTGCCCGCGACGGCCACGCAGGAGGAGATCGAGGCCGCCGTCCGCGAGCTCAACGCCGACCCGGCCTGCACGGGCTACATCGTGCAGCTGCCGCTGCCGAAGGGCATCGACGAGAACCGCGTGCTGGGCCTCATCGACCCGGCGAAGGACGCCGACGGCCTCCACCCGACCAACCTGGGGTGGCTCGTGCTGGGCGAGGACGCGCCGCTGCCGTGCACGCCCTTCGGCATCGTCGAGCTGCTGCGCCGCCACGACGTCCCGATCGCGGGTGCCGAGGTCGTCGTCGTCGGCCGCGGCGTCACCGTCGGCCGGCCCATGGGCCTGCTGCTGACGCGGCGCAGCGAGAACGCGACCGTGACGCTCTGCCACACCGGCACGCGCGACCTCGCGGCCCACGTGCGCAGCGCCGACATCGTCGTCGCGGCGGCGGGCGTGCCCGGCATCATCGCGGCCGACATGGTCAAGCCGGGGGCGGCCGTGCTCGACGTCGGTGTCTCCCGCGTCGACGGCAAGATCGCCGGCGACGTCGCCGACGACGTCTGGGACGTCGCGGGCTGGGTCTCGCCCAACCCCGGCGGCGTGGGCCCCATGACGCGGGCCATGCTGCTCGCCAACGTGGTCGCGCTCGCCGAGTCGCGGGCCTGACGTGAGCGGGCGGCGGCGCATCCTCCCGGCCCGCGTGGGGGGCTACGTCTACCTCGTGGTCGCCGCGGTCTGCGCCGTCGCGCTCTGGGTGGCGGTGCAGGACGACTGGCGTGCCGGCATCCGGTGGTTCTCCCTCGCCCTCGTGGCCGGCGGGGCCGCGCGTCTCGTGCTGCCGGAGAGCCAGGCCGGCATGCTCGCCGTCCGCAACCGCTTCCTCGACGCGGGCGTGCTCGTCGCCCTCGGGGTGACGCTGTTCGCGCTCGCCACCGACATCCCCGAGCAGCCGGGCGCATGAACCGTCGGCGCGGGTCGTCGACCGCCCCCGCCCTGGGGGCGGTCGCCCTCGCCCTCGCCCTGCTCGCCGGGTGCGGCACCGGCCCGGAGACCATCGGGCCCACGGGCGTCGACGAGCTCGTCGTGCCCTCCCCGAGCCCCGACCCGGCGGACTTCGTCGCCGACGTCGACAACGCGTGGTGGCCGCTCGTGGGCGGCTCCACCACGACGTACGACGACGGGACCGGCCGCCTCCTGCGCCGTACCGTCGCGACGGCGGCGGAGCGCGTCGGCGGGGTGCAGGCGGTCGCCGTGCGCACCGAGGCCGTCGCCGCCACGTGGGGCGACGACGCGCTCCCGGTGCCGCGCACCGAGTGGTTCGCGCAGGACCGACGGCGGAACGTCTGGCTCGTCGGAGGAACCCTCGCCGACGGCTCCCGCTGGGAGGCGGGTGTCGACGGTGCCGCAGCCGGCCTGGTGGTGACGGGCACGCCGCGCACCGGCGACGGCTACGTCCGGCGCGCGGCGCCCGGCCTGGCCGACGTGCGGGTGCGCGTGCTCGAGGTGGGGGAGACGACCACGGTCGGCGGCGAGGAGGTGGAGGTCGCGCGCCTCGAGGTGACGACCGCCGGCGCGACCGCGGCGGAGGCCGAGGCGGCGGAGGGCGGGCGGCCGAGCGCGGGACGCACGCGTGCCGAGCAGGTCGGCGAGGAGGTGCTGGCGCGGGGCGTCGGGCCCGTGCGCCTCACGGGTCCGCTGGGCGACTGGGTGCTGGTCGCCCCCTGATCGGCCGGTGACCCCCGTGACACCCGAGGGCCGACCTGCCAGGCTGTCCCAGGCGTCAACGGCCACCGCGGATCAGGTATCTTGACGTCGAGATTTCCGCCCGAACGCCTCGAAGAGCCCAGGAGTCGACCTCACCCATGGCCAAGATCATCTACACCCACACCGACGAGGCGCCGCTGCTCGCGACGTACTCCTTCCTCCCGATCATCGAGGCCTACGCCTCCACGGCGGGCGTGGACGTGGAGACCCGGGACATCTCCCTCGCGGGCCGCATCATCGCGCTCTTCCCCGACCTCCTCACCGAGGAGCAGCGCCTCGACGACGCGCTCGCCGAGCTGGGCGAGCTCGCGAAGCAGCCCGAGGCCAACATCATCAAGCTCCCCAACATCTCCGCCTCCATCCCGCAGCTCAAGGCCGCGGTCAAGGAGCTGCAGAGCCAGGGCTACGCGATCCCGGACTACCCGGAGAACCCGCAGACCGACGAGGAGAAGGCGACCCGCGCGAAGTACGACAAGGTCAAGGGCTCCGCCGTCAACCCCGTGCTGCGCGAGGGCAACTCCGACCGCCGCGCGCCCGCGTCGGTGAAGAACTACGCGAAGGTGCACCCCCACCGGAACAAGGCGTGGTCGGCCGACTCGAAGACCTCGGTCGCCACCCTCGGCCACGACGACTTCAAGACGAACGAGAAGTCCGTCGTCATCGGCGACGCCGACACGCTGACGATCGTGCACACCGCCGCCGACGGCACCGAGACGGTGCTCAAGGACGGGCTGGCCGTGCAGGCGGGCGAGGTCGTCGACAGCACCTTCCTGTCGGTGGCCGACCTCCACACCTTCCTCGCCGACGCCCTGGCGAAGGCCAAGGCCGACGACGTGCTGTTCTCCGTGCACCTCAAGGCCACGATGATGAAGGTCTCCGACCCGATCATCTTCGGCCACGTCGTGAAGGCGTACTTCGCGGACGTCTTCGCGCAGTACGGCGACGACCTCGCCGCCGCCGGCCTCAACCCCAACGACGGCCTCGGCTCGATCCTCTCCGGCCTCTCCGCGCTGCCGAACGGCGCCGAGATCCAGGCGGCGTTCGAGGCCGCGCTCGCCGAGGGCCCGCGCCTGTCCTACGTGAACTCGGACAAGGGCATCACCAACCTGCACGTGCCCTCCGACGTCATCATCGACGCGTCCGTCCCCGCGCTCATCCGCAACGGCGGCAAGCTGTGGGGCGCCGACGGCGGCGAGGACGACACGCTCGTCGTCATCCCCGACTCGTCCTACGCGGGCGTCTACTCCACGGTCATCGAGGAGAACAAGAAGAACGGCGCGCTCGACCCCGCCACGATCGGCAGCGTGCCCAACGTCGGCCTCATGGCGCAGGCGGCGGAGGAGTACGGCTCGCACGACAAGACCTTCGAGGCCCCCGCGGACGGCACCATCGAGGTGCGCGACTCCTCCGGCGCCGTGCTGCTCGAGCACGCGGTGCGCGCGGGCGACATCTGGCGCGCGACGCAGACCAAGGACGTCCCGATCCGTGACTGGGTGAAGCTCGCGGTCACCCGCGCCCGGGCGACCGGCGCGCCGGCCGTGTTCTGGCTCGACGAGGAGCGCGCCCACGACGCGAACCT
This sequence comes from Nocardioides zeae, assembly GCF_030818655.1. NCBI lineage: Bacteria > Bacillati > Actinomycetota > Actinomycetes > Propionibacteriales > Nocardioidaceae > Nocardioides > Nocardioides zeae. The sequence goes on along the minus strand of NZ_JAUTAN010000001.1, from coordinate 1,864,466 downwards.
CATCGCGAAGGTGAAGGAGTACCTGCCCGAGCACGACACCGAGGGCCTCACCATCGAGATCATGGCGCCGGACGAGGCGACGGCGTACTCGCTGGAGCGGATGCGTCGCGGCGAGGACACGATCTCGGTGACGGGCAACGTGCTGCGCGACTACAACACCGACCTGTTCCCGATCCTCGAGCTCGGCACGAGCGCGAAGATGCTCTCGGTCGTCCCGCTCATCAACGGCGGTGGTCTCTTCGAGACGGGCGCCGGCGGCTCCGCGCCGAAGCACGTGCAGCAGCTCGTCGAGGAGAACTACCTGCGCTGGGACAGCCTCGGTGAGTTCTTCGCGCTGGCGGCGTCGTTCGAGCACCTCGCGACCACGACGGACAACGCGCGGGCGCAGATCCTCGCCGACACCCTCGACCGGGCCACGGGCACCTTCCTCAACGAGGACAAGTCCCCGACCCGTCGCGTCGGTGGCATCGACAACCGCGGCTCGCACTTCTACCTCGCGCTCTACTGGGCCGAGGAGCTCGCGCAGCAGACGGAGGACGCCGACCTGGCGGCCGCCTTCGCCGCGCTGGCGGGCACGCTGCGCGAGAACGAGCAGAAGATCGTCGACGAGCTCGTCGCCGTGCAGGGCAAGCCGGTCGACATCGGCGGCTACTACCGTCCGGACGGCGCGAAGGCCGACGCCGTCATGCGCCCGAGCGCCACGCTCAACGAGGCACTCGCCTCCCTCTGAGCCCTCGCTCCTCCGCACCGGGTGCGGTCCGTCGTCGCGACGGACCGCAACCGGTGTGCGTTCCGGCATCATGGAGAGGTGAACCCGCGACGTACCCCCGCCTCCCGCTCGCTCCCGGCCCTCGCTGCGGCGGCCCTGTCCCTCGGCGCGCTCGTCGGCTGCTCCGAGGTGGAGGACGCCGTGCGCGACACCGCCTCGGAGGCGGGCTGCCAGGTGGCCCAGGAGGCCGTCGACGGCATCACGGGCGAGGCGCGCCAGGCCGTCGACGACCTGGGTGCCGACCCGGCCGCCGCCGAGCAGGAGCTGCGCAACCTCCGTGACGCGGTCGCGACCGCCGCCGACGGGCTGTCGGGCGAGGTCGGGACCCACCTGGAGGAGGCCGAGGCCGCGCTGGACGACCTGGTCGCCCAGGCCGAGGCCGCCGCCGACGGCACCCAGGTCGACGAGGCGGTCGTGCAGTCGGCGGAGAGCGAGCTCGACACCGCCGTCGACGAGCTGACGCAGGTCTGCTGAGGCCACCGGTCCGCGTCGGGTGAGGGGGCGTCGGGCGGGCCGGTGGAAAATGGGGCGCACATCGTCGGTGGGTGCACCTAGCGTGGTGCCTCGCCATGAGCGACACCTCCACCCTCTCGGACCCCTCCACCGCCCGCGACCGCGCAGCGGCGGAGCGCTCGGCGCGCGCCGCTGCGGACGGGCGGCAGCGCATCGACTGGCGACGCCTGCGCGGGCCGGCCGCGACGGTCGCGCTCGTGCTCTCGTTCCTCGGTGCGCTCGGCGAGACGCTGGGCACGGTGGTGGCCGGTCGCCTCGCGGCAGGCCCGTCCGGCCTGCTCGTCGGCGTGCTGGCGGCCTGCGTCGTCGGCGGCGCCGTCGTCGACGCCGTCGGGCGGGTCGTCTGGGCCGGGGTGGTCGACCGGGCCGAGGGGCGCCTGCGCGACGACCTCCTCGACGCGGCGCTCGACCAGCCGCTCGCCGCCCTCGGCGAGCAGGGCGTGGGGGAGATCCTCGACCGGGTCGACGACGACACCCACGACGTGGGCACGCTCGCCCGGCGCCAGGTGTGGAGCGCGTTGCGCACCGTGTTCGCGGCGCTGCCGATGTGGATCGTCGCGGGCGTCACCTGGTGGCCCGCCTGGCTGCTGTTCCCGGTGATGGCCGTGGTGGTCGGGGCGGCGGTCCGCCCCCTCCTGCCCGACCTCACCCGGCGGAAGATCGTCGAGGAGGTGGCCTGGACCGACCACGCCACGGCCTTCGAGGAGGGCATCGCCGCCCGGGACGACCTGCGCACGTCCTTGGGGCAGGCCTACGTGCTGCGGCGCGTCAGCGAGCTCGCCGCCGTCGTGCACGCGCGCCTGCGCTCGGTGGTGCAGCGCCAGATCCAGGTCACCTACCGCACGGGCCTCCTCCTCCACGCCCTCCTGGCGGCGGTCGGCGTCGTCGGCGTCGCGCTCGTGCTGCAGGACGACCTCACGGTCGCGCGGCTCGTCACCCTCTTCCTCGTCACGACCCTGTTCGTGGGCCAGGTCGAGGAGATGGCGCGCCACCTGCCCGACCTCCAGGCCGGCCTCGGTGCCCTCGTGCGCCTGCGCCAGCTCCACGAGGCCGAGCGGGAGCCCACGGACGGCCTCGCCGTCCCGGGCGGGGCCGTGGAGGTGCGCTTCGCGGGCCTGGACTTCACGTACGCCGAGGGCACCTTCCGTCTCGTCGTCGACGACCTGGTGGTGCCGGCCGGCGAGACGTTGGCCCTGGTCGGGCGCTCCGGGTCGGGCAAGTCGACGCTGGCGGCCCTGGTCTCCCGCGCCCAGGAGCCGCCGCGGGGGAGCGTGCTCCTGGGCGACGCGGACGTGCGCGATCTCGACCTGCAGGCCCTGCGCCGCACGGTCGGAGTCGTCACGCAGCGCACGGAGCTCGTCGCCGGCACGCTCGCGGAGAACATCGCCCTCTTCGGGGACGCGCCGCCGGGCGCCGTCGAGGCGGCTGTCGACGACCTCGGGCTGGGTCCCTGGGTCGCGGGCCTGGAGCACGGGCTGGACACCCGCCTCGGCCCGGGCGGCACCACGCTGTCGGCGGGCGAGGAGCAGCTGGTGGCGTTCGCCCGTCTCCTGGTCCGCGACGTGCAGGTGGTCGTGCTCGACGAGGCCACGGCGCGCATGGACCCGCGCACCGAGATGCTCGTCGTGCGGGCGGCCGACCGGCTCCTGCGCGGCCGCACGGGGCTCCTCGTCGCCCACCGGCTCTCCACGACCGAGCGTGCCGCGCGGGTCGCGGTGCTCTCCGACGGGCGCGTGGTGCAGCAGGGCGCCCGCGCCGTGCTCGCCCGGCGGCCCGGGCCGTTCCGCGACCTGCTCGACGCCGCCGACGAGGTCGAGGCGGCCGACGAGGTCGAGGCGGCCGCGGCGGATCCGTCCACGACGTCCGCTGACCCGACCGGGATCGGCGCGGTCCGCCGTCGGGGCGAGCCCCCGCAGAGCCGCGACCCCGGGCCGGGACCGAGCCTCGCCCGCGGGATCGTCAACGCACTGATGGTGCGCCCGTGGTGGGGCCTGTTCGCGACGGCCCTGTTCCTCGCCTCCGCGCTGGCGGGCGCCTTCGGTGCCGTCTCCGCGTTCCTGTGGGGGCGCATCGTGCAGCAGGTCGCTGCCGGCGACGCCGCCGTGGGGCTGCTCGTGGGCCTCGTCGTCAGCCTCCTGCTCGGCCCGGTGCTCCTCAACGAGGCGATGCGGCGCTACCCGCGGTGGTGGATCGAGATCCTCCTGCGGGTGCGCACCAACGTGCTGGTCGCCCAGACCGACCAGCGTCGGCTGCCGCGCGACCCGGCCGGGGAGATCGCGGCGCGTGCCATGGACGCGGACCGCTTCGCGCGGTACGCCGATCGCTGGGTCGACTTCACCAACGCGGCCTTCATCGTCGTCGTGACGACGGTCCTCGGCGGGAGCCTCCTCGCCGGAGGCGTGCTGCTCGCGGTGATGGTGGGAGCCGCCGCCGCGTCCGCGCTGGGCCGACCGGTCGCCGGTCGGTCGGCGGCCACCGCCGCGACGGCGCGGGCCGGCTTCGGGCGCGCGCTCGTGTCGGTGCTCGACGCGGCGCGCACGGTCAAGCTGGCCGCGGCCACCGACGACGTGCGGGCCCACCTGCGGCGGGTCGACGCGGGCCGGGTCGACGCGGCGGTGCGCGAGCACCGGGTGCAGGCGGCGCTCGACGGCGTGCCGCTCGTGATCGTCCAGCTCGGGGTGGTGACGGCGTGGGGCGTCTACCTCGCCGGGGGCTGGGACCTGGCGACGGCGCTGCTCGTGGCCGCGGCGGTCACCGGGTTCGACTACTTCGGCCTCGTCGTCGGCTGGGTCATCACCGAGGCGCCGGGCACCCGTGCCTGGCAGCGGGCCACGGCCACCTTCGCCGGGGGGCGCGACCTCACCAGGCTGCCGCGTGGCGTCGACCTGGTCGCCGGCACCGCGCCGGCTCCCGTGGTCCCGGAGCCCGTCGAGCCGCTCGAGGCGCTGCACCTGCGTGGCCTCACCGCCGTCCACGACGACGGCACGATCGGCGTGGAGGGGGTGGACCTCGACGTACGCCGCGGTGAGCTCGTGCTGCTCCTCGGTCAGGTCGGGTCGGGCAAGTCGAGCCTGCTCGGCGCCGTGGCGGGTCTCGTGTCGCACCGCGGGGAGCTGCGGTGGAACGAGCGGGCGGTCGACGACGCCGAGACGTTCCTGCGACCGTCGCGCGTGGCCTACGTGGCGCAGGTGCCCCGGGTGCTGTCGGGCACCTTCGCCGACAACCTCCGGCTCGACCACCCCCGCGAGATCGGGGTCGCGGCGCGCACCGCCCGCCTGGAGCGGGACCTGGCGGCCGCCGGGGGGCTCGACGCGATCGTCGGTCACCGGGGGGTGCGGCTGTCGGGGGGACAGGTCCAGCGCGTGGCGCTCGCCCGGGCCCTGGCGACCGAGGCCGACCTCCTCGTGGCCGACGACGTGTCCAGCGCCCTCGACGCGACGACGGAGCTCGAGCTGTGGCGGGCCCTCCGCGACCGCGGCACGACGGTCCTGGGCTCCACCTCGAAGCGGTCGGCGCTGGCCCGGGCCGACCAGGTGGTCGTGCTCGTCGACGGCCGCATCGCCGCCACGGGTCCCTGGAGCGAGCTGGCCCCGTCGTGGGGACACCTCGCGGGCTGAGGCCCACCCCGGACGTCATGCGTCCCGGCGGCCGGGGCGGCCGCCCCGCACGACGTCCCGGGTGGGAGCGGCCCCCTGTTGCCCCGGTCACGCCCGCTGCGCGGAATGGGTCCGACGCGGTCGGTCGTTGCAGGATGAGTGCCGATGACGACCTCGACCCCCGTGCCCCCGACCGACGGTGCCGTCCCGCCTCCCGTCGCCCCGACCGGCCCGACCGGTCCGACCGGAGCCCCCGTCTCGGGTGCGCGGGTCGCCCTGGCGATCGTCGCGCTCGCGCTCGGCAGCTTCGCGATCGGCACGACCGAGTTCGTGACGATGGGACTCCTGCCCGACATCGCGGAGGGCATCGACGAGTCGATCCCGACGACGGGGCACATCATCACGGCTTACGCCGTCGGCGTCGTCGTCGGGGCCCCGCTCATCGTGTCGCTGGGGGCGCGCCTGCCGCGGCGCGAGCTCGCGGTCGGGCTCATGCTCGCGGTGGCCCTCGGCAGCGCCGCCACGGCGCTCGCGAGCGGCTACCTGCCCGTGATGCTGGCCCGTCTCGTCGCCGGGCTGCCCCACGGCGCCTACTTCGGCGTCGCCTCGCTCATCGCCGCCTCCCTCGTGCGCCCGGAGGCGCAGGGACGCGCCATCAGCGGCGTCATGGTGGGTCTGTCGGTGGGCACCGTCGCCGGCGTCCCCGCGTCCACCTGGCTCGGCCAGGAGGTGGGCTGGCGCTCGGCGTACTGGATGGTCGTCGGTGTCGGCGTCGTCGCCGCCGTCCTGGTGCTGCTCGCCGTCCCGCATACGCCGGGCGACCGGACCGCGACCGTACGACGCGAGCTCACCGCCCTCCGCCGTCCTCCGGTGCTGTTCGCGTTCGGCACCGGCATGATCGGGTTCGGCGGCATCTTCGCGATGTACAGCTACGTGGCGCCGCTCCTCACCGACGAGACGGGCCTGGCGGAGAGCGCCGTGCCGGCGTTCCTCTTCGTCTTCGGGGTGGGTTCCGTCATCGGGTCCTGGCTGGCCGGGATGCTGGCCGACTGGAACATCGGGCGCACCGTGGTCGGGGGCTTCGTGGTGTCGATCGTGGCCCTCGCCCTCGTCGTCCCGCTGGCGGGCATCCCGGTGGCAGTGGGCGCGATCGTGTTCACGGTCGGGATGCTCGGCTCCGTCCTCGCGATCGCGCTGCAGGTGCGGCTGATGCGGGCGGCCGGCGACGCGCAGATGCTCGGCGCCGCGCTCAACCACTCGGCGCTCAACATCGCCAACGGCCTGGGGGCCTTCCTCGGCGCCATCGTCATCGACGCGGGCTACGGCTACCGGGCTCCGAGCGTCGTCGGGGCCGGTCTGGCCGCCGCGGGTCTGCTCGTGTTCCTGGTCTCGCTGGCCGTCCAGCGGCGCACGGCGTCCGCCGCGTCCGTCCCGGCCTGATCGCCGACCGCAGGCCGGACCCGTCCGTGGCGGCGGGGGAGCGGCCTGGAAGAATCCGAGCCATGTCCGAGCAGGCTTCCTCCGCACCGACGGGTGCGCCGCGGCAGCGGGTCCTCTCCGGGATCCAACCCACGGCCGACTCGTTCCACTTCGGCAACTACCTCGGTGCGCTGCGGCAGTGGGTGAGCCTCCAGGACGAGCACGAGCCGTTCTACATGGTCGTCGACCAGCACGCGATCACCGTGGAGCAGGACCCCAAGGTGCTGCGGGAGCGCACCTACCGCTCGGTCGCCCAGCTCGTGGCGATGGGCGTCGACCCGGAGCGCTCGGCGATCTTCGTGCAGTCCCACGTGCCCGCCCATGCGCAGCTCGCCTGGGTGCTCAACTGCATCACCGCGTTCGGCGAGGCGCGCCGCATGACCCAGTTCAAGGACAAGTCGGCGAAGGGCGGGGAGGGCGCCGCCAGCGTCGGCCTCTTCACCTACCCGATCCTCCAGGCGGCGGACATCCTGCTCTACCGCCCGGCCTACGTGCCCGTGGGCGAGGACCAGCGCCAGCACCTCGAGCTCACGCGCGACCTGGCCCACCGGTTCAACACGCGCTACAAGAAGACCTTCCGTCTCCCGGAGCCCTACATCCTCAAGGAGACCGCGAAGATCTACGACCTGCAGAACCCGACGGCGAAGATGTCGAAGTCGGCGTCGTCGCCGGCCGGCATCATCGACCTGCTTGACGACCCCAAGGTCAGCGCGAAGAAGATCCGCTCCGCCGTCACCGACTCCGACGCGGTCGTGGCGTTCGACCCCGCGGCCAAGCCGGGGGTCTCCAACCTGTTGTCGATCTTCGCCGCGCTCACCGGTCGTCCGGCCGAGGAGATCGCCGGGGACTACGCGGGGCGCGGCTACGGCGACCTCAAGGGCGACCTCGCCGACGTCGTCGTCGCGTTCGTGACGCCGTTGCGCGACCGCGCCCTGGCCCTCCTCGAGGACCGCCCCGCCCTCGACGAGGTGCTGGCCTCCGGCGCCGAGCGCGCACGGGCCGTCGCCGACCGCACCCTCGCGGACGTGTACGACCGCGTCGGCTTCGTTCGGCCGCTCCGCTAGGGTCGAGCGCGTGCCCACGATCGGAGTCGCCCTGGCCCTCCCGGAGCCCTGGGCGGAGGAGCTCCAGAGCTACCGCCGGTCCCTCGGTGACGCGACGGCCGACCTGATCCCGACGCACATCACGCTGATCCCGCCGACCGAGGTGCCGGAGCCCGAGCTCCACGTCGTGCGGGAGCACCTCGACCTGGTGGCCGGGAAGCACACGGCGTTCCGGATGCACCTGCGGGGGACGGGCACGTTCCGCCCCATCTCGCCGGTCGTCTTCGTGACCGTCGCCCAGGGGATCGGCGAGTCGGAGCAGCTGGCCGAGGACCTGCGCAAGGGTCCCCTCGAGGTCGAGCTCGTCTTCCCCTACCACCCGCACGTGACGGTGGCGCACCACCTCGGCGACGACCTGCTCGACCGCGCCTTCACGGAGCTCGCCGAGTTCGACTGCGCCTTCGAGGTGGACCGCTTCCACCTCTACGTCCACGACGAGGTGGCGGGCTGGCGCCGTACCGACGACTTCCCCCTGCAGCCCGCTGCCGGTTGACCCGAGGACGAGGAGGTCACGACGTGGCTGGAGCAGCGGAACGCGCGAAGGTCTGGTTCGCCGAGCAGCGGACGGCTCGGCCCTGGCTCGACCACACGGTGCGCATGCAGCAGCACTACGGCTCCGTGAAGGGCAACACGCAGGCCGGGGCGGTGACGTTCTTCGGCTTCCTGTCGTTCTTCCCGCTGCTGGCGCTGGCCTTCTTCGCGATCGGTTGGATCGCGCGGGTCTACCCCGACGCGCAGCAGCAGCTCGTGGACGCCATCACCGGCATCTTCCCCGGCATGATCGGCTCCGGTGAGGGCGAGATCTCGATCGACGACCTCGAGGGCGCGGCGAGCACCGCCGGCATCATCGGCCTCGTCGGCGTGCTCTACTCCGGGCTCGGCTGGCTCTCCGGCATGCGGGAGTCGCTGCTGGTGGTCTTCGACGAGCCGGCCGACGAACAGCCGAGCTTCGTCAAGGGCAAGCTGCGCGACCTCACCGCGCTCGTGGCGATCGGGGCCGTGCTCTTCACGAGCGTCGCCGTCTCGTCCGTCCTCAACGCCTTCTCCGCGGACGTCCTGGCGTTGGTCGGCCTCGGCGACGAGCTCGCCTGGCTGCTGCGGATCCTCACCATCTTCGTCGGCATCCTGGCCAGCTCGGTGCTCTTCACCGTCATGTTCCGTCTCCTGGCCGAGCCCGACATCCCGCGGATCGACCTGTGGAAGGGAGCCCTCCTCGGCGCGGTCGGCTTCGAGGTGCTCAAGCAGGTCGCAGGCCTCCTCCTGGCCTCGACGAAGGGCCAGCCCGCGTTCCAGGCCTTCGGCATCGCGCTGATCCTGCTGGTCTGGATCAACTACTTCTCCCGCGTCGTCATGTACGCCGCGTCCTGGGCCCACACGTCCACCTCGGCCCGGCTGCGCCGCGAGCAGGCGGCCGCCGAGGAGGAGGTGCGTCTCGCCGCGCTCCGTGTCGACCTCGACAAGCCCGAGGACGAGGTGATCACCGTCAACCAGGCGCGCGGCGCGGTCGTTCGCGCTGGGTGCGGCCACCGTCGTGGGCTTCGGCTGGCTCTTCCGTCGGGGCTGACCCGCCGTACGCCGCGAGGGTGCCCCGTGGGACGATGGCGCCCGTGAAGCTCGAGCGCAAGCACGCTGTCCTCCTGCTGGCGGTGGCGGTCTGGAACGTGGTGACCTTCGGCAACTTCGCGAAGAACCTCTACCAGACGTACGACGCGGGGGAGGAGCGCGCGACGGGCTACTGGGTGGCCCACATCGTGTTGATCGTCGTGAACTTCGTCATCGCCGGCGTCCTCGGCCGGCTGGGCTGGAGGGCCTTCCGCGCGACGCGTCCCGAGTGACGCCCGGTGGCCTCCGGCCGCCCTGCGAGCCGGCCGGTCACCGTGACCTTCGCGTGACCTTTTCGTGATCCGCCGTGACCATGCACCACCGGCCGCCACCCCGAGGGGTGGCGGCCGGTGGCGTCAGCGGCAGGTGCCGCCCACGAGCTCGGTCAGAAGCCCTTGAACATCGCGGTCCGCAGGTCCTTGTTGAGCTGGCTGATCACGTCGAGCGGGATCTCCTTGGGGCACGCGGCGGCGCACTCGCCGATGTTCGTGCACCCGCCGAAGCCCTCGTGGTCGTGCTGGGCGACCATCGAGGTCACGCGGCCGTAGCGCTCCGGCTGGCCCTGGGGGAGCTCGCCGAGGTGGGTGATCTTCGCGCCGAGGAACAGCGAGGCGGACCCGTTGGGGCACGCCGCCACGCAGGCGCCGCAACCGATGCAGGTGGCCACGTTGAAGGCGCGCTGCGCCTTGTCCCGCGGAGCCGGCACCGAGTTGGCCTCGGGCGCGGAGCCCGTGTTGGCGGAGATGAAGCCGCCGGACTGGATGATCCGGTCGAACGCCGAGCGGTCGACGATGAGGTCCTTGACCACGGGGAACGAGTCCGCGCGCCAGGGCTCGATCGTGATCGTGTCGCCGTCGGAGAACGAGCGCATGTGCAGCTGGCAGGTCGTGGTGACCTCCGGGCCGTGCGCCTGGCCGTTGATCATGAGCGAACAGGTGCCGCAGATGCCCTCACGGCAGTCCGAGTCGAACGCGACCGGCTCCTCGCCCGTGGTGAGCAGCTGCTCGTTGAGCAGGTCGAGCATCTCGAGGAAGGACATGTCCTGCGAGACGCCGTCGAGCTCGTAGGTGTGCACCGCGCCCTCGGCCGAGGCGTTGGCCTGGCGCCAGATCTTGAGGGTGAGCTTCACTTGTACGACCTCTGCTTCATCTCGATGGCGGTGTAGATCAGGTCCTCCTTGTGGAGCACGGGGGAGCCGTCCTCGCCGCCCCACTCCCAGGCCGCGACGTACGCGAACTCGTCGTCGTGGCGCAGCGCCTCGCCGTCCTCGGTCTGCGACTCGGCGCGGAAGTGTCCACCGCACGACTCGCGCCGGTTGAGGGCGTCGATGCACATGAGCTCGCCCAGCTCGATGAAGTCGGCGACGCGGCCGGCCTTCTCGAGGTCCTGGTTGAGGGACTCGGCGGAGCCGAGCACCTTCACGTTGCTCCAGAACTCCTTCTTGAGGTCCCGGATGAGGCCGATGGCCTTGATGAGGCCCTCCTTCGAGCGCTCCATCCCGCAGTACTCCCACATGATGTGGCCGAGCTCGCGGTGGAAGGACTCGACCGAGCGGGTGCCGTTGACCGACATGAACTGCTGGATGCGGGCCTCGACCTCGGCGCGCGCCTCGAGCACGGCCGGGTGGTCCTCGGCGATCTTCTCGAACGGTCCGTCCGCGAGGTAGTCGCGGATGGTGTTCGGGAGCACGAAGTAGCCGTCGGCGAGACCCTGCATGAGGGCCGAGGCGCCGAGGCGGTTCGCGCCGTGGTCGGAGAAGTTGGCCTCGCCCGTGCAGAACAGGCCGGGGATCGAGGTCTGCAGCTCGTAGTCGACCCAGAGGCCGCCCATCACGTAGTGGACCGCGGGGTAGATCCGCATCGGCGTCTCGTACGGGTCCTCGCCGGTGATGCGCGCGTACATGTCGAGGAGGTTGTCGTACTTCTCCTCGATCTTGTCCCGGCCGAGGCGCTCGATGGCGGCCCCCAGGTCGAGGTAGACGCCGCGGCTGACGAGGCGCTCCTCGCCGTCGGGGCCGATCTCCTTGACCTTGGGGCCGACGCCGCGGCCCTCGTCGCACATGTACTTCGCCGCGCGGGAGGCGATGTCACGGGGCACCAGGTTGCCGAAGGCCGGGTAGATCCGCTCGAGGAAGTAGTCGCGGTCCTCCTCGGGGATGTCCCGCGGGTCCTTCTCGCAGTCGGCGGCGTTCTTGGGCACCCAGATCCGGCCGTCGTTGCGCAGCGACTCCGACATGAGGGTCAGCTTCGACTGGTGGCTGCCCGTCACCGGGATGCAGGTCGGGTGGATCTGCGTGTAGCAGGGGTTCGCCATGTAGGCGCCCTTGCGGTGCGCGCGCCACGCGGCGGTGACGTTGGAGCCCATCGCGTTGGTCGACAGGTAGAACACGTTGCCGTAGCCGCCGGTCGCCAGCACGACGACGTCGGCGAGGTGGGTCTCGATCGCGCCCGTCACCATGTCGCGCGCGATGATGCCGCGGGCACGACCGTCGGCGACGACGACCTCGAGCATCTCGTGGCGGGTGAACTGCTCCACCGTGCCGGCCGCGACCTGGCGCTCCATGGCCTGGTAGGCGCCGAGCAGCAGCTGCTGGCCCGTCTGGCCGCGGGCGTAGAACGTGCGGGACACCTGCACGCCACCGAAGGAGCGGTTGTCGAGCAGGCCGCCGTACTCACGGGCGAACGGGACGCCCTGCGCGACGCACTGGTCGATGATGTTCGCGCTGACCTCGGCGAGGCGGTAGACGTTCGACTCGCGGGCGCGGTAGTCGCCGCCCTTGACCGTGTCGTAGAAGAGACGGAACGTCGAGTCGCCGTCCTCCTTGTAGTTCTTGGCCGCGTTGATGCCGCCCTGGGCCGCGATCGAGTGGGCGCGGCGCGGGGAGTCCTGGTAGCAGAAGGACTTGACGTTGTAGCCCGCCTCGCCCAGGGTCGCGGCGGCCGCGCCACCGGCGAGGCCGGTGCCGACGATGATGATGTCGAGCTTGCGGCGGTTCGCCGGGTTGACGAGCCGGTTCTCGAACTTGCGGGTCGTCCAGCGGTCCTTGATCGGACCGGTGGGCGCCTTGGCGTCGACGAGCTTCTCGCCGAGCGTGTAGTACCCGGCCGCGTCGTCCGAGGTCTGCTCGGGCGCGGCGTTCAGCGGGGTGAGACCGTCGTGGAGGGTGCTGCCAGCCATGGTGTCGTGGCTCCCTTACTTCTCGATGATTCCGGTGAGCACGGCCAGGGGCACGAGCGAGTAGCCGCCCGCGATGACGATGGCCAGCAGCCAGCCGGCCTGCTTCGCACGAGCCCGCGACGAGGCGGTGTTCGTGTAGCCGAGGGTCTGGATGGAGCTCCAGGTGCCGTGGTGGAGGTGGAACGCGAGGGCGAGCATCGCGACCAGGTAGATGATCGTCATCCACCAGACGCTGAACGTGTCCACCAGGAGCGAGTACGGGTCGCCGGCGGCGTCGCCCGTCTCACCGGTCTGCGGGTTGACCTTGCCGGCCGTGAAGTTGATCAGGTGCCAGATGATGAAGATCAGCAGCGTGGCGCCGCCCCAGCGCATCGTGCGCGAGGAGAGCGACGAGGCCACGTTGCGCTTCACCTGGTACTTGTCCCGGCGGGCCGCACCGGCGCGCCGGGCGAGGATCACCGCGGCGGTCACGTGGGCCACCAGCGCGACCAGCAGGCCCACGCGCGTGATCCACAGGAAGCCCTCGTAGGGGAGGATCGGCTCACCGAGCTCGCGCAGGTGGTGCGCGTAGTCGTTGAACTTCTCCTGGCCTGAGAACGCCTTCAGGTTCCCGTACATGTGCACGAGCGTGAAGGCGATGAACAGCAGGCCGCTGACGGCCATGACCAGCTTCAGTGCAATGGTCGAGCGTGTCGACCGGGGCGTCTTGACGAGAGTCGGGGTTGCCACGGGCGGCACGGTACCCCTCCGGCTGTCCAGGTCGTAATGAAGGTGAACCTCACCTGGTGTGACATATCCCCGGTTACCGCTGGGTTACAGGATCGACCGGTCCTGCCGCGGCGACCGACCTCGCACTCAGCGCCGTCTCAGTGCCCTCTCAGCCCGCGGCGGCCAGCGGAGACGCCGCTGGAGCAGGGGCCAGGACCGCCCCGTAGTGCACCTCGACCAGCTCGTCGACGGCGTCGCGCCACGTGCGCTGCTCGGCCAGGCCGCGTCCGTGGGCGCCCAGCAGGCCACGGCGACGGTCCGCGACGACCGCCCCCACGGCGTCGGCGAGGGCGCGCTGATCGGTGACGTCGACGAGCAGGCCCGACTCCAGGTGGTGGACGACGTCCCGCGCACCGCCGGTGCGCGCCGCCACGACCGGTACGCCGGACGCCCCGGCCTCGCGCAGGGCGTGGGCGCAGGTGAGCTGCTCACCGGGGTGGACGAGCACGTCGAGGGAGGCCACGGCCGTGGCCAGGTCCCCGGCCGCGAGGGGGCCGGCCAGCTTCCCGGACCCGGCCACGCCGGTGATCCGGTGGGCCAGCCAGTCGTGCTGCGTCCCCTGGCCGACGACGACCAGGCGGACGCCCGGCAGCGCGGCCAGGGCGGGCAGGCGACGTACGCCGTGGTCCTTCTCCAGCGCGCCGACGTAGCCCACGACGACCCGCGGTCCGCCTCGCGCGCGTGCGCGCGCCCACGAGTTGTGCAGCCACGTGTCGCGCAGCGCGGGGGAGAAGGCGGCGGTGTCGACGCCGGGGGACCAGAGCGCCGCGTCGACGTCGAGGGCCGCGAGGCGCTCCTGCATCCAGCGCGCGGTCACGAGCACCCGGTCGGCACGCTCGGCCACCTTCGCCTGCCACAGCGGCGCGGCCAGGTCGCTCACCGGCGTCTGCTGCACGACGAGGGTCGGCACGCCGAGGCGGCGCGCGTGCTTCAGCGCCTTCCGGCCGATGGTCGGTCCGAGCTCGAGGGACGACGTCACGTGCACCAGGTCGGGCGCGAAGCCCTCGAGGGCCGCGCGCACCTGGCGCCCGGGCTTGTCGAGCGCCCGGACCCGCACGATCTCGACGCCGCGGTAGGACGTCAGGCCCGGCGCCGGCGCGACGAGGCGCACGGTGTGGCCGCGGTCGACGAGGCGGTCGACGAGGTTGCGGACCGTCGTCGTGGTGCCGTCGGTCGCGGGGTAGAAGGACTCGGTCACGACTGCGATGCGCACGGACGCCACGGTGCGCCGTCCGGTCGTCCGCGGTGTGGCCGCGAGGTGGCCGGCGCGTGAAGGGCCGGAGCGCACGGCGTCCCGGCGGGGGGACCTCGGTGTGAGATATGTCGCCGACCGATCGCTCGGTTCCGGGCGGGGGCCGGGGCGTCCACCCGGGCGACCTCCCCTATATTGCGGCTCATGAGCGAAGTCGAAGGCGGGCTCGACGAGCCGACCGAGCTGCAACCCGACCAGGGTGCACTCGCCCTCGCCGACCCCGAGACCGACGCCTGGGTCCAGGCGGACTGGGAGGCCGAGACGGCGCGCGTGCTGCGCAAGAGCCGACGGTTGACCGACGAGGACCCCGACGCGTCGGTGTGGGACAAGCTGACCCGGTCCACGCTCGACGGGATCGCGGTCGCGCCCATCGGTCGGCCGCAGGACGCCGATCACCTGACGGCGGGTGTCCTCCGCCCGTCGCGCACTGGCGGCTGGGACGTCCGGGCCCATCTCGGCGCCCGGTCCGTGCCGGCGAAGGACGCCAACGAGACGCTGCTCGTGGACCTCGAGGGCGGCGTCACCTCGCTGTGGCTGCGCGTCGACGCGAGCACCGACCTCGACGCGGTCCTGAAGGGCGTCTACCTCGACCTCGCTCCCGTCGTGCTCGAGGCGCCCCGGGAGCCCGGCGCCGGCGTCGCGGCGGCGCAGGCGTTCCTCGCCCACCTCGAGGCGACCACGCCCGCTCCCGGCACGAACCTCGGCGTGGACGCCCTCGCGCCCGCCGCGGACCTCGTCGCCGTGGCCCGCCTGGCCCTGGACGCCGGGGTGCTCGGCATCGTGGTCGACGCGACGACCGTGCACGACCGGGGTGCCTCCGACGCGCAGGACCTGGCCTACGCCCTCGCCGTCGGGGTGCGCGCGCTCCGCGTGCTCACCGCCGCGGAGGCGGACGGAGGGGCCGGGCTCGACCTGGCCACGGCTGCCGGTCTGCTGGAGTTCCGCATCGCCGTGACCGACGAGCAGTTCCCCTCGATCGCGAAGCTGCGCGCCGCCCGGCGCCTGTGGGCGCGCGTGCTGGAGCTGAGCGGTGGCGCCGGCGGGGTGGAGCAGCGGCAGCACGCCGTCACCAGCCGCCCGATGACGAGCCGCTTCGACCCCTACGTCAACATGCTGCGCACGACCGTCGCCGCCTTCGCCGCGGGCGTCGGCGGCGCCGACTCCGTCACGGTGCTCCCCTTCGACGCGCCCCTGGGACGTCCGGAGGTGCTCGGCCGACGCGTCGCCCGCAACATCTCGCACCTCCTCATCGACGAGGCGCACCTCGGCAAGGTCGGCGACATCGCCGGCGGCGCGTACGCCGTGGAGCGGCTCACCGACGACCTGGCGGTCGCGGCGTGGTCGGTCTTCACGGAGACCGACGGCGAGGACGACCTCGACGCCGCCTTCGCACCCCTCGTGGACGCGACCGTGGCCGCCCGCGAGAAGCAGGTGGCGACGCGCCGGCGCCCGCTGACCGGTCTCTCGGAGTTCCCGAACCTGGCCGAGGAGCTGCCCGAGCGGGTGCGCGACGCCGACTGGCACGCCGAGTGGGGCGCCGTGCGCCCCTATGGCGCCAGCTTCGAGGCGCTGCGGGACACCCCCGCCGACCGGCCGGCCTTCCTCGCCACGGTGGGCACGGTGGCCACCCACACGGCGCGCGCGACGTTCGCGACCAACCTCCTCGCGGCGGGCGGCGTGGCGGTCGAGCCCGCCGGTGCCACCGACGACGCGGAGGCGCTGGCCGCGGCGTACGAGGCGGCCGTCGGGACCCACGGCCCGCTGCCGGTGGTCGTCCTCGCGGGCGCGGACGCGACGTACGGCGCGTGGGGAGCCGAGGCCGCGGCGGCGCTGCGCGCGGCCGGCGCGCGGCACGTGGTGATCGCGGGCAAGCAGACGGACTACGCCGACGACGCGTGCGCGATGGGGGTGGACGCCCTCGCGTTCCTCGGTCGCACCCGCGCGGCGCTGGGACAGGCGCTGGGACAGGAGAGCCAGGCATGAGCGTTCCGAAGAGCTTCCGCGGGGCCGAGCTGCGCGGCCCGGACTGGACGATGGGCTGGGACGACGCCGCTCCCGAGCCGTGGCAGTCGCCCGAGGGCATCCCGATCAAGCCGCGGTACGACGCGGCCGACGTCGAGGGCCTCGACGCCCTCGACACGTGGCCGGGCCTCAGCCCGTTCCTGCGCGGGCCCTACCCGACGATGTACACGACCCAGCCGTGGACGATCCGCCAGTACGCCGGGTTCTCGACCGCGGAGGAGTCGAACGCGTTCTACCGGCGCAACCTGGCGGCCGGGCAGAAGGGCCTCTCGGTGGCCTTCGACCTGGCGACGCACCGTGGCTACGACTCCGACCACCCGCGCGTGCGCGGCGACGTCGGCATGGCGGGCGTGGCCATCGACTCGATCTACGACACGCGCACGCTGTTCGACGGCATCCCGCTCGACGAGATGTCGGTGTCGATGACGATGAACGGTGCGGTGCTGCCCGTGCTCGCGCTCTACATCGTCGCGGCCGAGGAGCAGGGGGTGAAGCCGGAGCAGCTCGCGGGGACGATCCAGAACGACATCCTCAAGGAGTTCATGGTCCGCAACACCTACATCTACCCGCCGTCGCCGTCGATGCGGATCATCTCCGACATCTTCAGCTACACGTCGGCGCGGATGCCGCGGTTCAACTCCATCTCGATCTCCGGCTACCACATCCAGGAGGCCGGGGCGACGCAGGACCTCGAGCTGGCCTACACGCTGGCCGACGGCGTCGAGTACATCCGCGCCGGGCTCGAGGCCGGCATCGACATCGACAAGTTCGCCCCGCGCCTGTCCTTCTTCTGGGCCATCGGCATGAACTTCTCGATGGAGGTCGCGAAGATGCGCGCGGCCCGCGCCCTGTGGGCCCGGCTCGTGCGGCAGTTCGACCCGCAGAACCCCAAGTCGCTCTCGTTGCGGACGCACTCGCAGACCTCGGGATGGTCGCTGACGGCGCAGGACGTCTTCAACAACGTCGGGCGCACGGCGATCGAGGCCATGGCGGCGACGCAGGGCCACACGCAGTCGCTGCACACCAACGCGCTCGACGAGGCGATCGCCCTGCCGACCGACTTCTCGGCCCGCATCGCCCGCAACACGCAGCTGCTCCTGCAGCAGGAGTCGGGCACGACCGGCACGATCGACCCCTGGGCGGGCTCCTACTACATCGAGCGCCTCACCCACGACCTCGCCGAGCGGGCCTGGGGCCACATCACCGAGGCGGAGCAGGCCGGCGGCATGGCGGCGGCGATCGAGCAGGGCATCCCGAAGATGCGCATCGAGGAGGCGGCGGCCCGCACGCAGGCCCGCATCGACTCGGGTGCGCAGAAGGTCATCGGCGTCAACACCTTCCGGCTCGCGGCCGAGGACAAGCTCGACGTGCTCAAGGTCGACAACGACGACGTCTACCGGCGCCAGGTCGCGAAGCTCGAGCGCCTGCGCGCCGAGCGCGACGACGACGCCGTACGACGCTCGCTGGAGGCGCTGACGAGCTCGGCCGAGCGTGGCCCCGCGAAGGGGTCGCTCGACGGCAACCTGCTCGCCCTCGCCGTGGACGCCGCCCGGGCGAAGGCCACGGTCGGGGAGATCTCGGACGCGCTGGAGAAGGTGTACGGCCGGCACCAGGCCGTCATCCGTACGATCTCCGGCGTGTACCGCGACGAGTCCGGCCAGGGCGCCGACGGGGGGACCCTCGTGCAGCAGGTCGTCGACGCGACCGAGGAGTTCGAGGAGGCGGAGGGCCGGCGGCCCCGCATCCTCGTCGCCAAGATGGGCCAGGACGGTCACGACCGCGGCCAGAAGGTGATCGTCTCGGCCTTCGCCGACATGGGCTTCGACGTCGACGTGGGGCCGCTGTTCTCCACCCCGGAGGAGGTCGCCCAGCAGGCGGTTGACGCCGACGTCCACCTCGTGGGTGTCAGCTCGCTCGCGGCCGGCCACCTCACCCTGCTCCCGGCGCTCAAGCGGGCGCTCGCCGAGCAGGGCCGTGACGACATCATGGTCGTCATCGGAGGCGTCATCCCGCCGGACGACGTCCCCACGCTGCTCCAGATGGGTGCCGCGTCGGTGTTCCTGCCGGGCACCGTCATCGCGGAGTCCGCGCTCGACCTGCTGGCCAAGCTGCGGGAGCAGCTGGGTCACTGATGGCGGCTCCCACCGTCGAGGACCTCGTCGAGGGCGTCCGGGCCGGGCGGCGCGCCGCCGTGGCCCGGGCGATCACCCTCGTCGAGTCCTCGCGCCCGCAGCACCGGGCCCAGGCCCGGGAGCTGCTGACCGTCCTGGCGGCGCTGCCCGACGCGGGCGTGCAGTCCCGCGCCGTGCGCGTCGGCATCTCGGGCGTGCCCGGCGTCGGGAAGTCGACCTTCATCGAGGCGCTCGGCTCGCGGCTCACCGCCGCGGGCCACCGCGTCGGCGTGCTCGCGGTCGACCCGTCGTCGGTGCGCACCGGCGGCTCCGTGCTGGGCGACAAGACCCGCATGGGGCGGCTGTCGGCCGACCCGGGCGCCTACATCCGGCCGTCGCCCTCGGCAGGCACCCTCGGCGGCGTCGCCCGCGCGACCGTGCAGGCGATGGCGGTGCTCGAGGCCGCCGGGTACGACGTCGTGCTCGTCGAGACCGTCGGCGTCGGCCAGTCGGAGATCACCGTCGCGGGCATGGTCGACACCTTCCTGTTCCTGACGCTGGCACGCACCGGCGACCAGCTCCAGGGCATCAAGAAGGGCATCCTCGAGATCGCGGACGTCGTCGCCGTCAACAAGGCGGACGGCGACCGCGAGCTGGAGGCGCGGTCCGCGGCGCGCGAGCTCGCCGGCGCGCTGCGGCTGGTGCGGGGGAGCGCGGCGTCGGGGGAGTGGGCGCCTCCGGTCGTCACCTGCTCGGCCCTCACCGACGTCGGTGTGGACGACCTCTGGGAGCGCATCCTCGGCCACCGCGACCACCTCGGGCCCGAGGGCCTCGGCGCCAAGCGCGCCGAGCAGCAGCTGGAGTTCACCTGGGCGCTCGTGCGTGACGAGCTCGAGCAGCGCCTGCGCCACTCGGCCGGCGTGCGCGCCGTCCGCGACGACATCCGCACGGCCGTGCTGGCGGGCGACCTGCCCGCCACCGTGGCCGCCGACCGCGTGCTCGAGGCGTACGACGCGGGGTGAGCCGCGGCGTACCGGCGTGCGTGCGCGGGTGAAGAAAACGCGGACGGGCTGCGGGCCGGGGAGATGAGCGTGCGCCCCGGGCCGAGGAAAGTGCGCCCCGGGCCGAAGGAAAGTGCGCCCCGGGCCGAGGAAAACGCGGACCGCATCCCTGCCGGGATCGGGCGGCTTCAGGTGGTCGGTGCAACGTTGAGTAGTTGTTGGAGCCTATCGGCGGGGGTGTCCCAGTTGAGGGTTTGGCGGGGGCGGATGTTGAGGAGGCGTTCGGTCTCGGTGATGTCGGCGTCGCTGACGTGGTTGAAGTCGGTGCCCTTGGGGTGGATGTCGCGCACGAGTCCGTTGGTGTTCTCGTTGGTGCCGCGTTGCCAGGGGCTGTGGGGGTCGGCGAAGTAGACGGGGCATCCGGTGGCCAGGGTGAAGGTGGTGTGCGCGGCCATCTCGCTGCCCTGGTCCCAGGTCAGCGAGCGGCGCAACGACTCGGGCAGGTTGGTCATCATCGTGACCAGGGCAGCTGCGACGGTGGTGGCGTCGTGGGTCAGCGGCAGCCGTCGGATCAGGGCGTAGCGGGTCGAGCGTTCGACCAGGGTGATCAACGCCGAACGCCCGCCGGCGCCGATGACGAGGTCGCCCTCCCAGTGCCCGGGTACGGCGCGGTCGGCGGCTTCGGGTGGGCGGTGGCTGATGTGGGCCTCGGCACCGATCCAGGACCGGTTGGACCGTGGGGGCAGCGCCGAGCGGGGCCGACGGCTGGTGCGGCCGCTGCGCAACGCTTTCTCGACCTTCAGCTCCTCACGCAGCGATCCCTTGCCCTGCACGTAGAGCGCTTGGTAGATCGTCTCGTGGCTCACCTGCATATCGTCGCGCCCCGGATAGCACCGCCGCAGATCCTGGCTGACCTGCACGGGTGAGAACCGGTTGTTCAACCGGACCAGCACCGCTGCGCGCAGCACCTCACCGGCACCCCCATCCACACCCGCATCCACACCCGCATCCACGCCGGTGTCTGCACGAACTGCGAGCTTGGACGGGCGGGGCCGGGGCCGGCGCTGCTCGGTCATCACCTGCGCTGCAGCAGCGTGGTAGCGACCCAGGCGGGTGTTGCGGGCCAGTTCGCGTCCCACCGTGCTGCGGTGCACCCCGAGCTCGGCAGCGATCCGTGCTGGACACCGTCCCTCGCTGCGACGGATCTGGATCAAGGCCCGCCCGGCCTGGCTCAACCGGCCGTGCTCATCGACCCAGTCACCGTCCAGCGGGGGTGGATGGGCACCGACAACACCGCCGTGGCGGCCCTTGCGCAGTCGCATGCCAGCGACTGTGGCCCATGAAGCCACCGTGTCTCGATCCCACCCCAGCAACTCGGACACCTGCTTCGCCGGGACCCCGGCCGCCAACAGCCCCAGACCCCGCGCACGCGCCGCTTCTTGATCCCGCAACACAACCCCCACAGCCGTGTTGCACCGACCACTAGAAACCGCCTCGGCGTGTCGCGGGGTCGGGTCCGCGTTTTCTTCTCCCCGCCCTCGGGCCGGTCCGCGTTTTCCTCCGACCGGCGCCGCGCCCCCCGCACTCTCCCTCGCCGGGTGACGCGGACGGCCGGGGCCGGGGTCACCGGCCGCCCGACCCGGACGGCACTTCGCTAGGGTCAGCCCTCGTGCACGCCACCTCCGAGATCCTCACCGCGCTCGCCGACGAGCTGGTGGCCGTGCGCCGCGACCTCCACGCCCACCCCGAGCTGGCCTGGACCGAGACCCGGACCACCCGGCTGCTCGCGGAGCGGCTCCGGGCGGCGGGCATCCGCGTGCGCACGCTGAGCACCACGGGGCTCGTGGCGGAGGTCGGCACCGAGGACGACGGCCCCGTCGTGGCGTTGCGCGGCGACATCGACGCGCTGCCGCTCGACGACCGCACCGGGCTGGCCTGGGCGAGCACCGTGCCGGGGGTGGCCCACGCCTGCGGCCACGACGTGCACGCCAGCGCGCTCCTCGGGGCGGCGCTCACCCTCCAGCAGCTGCACGAGCGGGGGGCGCTGCCGGGCCGGGTGCGCCTGCTCTTCCAGCCCGCCGAGGAGGTCATGCCCGGTGGTGCCCTCGAGCTCATCGCCGCCGGGGCGCTGACCGACGTCTCGTCCGTCTTCGCCCTGCACTGCGACCCCTCGCTCGACGTCGGGGAGGTCGGTCTCCTCGAGGGTCCGATCACCGGCGCCGCCGACCACCTCGTCGTGCACCTCTCCGGCCGTGGCGGCCACACCTCGCGCCCGCACCTCACGGAGGACCTGACGTTCGCGCTCGGCAAGCTGCTCACCGAGCTGCCCGCCGTGCTCTCCCGCCGCATCGACCCGCGCGCCGGCGTCAGCGTCGTCTGGGGCCAGGTCGAGGCCGGCGTCGCGCCCAACGTGATCCCCGCCGAGGGCCGGATGTCGGGCACGGTCCGGATGCTCGACGCGGACGCCTGGGCGGTCGCCGAGGACGTCGTGCGGCGCGCGGTCCAGCTGCTCGCCGAGCCCTACGGCGTCGAGACCGTCGTGCACTACACGCGCGGCGTACCGCCCGTCGTCAACGCGGCCAGCGCCACGTCCGCGCTGCGGCGTGCGGCCCTGACGGTGCTCGGGCCCACGGGGGTCGCGACGACGCGGCAGAGCCTCGGTGGCGAGGACTTCGGGTGGTACCTGCAGCAGGTGCCGGGGGCCTTGGCGCGCCTCGGCACCCGCACCCCGGGCGGACGCACCTACGACCTCCACCAGGGCGACCTGGTGGTCGACGAGCGGGCGGTCACCATCGGTGCCGCGCTGCTCGCGGAGACCGCTCTCGAGGCGCTCGCAGGGCCTGCCGTCAACGCTAGGTAACAGTTCGATGGAGAACGACCAGATCGACGTGACGCCCCGATCCGCGCCGTTAGTGTGAGCGCGTTGCGCCCGACCAGTGGCGCTCCCGAGCACGATATTTCTTGAGGAGGCTTCGTGAGGCGCACGAAGTTCGCCGCGGTCCTTGCCGCGGGTGTCCTGGCCCTGGCCGGCTGCGGTGACAGCGGCAGCAGCAGCGACGACAGCTCGAACGGCGGTGGCGGCGACGGCGCCGGCTCCGACATCAAGGTCGGCCTGGCCTACGACGTCGGCGGCCGTGGTGACCAGTCGTTCAACGACTCGGCGGCCGCGGGTCTCGACCAGGCGATCGAGGAGTTCGGCGTCGAGTCGCAGGAGTCGGAGGCCGAGGACGGCGAGGCCGAGTCGGCCCGCGAGGAGCGCCTGCGCACCTTCGCCGACGCCGGCTACAACCCGATCGTCGCGGTCGGCTTCGCCTACGGCCAGGCGGTCGCGAAGGTGTCGGCGGAGTACCCCGACGTGGAGTTCGCGATCATCGACGACTCGAGCAACGACCTCGACAACGTCACCAACCTCGTGTTCGCCGAGGAGCAGGGCTCGTTCCTCGTCGGTGCGGCCGCGGCCCTCAAGACGGAGACCGACCACATCGGCTTCGTCGGCGGCGTCGAGACCCCGCTGATCCAGAAGTTCCAGGCGGGCTACGAGGCGGGCGCCGAGGCGGTCAACCCGGACATCCAGATCGACGTCACCTACCTGACGCAGCCGCCGGACTTCTCCGGCTTCGCCGACCCGGCGCGCGGCAAGACCGCTGCGCAGGGCATGTACGACGCGGGTGCCGACATCGTCTACCACGCGGCCGGCGGCTCGGGTGGCGGCGTGTTCGAGGCGGCGTCCGAGTCCGACAACCGGGCGATCGGTGTCGACTCCGACCAGTACAACACCGCCGACCCGTCGGTGCGTGACGCGATCATGACGTCGATGCTGAAGAACGTCGACGTGGCGGTCTACGAGTACCTGTCCGACATCGTCAACGGCGAGGAGGTCGGTGGCACCGTCACCTACGACCTCGCGGCCGACGGCGTGGGCTACTCGACCAGCGGTGGCTTCGTCGACGACATCGTCGACCAGCTGGACGACTACAAGCAGCAGATCATCGACGGCGACATCACGGTCCCCACGACCCCGTGACGTCTCCGGACCGAGCGGGCGGGGGACGCCCCCGCCCGCTCGGGCCAGGTCGTGCGCCCGGTCCCGACCGGGCACGCCGGTGTCTCCTACAGTGACGCCGGTGAGCACGCCAGTGACACAGCATCCAGTGCAGCGGGCCCGAGGACGACGCGTCGTCGTCCCCGGGTCCGTCGCCCGTTCGGGAGGTCCCCGCTCGTGACCACGCACCCCCAGGAGGCCCCCGTCGAGGGCGCGCCCCTGGCCGTCCGCCTCCGCGGCATCGGCAAGCGCTTCCCCGGTGTCATCGCCAACGACGACATCAACATCGACGTCCGCCGCGGCACCATCCACGCCCTCGTGGGGGAGAACGGCGCCGGCAAGTCGACGCTGATGAAGATCCTCTACGGCGTGCAGCCGCCCGACTCGGGCACGATCGAGGTCGACGGCCGCGAGCTGCGCCTGTCGTCCCCGGCCGACGCCATCCAGGCCGGCATCGGCATGGTCTTCCAGCACTTCATGCTGGCCGACAACCTGACGGTGCTGGAGAACGTCGTGCTCGGCGCCGAGAAGCTCCACGGCATCGGGGGCAACGCCCGCACGAAGATCCGTGAGATCTCCGACGCCTACGGGCTGGGCATCGACCCCGACCGCCGTGTGGAGGACCTGGGCGTCGGGGCGCGCCAGCGCGTCGAGATCCTCAAGGTGCTCTACCGCGGTGCGCGCACGATCATCCTCGACGAGCCGACGGCCGTGCTGGTGCCGCAGGAGGTCGAGGAGCTCTTCGACAACCTCCGCGAGCTCAAGCGCGAGGGCCTCAGCGTCATCTTCATC
This sequence comes from Nocardioides zeae, assembly GCF_030818655.1. NCBI lineage: Bacteria > Bacillati > Actinomycetota > Actinomycetes > Propionibacteriales > Nocardioidaceae > Nocardioides > Nocardioides zeae. The sequence continues at coordinate 1,840,239 of NZ_JAUTAN010000001.1, read as the reverse complement.
TCGCACAAGCTCGACGAGGTCCTGTCCGTCGCCGACGACATCACCGTCATCCGTCGCGGCACGACGGTCGCGACCGTCGAGCCCGCGTCGGTGACGTCGCGCCAGCTCGCCGAGCTCATGGTCGGCAGCGAGCTGCCGACGCCGCAGACCGAGGCGTCGACCGTCACCGACCACGTGCTCCTCGACGTCGTCGACCTGCGCCTGGACGACCCGGCGGGCGGCCGTGCCCTGCTCTCGGACGTCAGCTTCCGCATCCACCGCGGCGAGGTGCTCGGCATCGCGGGCGTCGAGGGCAACGGCCAGTCCGAGCTCGTCGAGGCCATCATGGGCATGCGCCCGGGGCTCACCGGCCGCATCCTGCTCGACGGGCAGCCCATCGGCCGGCTCAGCACCCGTGCGCGCCGCGAGGCCGGGATCGGGTACATCCCCGAGGACCGCCACCGCCACGGCCTGCTGCTGGACGCCCCGCTCTGGGAGAACCGCGTGCTGGGCCACCAGACCCGCCGGCCGAGCGCCCGGGGCGGTCTCATCGACGCCCGCGCGGCGCGCGCCGACACGCGGCGGATCGTCGAGAACTACGACGTGCGCACCCCGGGCATCGAGGTGCACGCCCGCGCGCTCTCCGGCGGCAACCAGCAGAAGCTCATCGTGGGCCGCGAGATGAGCGGTGACCCGGTGCTGCTCATCGCCTCCCACCCCACCCGCGGCGTCGACGTCGGCGCGCAGGGTGCCATCTGGGACCACATCAAGACCGCACGACGGGCCGGGCTCGCCGTGCTGCTCATCTCCGCCGACCTCGACGAGCTGATCGGGCTGTCCGACCGCATCGAGGTGATCCTGCGGGGCCGCCTCGTCGGTGAGTTCGACCCCGCGGCCGTGACGCCGCAGCAGCTCGGCTCGGCCATGACGGGTGCGGGCCAGGACTCCGCCGGGAAGGAGACGGACGCGTGAACGTCCGACTGACCAAGCTGCTCCTGGGGCTGGCCGCTCCGCTGCTCGCCCTGGGGCTGGCGTTCCTCATCACGAGCCTCGTGCTCGTGCTGGCCGGTGACCCGGTCGGAGCGGTGTGGGGCCAGCTGCTGCAGTGGCCCGAGCCGCGCAACCAGATCAACATCCTCAACAACGCGATGGTGCTGTTCCTCTCGGGCCTGGCCGTCTCCATCGGCTTCCGGATGAACCTGTTCAACATCGGCGTCGACGGTCAGTACCGGGTGGCGGTCTTCGTGGCCGCCGTCGTGGCCGGCGAGGCGTGGCTCCCGGGCTACGCCAACACCGCCCTCGCGATCGTCTGCGCGATGCTCGCCGGCGCCCTGTGGGCCGGCATCGCCGGTGTCCTCAAGGCGACCCGCGGCGTCAGCGAGGTCATCGCGACGATCATGCTCAACTTCATCGCGACCTCGCTCGTGGCGTACCTGCTGGCCAAGGCGGCGGTCCGCGAGGAGGGCAGCAACGTCATCGGCACCAAGGTGATCCCGGAGTCCTCGTGGATCCCGGGCATCCAGGTGTGGAGCGACGTGGCGACCGAGCTCTACGGCTTCGTCGTCATCACGGTGCTCGCGGGTGTGGGCTACTGGTTCGTGCTCAACAAGACCCGCTTCGGCTTCGAGCTGCGGGCCACGGGCCAGTCGACGACGGCGGCCGTGGCGAGCGGTGTCTCGGCCAAGCGCATGACCGTCGCGACGATGATGCTCTCGGGTGCCGTCGCCGGCCTCGTGGGCCTGCCGATCCTCTTCGGCGACTCCCACAGCTACGGCTCGACCTTCCAGTCGGGGCTCGGCTTCGCCGGCATCGCGATCGCCCTCCTCGGCCGCAACCACCCGATCGGCATCGCGCTCGGCGCCCTGCTCTTCGCGTTCCTCGACGAGCAGTCCAACCCGCTGCAGATCCTCGTGGGCGTCTCGCCCGACATCGTCGCCATCACGCAGGGCGTGATCGTGCTGACCGTGGTGGTGTCCTACGAGCTCGTCCGCCGCTACGGCGCGCGCCTGGAGCAGCGGCGCGTGGCCGCCGAGCTCGCCGCGGGCGTCACCGTGGCGCCGACCAGCGCCACCACCGACACCGACCCCTCGGCACCGGACGGGTCCGGCCGACCCGGCGACGGTGACGTCGACCTCTCGAAGGAGACGACGCGATGACCATGCCCTCGCTCGGCGCCGCCAGGCCCGGCCGCGCCCCGGCGTCGTCGAGGACGCGCCGCTGGCGCTGGATCCTCATCGGCTTCCTGCTCGTCATGCTCGCGCTCTCGCTGCTGCAGCTCGTGACCGGCGCGAACGACCTCACGTCGTCCGGCGCGTTGGCCGCGACCCTCGTCGCGATCATGCCGATCCTGCTGGCCGGTCTCGGCGGTCTGTGGTCGGAGCGCGCCGGCATCGTCAACATCGGCCTCGAGGGCATGATGATCCTCGGCACCTACGGCGCCGGGTTCTTCGGCTACCACTACGGAGCCGTGGCCGGCATCCTCGGCGCGGTCCTCATGGGCATGGTCGGCGGTCTCATCCACGCCGTCGCCACCGTGGTGTTCGGCGTCGACCACATCATCTCGGGCGTCGCGATCAACATCATCGCGCTCGGTGCGGTGCAGTACCTGGCGTCGCTGACCTTCGTCGGCCTCCCCGGCGGCGGGCAGACCCAGTCGCCGAAGATCGCGGACGTCCCGTCCCTCACCATCGGCCCCCTGAGCGACGCCTTCGGCACGGTCGAGGGCAAGGACATCTTCTTCGTCTCCCAGGTCGCGGCGCTCCTGCGGGCCCTGACGACGAACCTGTCCGTGCTCGTGATCGTCGGCTTCCTGCTCGTGCTGCTCACGTGGTGGCTGCTGTGGCGCACGTCGTTCGGCCTGCGCCTGCGCTCCTGCGGCGAGAGCCCGGCCGCGGCGGAGACGCTCGGTGTCGCGGTGCTGCGCTACAAGTTCATCGCCGTCCTCGTCTCCGGCGGCCTCGCCGGCCTCGCCGGCGGCTTCCTCGCGATCGTCGCCTCGAGCAACTACCGCGACGGCCAGACCGGCGGCCGCGGCTACATCGGCCTCGCGGCGATGATCTTCGGCAACTGGCGTCCGGGCGGCCTGCTCGCCGGCTCCGGACTGTTCGGCTACACCGAGACGCTGGGCCTCCGCCAGGGCGGCTCGTCCGTCCACGCGCTCCTGCTCCTCGTCGCGGTCGCCGCCATCGCCTTCGCGGTCTGGCAGGCGCGTCGCGGTGCCTCGTGGCAGCTGGTCGGCGGGCTCGTCCTGGCCGGTCTGCTCGTTGGCGCGCTGTACTTCTCGATCGACGAGGTGCCCGGCGACTTCACCCGCATGACGCCGTACGTCATCACCCTCGTGGTGCTGACCGCCGCGGCCCAACGGTTGCGGGCCCCGGCGGCGGTGGGTCTGATCTACCGCAAGGGCTCAGCCGGGTGACGGCCACGTCGTCCCCTCAGTCCCCCCAGCCCCCCGCGGGCCGGGGGGCCTGGGAGGGCTGGGCCGACCTGCAGGCCGCCGCGTCGACGGCGGCGGGGCGGGCGTACGCGCCCTACTCCGGGTACGCCGTCGGCGCCGCCGCGGTCGTCGACGACGGCCGCCTGGTGACGGGCTGCAACGTGGAGAACGCGTCGTACGGCGTCGGGCTCTGCGCCGAGTGCGGCCTGGTCTCCCAGCTCCACCTGACCGGCGGCGGCCGGCTGACCCACTTCGTCTGCGTCAACGGCGCGGGCGAGGTGATCATGCCGTGCGGCCGCTGCCGGCAGCTGCTCTTCGAGAACGGCGGCAGGGACCTGCTGCTGATGACGGTCGCCGGTGTGCGACGGATGGACGAGGTGCTTCCCGATGCGTTCGGTCCCGACGACCTCTCTCGACCTCACGGCGCCTGACCTCGTCGCGAACCCGTACCCGCTGCTGGCGGCGGAGCGGGAGCAGCACGCGGTGGCCTGGCACCCCGGCCGCGAGACGTGGTTGACGTTCGACCACGCCGCGACCAGCGCGGTGCTCCGCAACCGCCGGCTGGGCCGCATCTGGCGGGACCGCGAGCCGACGGACTACCTGGAGCCGTTCAACCTCCTCCACCGCAACCAGATGATGGAGAACGAGCCGCCCGACCACACGCGGCTGCGGCGGCTGGTGGCCGGCGCCTTCGCCCGCGGGCACGTCGAGCGGCTGCGGCCCCGGGTGCAGGAGCTCGCGGCCGAGCTCCTGGGCGAGGTCGACCCGGACGGCTTCGACGTCATCGGCGCCTACGCCGAGCCTCTGCCGGTGCTGGTCATCGCCGAGCTGCTCGGCGCTCCGACCAGCCTGGCGCCCGAGCTGCGGGACTGGTCGCAGGCGATCGTGCGGATGTACGAGCCGTCGCCGTCGGCCGAGGTCGTGGAGGCCGCGGTGCGGGCGGCCGAGGCGTTCGCCGGCACCGTGCGCGAGCTGGCGCGCGACCGTGCGGAACGCCCGGCCGACGACCTGCTGAGCGACCTGGTCGCGGCCCGGGAGGGTGACCAGCGGCTGAGCGAGGACGAGGTCGTCGCCTCGGCGGTGCTGCTGCTCAACGCGGGTCACGAGGCCTCCGTCAACGTCTTCGGCAACGGCCTCGTGGCGCTCCTGCGGTCGCCCGCGGCCGCCGACGTACGCCGCGCCGCCGCCACCGGCGACGTGAGCGTGGTGCCGACGCTGGTGGAGGAGATGCTGCGCTTCGACTCCGCGCTCCACCTGTTCGAGCGGACCGCCACCGCCGACGTGGAGCTCCCGAGCGGCGACGGCACGGTCGTGGTGCGGGAGGGGGAGCGCATCGCGGCCCTCCTGGGGGCCGCCAACCGCGACCCCGCGGTGTTCGCCGACGCGGACACGTTCGTGCCGACCCGTGACCCCAACGCGCACGTCGCCTTCGGCGCCGGTCTCCACTTCTGCCTCGGGGCACCGCTGGCGCGCATGGAGCTCACCGAGTCGCTGGGGCTGCTGCTCACCCGCATGCCGGGCCTCGAGCTCGCTGCCGAGCCGGTGTCGCGGGGCACCTTCGTGCTGCGAGGCTACGAGTCGGTCACGGTCGCCGCCGGAGCGGGCGTCGCGGCTCCCTGAGCACCCCCGCCGTGCGTAGGCTGCCCCGGTGAGCGCACACGACGTCATCGAGGTCATCACCACCAAGCGGGACCGGGGCACCCTGAGCGACAGCCAGATCGACTGGGTGGTCGACGCCTACACGCGGGGGCAGGTGGCCGACGAGCAGATGTCGGCGCTCGCCATGGCGATCCTGCTCAACGGCATGGAGCGCGCCGAGATCGCCCGCTGGACCGCGGCGATGATCGCGTCGGGGGAGCGGATGGACTTCTCGTCCCTCTCGCGCCCCACGAGCGACAAGCACTCGACCGGCGGGGTCGGCGACAAGATCACGCTGCCGCTCGCCCCGCTCGTGGCTGCCTGCGGCGTCGCCGTACCGCAGCTGTCGGGTCGCGGACTCGGCCACACCGGCGGCACGCTCGACAAGCTGGAGTCGATCCCGGGCTGGCGGGCGTCGCTGAGCAACGCCGAGATGCTGGCGCAGCTGGAGTCGGTGGGCGCGGTCATCTGCGCCGCGGGCGACGGTCTGGCGCCGGCGGACAAGAAGCTCTACGCCCTGCGGGACGTGACCGGCACGGTCGAGGCGATCCCGCTCATCGCGAGCTCCATCATGAGCAAGAAGATCGCGGAGGGCACGGGAGCGCTCGTGCTCGACGTGAAGGTCGGCTCCGGCGCGTTCATGAAGACCGCGGAGCGGGCCCGTGAGCTCGCCGAGACCATGGTGGCCCTCGGCACCGACGCCGGCGTGCGGACGGTCGCGCTGCTCACCGACATGGCGACGCCCCTCGGGCTCACCGCCGGCAACGCGATCGAGGTGCAGGAGTCGGTGGACGTGCTGGCGGGCGGTGGTCCGGCCGACGTCGTCGAGCTGACCCTCGCCCTGGCCCGCGAGATGCTGCAGGCGGCCGGCCGCGACGACGTCGACCCCGCCGACAAGCTGGCCGACGGCTCCGCGATGGACGTGTGGCGCGCCATGATCTCGGCGCAGGGGGGCGACCCCGACGCCGCGCTGCCCGTCGCGCGGGAGCGTCACGTCGTGACCGCACCCACGTCGGGCGTGCTGACGCGGCTCGACGCCATGGCCGTCGGTCTCGCCGCCTGGCGCCTCGGCGCCGGCCGGGCCCGCAAGGAGGACCCGGTGCAGGCCGGCGCCGGCGTCGTCTGGCACGCCCGCCCGGGCGACCGGGTCGAGGCGGGCGCGCCCCTGTTCACCCTGCTCACCGACACCCCGGAGCGCTTCGACCGCGCCCTGGCGGCGCTCGAGGGCGGGTACGACGTCGGTGACGCCGCGGCGTACACCGCGTCCCCGATCGTCATCGACCGGATCGCCTGACGCACCCATCCGCCCTCCGGGTCGTGGTGCAAGGCCTGCGGGAAGTGCAGGCCTCCCACCACGACCCGGAGTGGGACGGGGTGCCGGGACCGGGGCGGTGGCTCAGGCCTCAGGCCTCAGGCCTCAGGGCAGGAGCAGGACGACCGTCTCCGCGACGCAGGCGGGCTTCGCCTCGCCCTCGATCTCGATGGTGTAGCGGACGTGCACCTGCTTGCCGGCGGGTAGGTCGGCGACATCGCCCAGCGCGACGTGCGCCCGCACGCGGCTGCCCACCAGGAGCGGCTGCGGGAAGCGGACCTTGTTGACGCCGTAGTTGAGCTTGGCGCCGGGGGTGTCGAAGCCGAAGACCAGGCTGCCGAGCCACGGCACGAGGGAGAGCGTCAGGTAGCCGTGCGCGATCGTGCCGCCGAAGGGGCCCTCGGCGGCGCGCTCGACGTCGACGTGGATCCACTGGTGGTCACCGGTGGCGTCGGCGAACGTGTTGACCCGGTCCTGGTCGATCTCCACCCAGTCCGAGACCCCGAGGTCCTCGCCGGCGGCTGCCGCGACCTCGTCGAGGGACGTGAACGTGCGCATGGTTGCTCCTTCTCCCGGCCCGGAGCCGGTGCGTCGATTACCGCTGCGGACCCTACCGACTGCGAAGATGGACCATGGTCGAGACCACCCCTTCCGCCGCTCCCGCAGACCTCTCCCGCGAGCTCATCCGCCGCGTGCCCAAGGTGCTGCTCCACGACCACCTCGACGGCGGTCTGCGCCCGCAGACCATCGTGGAGCTGGCCGCCGAGATCGGGCACCCGCTGCCCGCCGCCGACGCCGCGGGCCTCGCCGACTGGTTCGCCGCGTCGGCCGACTCGGGCTCGCTGGTGCGCTACCTCGAGACGTTCTCCCACACCGTCGCGGTGATGCAGACCGTGCCGGCGATCACGCGGATCGCGCGGGAGTGCATCGAGGACCTCGCCGCGGACGGCGTGGTCTACGCCGAGGTGCGCTACGCCCCGGAGCTGATGACCGACCAGGGGCTGACCCCCGACGCCGTGGTGGCCGCCGTGCAGGCCGGGTTCGAGGAGGGCATGGCGCTGGCCCGCGAGGCCGGCACCCCGATCGTCGCCCGCCAGCTGCTCACCGCCATGCGGCACCAGGCGATGTCGCGCGAGATCGCGGAGCTCGCCGTCTCCTGGCGCGACCGGGGCGTGACGGGCTTCGACATCGCGGGCGCCGAGGCGGGCTTCCCGCCCACCCGCCACCTCGACGCGTTCGAGTACCTGCGCCGCGAGAACGCCCACTTCACCATCCACGCCGGTGAGGCCTTCGGGCTGCCGTCGATCTGGGAGGCGCTCCAGTGGTGCGGCGCCGACCGGCTCGGTCACGGCGTGCGGATCATCGACGACGTCGAGGTCGGTCCCGACGGCCAGGTGCGCCTGGGTCGGCTGGCCAACTACGTGCGCGACAAGCGCATCCCGCTGGAGATGTGCCCCAGCTCCAACGTGCAGACCGGCGCGGCCCCGTCGATCGCGGAGCACCCCATCGGCCTGCTCGCCGACCTGCGCTTCCGGGTCACGGTCAACACCGACAACCGCCTCATGAGCCGCACGTCGATGTCGCAGGAGATGTGGCTGCTCCACACCGAGCTCGGCTTCGGCCTCGACCGGCTCGAGTGGCTGACGACGAACGCGATGAAGTCGGCGTTCACCCACTACGACAAGCGCTACGCGCTCATCACCGAGGTCATCAAGCCCGGTTACGCGGCGTTGCGCTGAGCCCCGGCGCGAGCGCCCGCCGCCCGCGCGGCGAGCGCTCGCGCCGGGTCGTGCAGCGCGTCGGCACGGCGGTCTCGGCCGGCAGCACGCCGCCCCACACGCGCGGCCAGCCGAGAGCGCGGGCCTCGTGGCGGGTGACCTCGCCGCGCGTGACCCGCACGGTCCCGCCGCGCCCCGGCTGGTAGGCGACCAGGTGGTCGTCGCCCGCCTCCAGCACGAGCACGACGTGCCGGGGGAGGAGCCGCGTGCCGACGTACAGGGGCACGGGGTGCCCACCCGCGACGGCGGACACCAGCTGTTCCCAGAAGTCGTCGCGGCGCCGCACCCAGACGTACCCGGTGCCCGGCCGCCCCGAGACCAACCGCAGGTGGCGGGCGAGGGCCCAGGGCGCGGTGCCCAGCCGCCGCGGCCACGGCGCCTGCGTCTCGCCCGCGAGCCGCAGGCCGTTGGTGGCGGTGTGCACCGCGAGCGCCTCGTGGCGCAGTCGTGCCGTGACGTCCGGGTCCCCGAGCACGGCGGCGGCGTACGCCGCGGAGTGGTGCAGGTGCGCCACCACGAGGCAGCACGAGCCGCAGGTCGTGGGGTCGGGCTGGCGGAAGCCCTCGATCGCGGCGGCCAGCGACGACGGCGTGCGGCGGGGCCGCGACTCGACGTCCGCGGCCAGGTCGCGCAGCGCGGCGAAGGCGTCGTGGGTGGACGCCGGCACGCAGCCCACCGCGACCGCCCGCTCGACGATGCCGCGCTGGGCGCGGGCGAGCGCCGCGCCGCGGCGTACCAGCACGAGCGGGGGCTTGCGGTGCTCCCGGAGGTCGCGGGTGAGCCGCCGCCAGAAGGTGACGGTGGGCGGCTGGGTGAGGCAGTACGCCGCGGCCAGGAGCCCCCGCGCAGCGAGCTCCTCGACGACGTCGGTGGCGAAGATGCCCTCCGTCACCACGAGCGGTGACCCGCCCAGGTCGAGCACCCGGGAGCCGGTGCGGCCGTTGGCGGCGATCTCGTAGGTCGGCACCTCGACGCGGCCGGAGCGGCAGACCTCCTCCAGCGCCGCCAGTGCCTCGTCCCGCAGCCAGGAGCCGGAGTGGTCCCAGTCGACGATCCCGGCGTTGGGGCCGGACGCGATGCGTGGCAGGGCCGGGTCATCGCCGTCGCGGTAGAAGTCGTCGAGCCGCAGCACGGGCAGGCCGAGGCGCTGCGCGAGGCGGGACTTCCCCGACCCGGACGGGCCGGCGAGGACGATGACGCGAGCGGCGAGCGGGGTCGTCATGGGACCGGCGACGGGCGGGGGCTCAGTAGCCGCCGGCGGCGGGACCGCCGCCGAGCAGGGCGCGCGAGCCCGACACCCCGAGGCGGGTGGCGCCGGCCGCGACCATCGCGCGGGCCTGCTCGAGGGTGCGGACGCCGCCCGAGGCCTTGACGCCCAGCGCGGGCGCCACGGTCTCGGCCATGAGCCGGACGGCGTGCTCGGAGGCGCCACCGGCCGGGTGGAAGCCGGTGGAGGTCTTGACGAAGTCCGCGCCGGCCTCGGCGGAGGCGCGGCTCACGGCCACGATCGCCTCGTCGGACAGGGCGGCGGACTCGATGATCACCTTCAGCACCGTCGGCGCCGGGACCGCGGCCCGGACGGCGGCGATGTCGGCCTGCACGTCGGCGTACCGACCCTCGATCGCGGCCCCCACGTCGATGACCATGTCGATCTCGTCGGCGCCGTTCGCGACGGCCTCCGCGGCCTCGGCCGCCTTGACCGTCGAGGTGTGCTTGCCGCTGGGGAAGCCGCAGACGACGGCGACCTCGAGGCCCGCGGGGACGGTCAGCGGCAGCATGTTCGGCGAGACGCACACGGAGTAGACGCCCAGGTCGGCCGCCTCGGCGACGAGCGCCTCGACGTCGGCCCGCGTCGCCTCGGGCTTGAGGAGGGTGTGGTCGATGAGACGGGCGACCTCGGCCACCGTCGGCTCGTCGGCGGGCGTGGGCTCGGGGGTCTGCGCGTCGGTCACCGCGCCAGCATAGGAGGCGTCGGGCGGGACGGGGCGCGCAGGTTCGCCCCGCCTCAGAGGCCCGCCGCCGCCTTCACGCCGAGCTTGAGCGCGTCGAGGCGCTGGGCCGCGACGATGCGCGCGGCGGCGACGCCCCCGGCGTCGCCGTCCGGCCCGGCGTCCTCGTCCTCCACCGGCACGACGACCTCGAGGTAGCACTTGATCTTGGGCTCCGTGCCGCTCGGCCGCACGATCACGCGCGCGCCGTCGGCGAGGCGGTAGCGCAGCCCGTCGGTGGGCGGCAGGTCCGCGGTGCCCTGCGCGAGGTCCTCGGCGGTGAGCACCTCGAGACCGCCGAGCTCCGTCGGCGGGGTCGCCCGCAGGCGGGCCATCGCGTCGCGGATGACCTGGAGGTCCGCGACGCGCACCGAGAGCTGGTCGGTGGCGTGCAGTCCGTGCGTGCGGGCGATGTCGTCGAGCGCGTCGAGCAGCGTGCGTCCCTCGGCCTTGAGCGCCGCGGCCTGCTCGCACAGCATCAGCAGCGCCGACACGCCGTCCTTGTCGCGCACCGAGCCCGGGTCGACGCAGTAGCCCAGCGCCTCCTCGTAGCCGAAGGCCAGTCCCTCCACCCGCCCGATCCACTTGAACCCGGTGAGCGTCTCGAGGTGCGGCTGGCCCGCGGCCTCGGCGATCCGGCCGAGGAGCGACGAGGAGACGATGGAGCAGGCGAAGATGCCCGCGGCGCCGCGGTCGAGCAGGTGGGTCGCGAGCAGCGCGCCGACCTCGTCGCCGCGCAGCATCCGCCAGCCGGCCGGGTCGCCCGCGTCGGCCCCCGGCACCGGCACGGCGGCCGCGCAGCGGTCCGCGTCGGGGTCGTTGGCCACGACGAGGTCCGCGCCGGTGCGGGCGGCGAGCGCGATCGCCGCGTCCATGGCGCCGGGCTCCTCGGGGTTGGGGAACGCGACGGTCGGGAACGTGCCGTCCGGCTCCTCCTGCTCCGGCACCACCGAGGGCTCGTCGAAGCCGGCCGTCTCCAGCACCTGGCGCACCGGCACGCCGCCGACGCCGTGGAGCGGGGTGTAGACGACCCGCAGGTCGCGCGGGCCGTCACCCGCGAGCGCCGCGACGGTGTCGAGGTAGCGGTCGACGAGCTCGTCGTCGAGCACGGTGCCGGCGTCGCCGCGCGGCACGTCGGCGAACGCGCCGACCGCGGCGATCCGGGCGGAGATCTCGGCGTCGGCGGGCGGCACGATCTGGCAGCCGTCACCCAGGTAGACCTTGTAGCCGTTGTCCTCCGGCGGGTTGTGGCTGGCGGTCACCATGACGCCGGCGACGGCCCCGAGCTCACGCACCGCGTAGGCCAGCAGCGGGGTCGGCAGCGGCCGGGGGAGCACGTAGGCCCGCAGGCCCGCGCCGGTGACGATCTCGGCGGTGTCGCGAGCGAACACGTCGGAGTCGCGCCGCGCGTCGTACCCGACCACCACCGCGGCACCCGGCCCGGCGCCGTGGTCCCGCAGGTACGCCGCGAGCCCGGCCGCCGCGCGGGACACCACCACCCGGTTCATGCGGTTGGGACCCGGCCCCAGCGCGCCGCGGAGGCCCGCCGTGCCGAACTCCAGGGTGCCGTCGAAGCGGTCGGCGAGGTCGGCCAGCGCGGCGGGGTCGCCGGCCTCGACGGCGGCGAGGACGTCCGCCAGCTCCGCACGCGTGCGCGGATCGGGGTCCTCGGCCATCCAGTCCCGTGCCGACGCGATCAGGGCGCTGGTGTCCGTGGTGCTCATGCCGCTCACGGTAGTGGGTGCAGGATGGGGCCGTGCCCTCTCCGACCCCTGTCGACGACCTGGTGGGCGGCGCCCCGGACACCGCCGGCCTCCTGGCCCGGCTCCACGACGCCCACGTCGAGCGTCTCGCCGCGGTCGACCCGCTCGTCCGTCCCGCCGTGCCGAGCGCGGAGGAGGCCGACCGGCTCCTCGTCAGCGGTGACGTGGGGGGCCTGGCCACGGTGCGCGACAGCGATCTGCTCTGGGTCGCCCGGCGCGCGCACGTGCTCACCGTGCGGGCCGCGGCGCCCGACGCGCCCGCGTGGGCGGCGGTGCTCGACCGGTGGCTCGCGCGGGTGGGCGACGACCCGGCGGCGACCGACGCCGAGACGTCCGCGACGGTGGCGGTGGCCAGTCGCGACGTCGACCTCGTCGCCCCGCTCGTCGCCCGGCACTTCGGACCGGCCTCGGTCCTCGCGCTCCGCGCCCTCGACCGGCCGGACCCCGACGTCTGGCGGCGCCCGCCCCCCGGCGTACGCATCCGCCCGGCGGGGCGGGCGGACCTGCCCTGGCTGCTGGACCGGTCCGTCGACCTGCACGCCTGGGAGAGCCGGTTCGGCTACGTGCCGCCGCGGCCCGACGCGCGCGCCTCGCTCGAGGCCGAGCTCGGCGAGGCGCTGGAGCGCGACGAGGGCTGGACGTGGCTCGCGGAGCTCGACGGCGAGGCCGTCGCCTTCTGCCAGGTCAACCCGCCGGAGTCCGCCGCGTGGGTCAACGGGGCCACCTGGCTGGCGCCCGCCGGCTACCTCGTCCAGGCCTACGTCGAGCCGGTCCTGCGCTCGGGCGGCCTCGGTCGCGTCCTCGCGGCGGCGGCCCACGCCCGGGCCGCCGAGGAGGGCTGGGCGGCGATGCTGCTCCACCACTCCGGCGTCAGCGGCTGGTCCACCCCGTTCTGGGCCTCGATGGGCTACCGGCCGCTCGTCACGTCGTGGATGCGCCGGCCGGCGTTCCGCTCCGCGGTGGGCTGAGGGCGCGTGGCGGCGTACGTCTTCACCGAGCGCTGGGTCCTGCCCCACCCGCCCGACGTCGTCGCGGCCGTGCTGCTCGACCTCGCGGCGTACGTCGACTGGTGGCCGCAGGTCGTCGCCGTCGGCCGGCTGGGCGACGACGACGCGCTGGTGCTCTGCCGCTCCACGCTGCCCTACGACCTCGAGCTGCACCTGCGCGCCACGGAGCGGCGGCTCCCGACGCTGGAGGTGGCGATCGACGGCGACCTGGTGGGTACGGCGCGGTTCACCGTCGTCGAGGACGGCGCCGGGTCGCGGCTCGACTACCGGCAGGAGGTCGACCTGGGCGGCTGGTTCGGCCGGGTCCCCGCCCCGCTGCTGCGCCTCGGCGACCCGCTCCTGCGGTGGAACCACGCCCGGATGATGGCCGGGTGCGTGGCGGGCCTGCGGGCGCGGCTGGTGGAGCTCGCCGACCCCTCCCGGACGTCATGCGGAGTCGCGGCCGGAGCCACCGCTCCGCATGACGTCCGCGAGGGGTGAGCGGGGTCCCTATCCGGACGTCATGCGGAGCGGCGGCCGGGGGCACCGTCGCGCATGACGTCCGCGAGGGGTGAGCGGCTCAGGCGTCGATGCTCGACATGTCGCCGTACCGGCTGCCGACGACCGCGTCCCGCGGGACCGCGGCCTCGAGCTCGGCCAGCACGTCGTCGTCGAGGGTGAGGGCGCCGGCGCCCACGTTCTCCTCGAGGTAGGGGATGCGCTTCGTCCCGGGGATGGGGGCGACCCCGACGCCGTCGCGACCGGACCGGGCGAGCACCCAGGCGAGGGCGAGCTGGCCGGGCGTGGCCCCGAGCCGGTCGGCGATCGCCCGCACCCGGGCGACGAGGTCCAGGTTGGCGTCGAGGGCCTCGCCCTGGAAGCGGGGGAAGTACGCCGAGCGGCGCGAGTCGCCCTCGGCGAGGTCGGCCTCCGTCGTGATCGCGCCGGTGAGCAGGCCGCGGCCGAGGGGCGAGTAGGGGACCAGCCCGATCCCCAGCTCCGCGAGGACCGGCCAGATGGTGTCCTCCAGGTCACGGGTGAACAGCGAGTACTCCGTCTGCAGCGCCGTGACGGGGTGCACCGCGTGGGCGCGTCGAACGGTCTCCGCGGCGGCCTCGGACAGGCCGAGGAAGCGGACCTTGCCCGCCGTGACGAGCTCGGCCATGGCGCCGACGGTCTCCTCGATGGGGACGTCGGGGTCCACCCGGTGCTGGTAGTAGAGGTCGATGACGTCGACGCCGAGCCGTTCGAGGGACGCGTCGCACGCCCGGTGCACGTAGTCGGGGCGGCCGTTGATGCCCACGCGGGTGCCGTCGGGGAGGCGCTCGTTGCCGAACTTCGTGGCCAGCTGCACGCCGTCGCGGCCCTGGGCGCTCGAGGCGATCGCGGCGCCGACGAGCCGCTCGTTGGTGAAGGGTCCGTACATGTCGGCCGTGTCGAGGAAGGTGACGCCGAGGTCGAGCGCGCGGTGGATGACGCGCGTCGCCTCGGCCTCGTCGCCGGTGCCGTAGAACTCGCTCATGCCCATGCAGCCCAGGCCCTGGGCGGAGACGGTCAGGGGCGCGGCGGTGCCGAGGGTGGTGCGGGGGATCGTCATGACCCCAGTGAAGCGCGGCGACCCGAACGACCACGCGCCCCCTGAGCGCCTCAGAACGCCGGGCGCCAGAAGTCCTCGGTCGCGAACGGTCCGCCGACCCGGGCGTCCTCCACCTCGTCCTCGGCGCGGGGGGCGATGCCCGCGGCGTACGTCTCGGCGTCGTCGACCGGCTCGAAGCCGAGGGCCCGGCCGGGGGCCAGGTCCCACCAGCCGCGGGTGTTGGCCGACACGCCGTAGAGCGTGGCGAATCCCGGGGCGGGCACGGTGAGTGCCGCCAGCACCATGCGCACGCAGTCGCCGGGGGAGAGCCAGGTGGCGAGGTGCCGCTCGGTCGTCGGCTCCTCGAGGAACGACCCGATCCGGCAGGCGACGGCGTGCACGCCGTGCCGGTCGGCGAACAGCTGGAGCACGGCCTCCGCAGCGACCTTCGCCACGCCGTAGTAGGTGTCGGGACGCGGCGGGGTGGTCACCGGCAGGGGGTCGGCCGGCGACCACGACGCGTGCGGCGTGCCCCCGACCGCGTGGTTGGAGGACGCGTAGACGATGCGGTCGACGCGGTGCACGAGCATCGCCTCGAGCAACGCCGCCGTCGTGACCGTGTGGGACGTCAGCGAGTCCGCCAGGCTGCCCTCGCCGGGGTTGCCCGCCAGGTGCACGACGGCCTCGAGAGGGGCGCCACCGGCCGCCTGCTCGGCGAAGACGGCGGCCACGTCGTCCGGGTCGGCGCAGTCGGCGGTGTGCCACGGCACCGTCCAGCCGGTCGGGGCGGGGGCCCGGTCGAGGCCGACCACGTCATGACCGGCGTCGAGCAGCCCGGCGACGACGACCTGGCCGAGGGACCCGGCGGCGCCGGTGACGAGAACGCGCATGGCCCGACCCTAGTGGGCCTCGACGGCGACGGGTGCCGGCGCGGGCCGAGGCTCAGCGGCGGTAGCGGTCCAGGTCGGCGCTGAGCTCGGCGAAGAGCGCCTGGTTGAGGGTGAACGCCACCTTCACCTCGTCGACGACGCGGGACTTCTCCGCGGCGGTCAGGGCGAGCGCGTCGAGCCGCGCGCGGTAGCCGTCCTTGTAGGGCTTCGGCTTGGGGATCTCGGCGAAGTCGTAGAACGCCACGCCCACGCCGTCGGTGAGGCCGAACTCGCGGCTGAGGATGCGGCCGATGGCCTGGCCGCCCGAGAGGTCGCCGAGGTAGCGCGTGTAGTGGTGCGCCACGAACAGCGGCGCCCACACGGTCGCGGACGCGATCCGCTCCGCGTACGCCGCGGCGGCGGGGCTGTCCACGCCCGTCGCCCCGGGGGCCCAGTGCTCGAGGTCGGCGTCGATCGCGGCGAGGCGCTCGAGGGCGGGGTCCGCCACGGCCGCCACGGCCGGCTCGGCGCTCAGGGCCCGGGCGGTGGCCTCCAGCGCGGCGTACACCTGCCGCAGGCGCAGCAGGTACGCCGCGTAGCCGGCCTCGCTGATCCGGCCCGCCAGCAGCTCCGTCATGAAGGACGAGCCCTCGGCGGCGGTGTGCTCGGCCTGCGAGCCCTCACGCATGACGGTCGAGAGCGGGGCGTCGAGGTCGTGGGCGAGGACGGTCATGGGGGCTCCCGGGGTGGGTCGGGTGGGGCGGGGGGGCGTGGCGGGCCGTGCGGTTTCTTCTCGACAAAGTGTCGACATCTTCTCGACAGTCTGTCAAGATGCGTCCCGACCCAGGTTAGCCTAGCCTGAGTTTGATTAGGCTAACCTAAGTCCGCCCGCCGGTGTCACGACCGCCGAGCCCGACGCGCCCGACGAGAACGAGAGAACCCACGCATGCTCCGCACCGCTCCCCGCCCCCCGCAGCGGCGGCGTGCCTCCGTGCTCGTCGCCGGCGCCCTCGCCCTCGTGCTCGCCGGCTGCGGCCTCGACGGCGTCGGTGGAGCGGCGGAGGAGGGCCACGGCGGCGGTGACGGAGCGGTGGCGCCGCCGCTGGCCGACGTGACGGCCCTCGACGACGTGCGCGACTGGGAGGGCGAGGTGTCCGCCGTGCTGCCCAGCACGCCGGTCGAGCCGGTCGCCGACCCGACGCCGGAGCTCCCCGTCACCGTCACCGACGCCCAGGGCACCGAGGTGACGATCACCGACGTCGACCGGGTGCTCGCCCTCGACGTCTACGGGACGCTCTCGCGCACGGTCTTCGAGCTCGGTCTCGGCGACACGCTGATCGGCCGCGACGTCAGCACGCAGTTCCCCGAGGCCGAGGACCTGCCGCTCGTCACGCAGAACGGGCACGACCTGAACGCCGAGGCCATCCTCGAGCTCGACCCGACGCTGATCCTCACCGACACGTCGCTCGGCCCGTGGGACGTCATGCTCCAGATGCGCGACTCCGGCATCCCCGTGGTCGTCGTGGACTCCCACCGTGGCCTCGACAACCTGTCGTCGCTCACCGCCGAGGTCGCCGCGGCCCTGGGCGTCCCCGACGCCGGTACGGCGCTGGCGGAGCGCACCGAGGCGGAGGTCGCCGAGGTGGTCGACGCGATCGCGCAGGTCGCGCCCGCCGACGAGGGGGAGCGGCTGCGCACGGTGTTCCTCTACGTGCGGGGCACCTCCGGGATCTACTACATGTTCGGCGAGGGCTCGGGCGCCGACGCGCTGGTGCGGGCGATCGGCGGCTACGACGTCGCCGGCGAGATCGGGTGGTCCGGGATGCGTCCGGTGACGGACGAGGGCCTCATCGCTGCCCAGCCGGAGCTGGTGCTGATGATGACCGACGGCCTGGCCTCCGCCGGCGGCGTGGACGGGCTGCTCGAGCGGCTGCCCGCCCTGGCGGCCACACCGGCGGGGGAGCACCGCCGGTTCGTCGACATGGCGGACGCGCAGATCCTCGGCTACGGACCGCTCACCGCCGGGGTGCTCAACGCGCTCGCGGTCGCCGTCTACGCGCCCGGGGCAGTCTCGTGAGCCTGGCCGCGGGGGCACGCCCCGCACCGGTGGCGCCGCGGCGCCGGTTCGCGGCGTGGGCGGTCGGGCCCGGCCTGCTGCTCCTGCTCGCGCTCGCCCTGGTCGTGGCGTTCGTGGCCTCGGCGGCGACCGGTCAGTTCCCCATCCCGCCGAGCGAGGTGCTCGGCTCGGTCCTCCACCGCGTCGGGCTCGACGTCGGGCCGCTGCCGTCGCACCCACGGGCGGAGGACAGCCTGTGGAACGTCCGGTTCCCCCGCGCCACCATGACGCTCCTCGTCGGGGCGGCGCTGGCGACGGCGGGCGCGCTCATGCAGGGCGTCTTCGGCAACCCGCTCGCGGAGCCGGGGGTCGTCGGTGTCTCCTCGGGCGCGGCCGTCGCCGCGGCGGCCGTCATCGTCTTCTCGCTGGACTTCGCCGGCTCGTGGACGATCGCGGTCTGCGCCTTCGTCGGGGGACTCCTGACGACGATGCTCGTCTACGTCATGTCCCGCGACAACGGGCGCACCGAGGTGGTCACGCTGGTGCTCACCGGCATCGCGGTCAACGCGGTGGCCAGCGCCGGACTGTCGTTCCTGCTCTTCCTCGCCACCACCTCCTCCCGCGAGGAGATCGTCTTCTGGACCCTCGGCAGCTTCAACGGCAGCCGCTGGCCCGAGGTGCAGGTCGTGCTCCCGCTCGTCGCGGTCGGGATCGTCGCCGCGCTCGTGCTCGCGCGCCAGCTCGACCTCCTCGCCCTCGGCGACCGTGCCGCGCGGCACGTGGGCGTGGACGTCGAGCGCCTCCGCCTCGTCTGCATCGTCCTGGTGGCGCTGCTGACCGCCGCCGGTGTCGCCTTCTGCGGCGTCATCGCCTTCGTCGGCCTCGTCGTGCCCCACCTGGTGCGGCTCGTCGCCGGCCCGGGTCACCGGCTGCTCGTGCCGGCGAGCGCGCTCGGTGGTGCCGTCCTGCTCGTGCTCGCCGACCTGTGGGCGCGGACGGCCATCAGCAACGCCGACCTGCCGATCGGCATGCTCACGTCGCTCGTCGGCGGCCCGTTCTTCTTCTGGCTGCTGCGGCGCGCGCGGCGCACGGCGGGAGGGTGGGCATGAGCCCCCGCCACGTCGCGCCCGCGCTCGTCGCCCGGGCCGTCGGCGTCACCATCGAGGGTCGCGCCATCCTCGACGGGGTCGACCTCGACGTGCGTCCGGGCGAGGTGCTCGTGCTCGTCGGCCCCAACGGCGCCGGCAAGTCCACCCTGCTCGGCGTCCTCACCGGGGACCTCGAGCCGTCATCCGGGTCGGTCGAGGTCGACGGGCGGCCCGTCGGCTCCGTCCGGCCGCGCGAGCTCGCCCGGGCCCGGGCCGTGCTGCCGCAGCAGCAGCGGCTCGCCTTCGGCTTCCGGGCGCGCGAGGTCGTCGAGATGGGGCGGGCCCCGTGGCACCGCACGCCGGCCGCCGCCGACGACCTGGCCGTCATCGCGGCAGCCGAGGAGCGGGCCGACGTCACCCACCTCGCGACCCGGCTCTTCCCCACCCTCTCGGGCGGCGAGCAGGCCCGGGTCTCCTTCGCCCGCGTGCTCGCCCAGGCCACGCCCGTCCTGCTGCTCGACGAGCCCACCGCGGCCCTCGACCTCCAGCACCAGGAGGCCGTGCTCCGGGTCGCCCGTGACGAGGCCGCCGCCGGTGCCGCCGTCGTGGTCGTGCTGCACGACCTGTCCCTGGCCGCGGCGTACGCCGACCGCGTCTGCGTGCTCAGCGACGGCCGCGTGCGCGCCGTCGGACCGCCCCGGGAGGTGCTCACCGCCGCGCTGCTCACCGAGGTCTACGAGCACGCGGTCGACGTGATCGAGCACGCCGGCCACCTCGTCGTCGTCCCGGTGCGCGCGCCGCGCGCACCCGACCCCACGCCCGACCTCACGCCCGACCCCACGTCCAGCCCCCGTCCCGAGGAGGACCCGTGCCCGGCCGTCTGAACGCACCCAGGGCGAGCGCACTGCTCGTCGTCCTCCTGGCGGGCCTGCTCGTGCCGGTCGGTCTCGTCGCCACGGCGCCCGCCGCCCAGGCCGCGGCCCGCGTCAGCATCGCGAACCCCGACGGGGACGCGGTCGTCGACCCGACCTACGCCACGACGCTCACGGTGCGCGGGTCGGGCTTCCAGTCGATCGAGGGCGGCCACGGCGGGGTCTACGTGTTCTTCGGGACCGTCGGGTCCGGGTGGCAGCCCAGCGGCGGCGGTCGCACCGGGGTGGACTACTTCTACGTGCCCGACTCCGAGTCGGCCGACAACCAGGGCTTCCAGAAGTACGTCGCGTTCCCCGGCTCCGACACCGCCTCCTCGGCCAACGGCGGCCTCATGGACTCCGACGGCTCCTGGTCGACGACCGTCACGGTGCCCGGCGCGGTGTTCACCGCCTACGACCGCTCCAGCAACGAGCGCACCGTCGACTGCCGCGAGGTGACCTGCGGGATCATCACCGTCGGCGCCCACGGCGTCGCCAACAGCAGCAACGAGACCTTCACGCCGGTGCGCGTCGCCGACCTGTACGACGAGGACGACGCCCCCGCCGAGTCCGGTGCCGGCACCGCGAGCGGTGCGACGCCCACGACCGCGGCGCCCGGGGCGACCGGGTCGTCCGGGACGGCCCCCGCCGCCGAGGCGCCGGTCGCGGCCGGTCCGGCGACGCTCGAGGTCGACCGGGCGGGTGCGGTCGCCGGACGGGTGCTCCCGTTCCGTGCGACCGGCCTGCCGGCGGGGCAGCAGCTGAGCGTCACCTTCGACGACGGTGCGGCGGCGGCCGGGCCGTTCCAGGTGGCCGCGGACGGCACCATGGCGGGGGTCGTCAGCATCCCCGTCGACACGAGCGCCGGCACCCACGAGCTGCGGGTGTTCGGGCTCGAGGAGGAGCTCGCCGTCCGGTTCGCGGTGCAGGCCGACGGTTCCGCCGCCGACGACAGTGACGCGACCGAGGCGGTCGCCGCCTCCGCGGGGGCCCCGAGCCGGTACGCCGTGGCCTTCGTCGTGGCCGCCGGTCTGGTGGTGCTCGCCGCGGTCGCCCGGCTCCTGCTGGCGCGGCGCAGGGCGGTGCTCCGGTGACGCGCGCGTCCCGCGCCGCGGTGCTCGCGGTCCTCGGCGTCACGGTGGTGTGCCTGCTGGCGGTCGCCGCGGTGCTCGGCGTGCCCGGTGCGCGACCGGCGGGAGCGGCCGAGGTGGTGACGACCGGCGCGACCGGGTCGACGGTGCCGACCGCGACGTCCACCGCGACGTCCACCGCGACGTCCACCGCGACGCCCACCGCGACGACGGACCCCACCGGCCCGACGAGCGCACCGACGACGACGGGTCCCACCACCGACCCGACGGGCGAGCCGACCACGGAGCCCACGAGCGAGCCCACGAGCGAGCCGACCGACGGCCCCGTCGCGGTCGACGACGCCGTGCTGCGCTGGGGGCTGTCGAACGAGTCCAACAACGCGGCCCACGAGCCCGGCTCCTTCAACTTCTTCTCCGCCGGCAAGGTGCTCCCGGGCCTCGGGGCGCTGCTGCGGCAGGACCAGTGGCGGGCCTCCGCGGGCGACGTGAGCGTGGAGAAGTGGGACGGCTCGGCCTGGCGCACCACGGTCTGGAACGGCTGGCGGACGACCAGCGAGGGGACTCCCATCACCAACCCCGGCGCCGGGACGTTCAGCAACCACCAGGTCGTCGTCCGCGGCGGCACGGGCACCGTCGACCGCGCGACCGGCACGGCCCGCATCACCTGGGAGGGCACCTTCACCGTCCTCTACTACTCCGGCCGCTCGTTCTTCTACGTCACCGATCCCCGGCTCGACGTCGCCGCCGACGGGACGGGCACGCTCACCGGATCGATCAGCGGCTACGCCTCGTCCCGCGACGACCCGACGCAGCGCACCGAGGTCCCGGCCCGGGAGGTCGTGCTGGCGGACCTGCCGTCGGTCGACCTCGACGACCCCAGCGGGTTCACCGCGACCCCGGCCTACCGGGGCGTGCGGGTGACCGGCACCAGCCAGCGCACGGACGTGCCCGACGCCGGGTCCTTCCCGCAGTCCTACGTGACGATGATGGAGGAGCTCGGGACCGGACCGTTCTGGTACTCCAGCGGCGCCTCCACCGACCCCTTCAAGGTCGCGCTGCCGCTGACGGTGGCGTACGACGCGTCCGTCCCCGCCCCGGTGCCGACGCCCGCACCCGTGCCGAGCGCCGTGCCGACCGTCCCCGAGAACACGGCCCTCGCGCCCCCGGCCCGCTCGTCCTCGGGCACCGGTGGCTCCTCGACCCCGGTCCGGGCGACGCCCAGGGCCACCGCGCCCGCGGCCCTCGGCGTACCCGTGGCGGAGGCCGCCGTCGCGGCCCAGCCCCTGCCGGCCAGCCAGGACCTCGTGGCCGTGTCCGCGGAGTCCGGTGGCGACGCACCGTCCGGTCCGGACGACGCCCTGTGGTGGCTCGGGGGCGGGCTGCTCCTCGCCGCCGCCGCGCTGCTCTCCATCCCGCAGGACCGCCTGCTCCTCCGCCGCTCGGGCGGCGCTCCCACGGCACCCGCGGGTGCCGACCCCCTGGTCTGACGCACCCGGCGTCCGTCCCCGAGAAAGGAACACCATGTCCACCCTGACCCGAACGGGCGCCCGCCGCGGCGCCCGCGCGAGCGCGGCGCTGACGGTCGCCGCACTCGTGACCGCCCCGCTGGCCCTGGCCACCGCACCGGCCCAGGCGGCCGACGAGACCGCCGTGCCGCTCTCCCTGCAGTGGGAGATCTCCGAGCGCTTCGACAGCCACCTGTCCACCCACGTGCTGGGCGACGGCGCCACCGAGGACGCGTCGACGGGCGTCATCACCTTCCCCGGCGGCGTCGGCACCTACGACCCGACCACGAACGAGGCGTCGGTGGCCTACGAGGGTTCCGTCGCGGGGTCGTTCGCCTTCGGTGGCACGACCTACTACACCGTCACCCTGGCCGACCCGGTCGTCACGGTCGACGCCGACGGCGCGGGCGAGATCAGCGCGGTGGTCTCCGCGTGGAACACCAGCACCGGCCCCAGCAGCCCCGAGGCCAGCACCGACCCGACCCGGGTCGTCGTCACCACGTTCGACGCCGGCGACGGCTGGGTGGACGGCGAGGGTGTCGGCACGCTCGCGGCCACGCCCGACTGGGCCGGCGTCCTGCCGGCGGGATCCGCGGAGGCCACCGCGCTCGGGATCCCCTCGGGCCAGCCGGTGGACGGCCAGTCCTTCAGCGCGGACTTCCTCGGTGCGCTGACCCCGGGCGTCCGCGCCCACTTCTACGCGTCGGGTGCGGGCAGCGACAGCCAGAAGGACCCCTCGCCGTTCGTCGCGGAGGCGGCTCCGGTCGCCCCGCCGACGGTGAGCTACACGACCGTGGGTGCGAACCCGACCGAGGGCCTCACGCTCTCCGTCAAGGGCCAGGGCTTCCGCGCCGTCACGAAGCCGGGTGACAACGGGGTCTACGTCGGTCTCGCCGAGGCCGGCGGGCTGCCGCCGGTGGACGACCGCGAGGGCCAGGACGCCTTCGCCGCCGTCGACTGGATCACCCCCAGCCGCATCTCGGAGGGGGCGTTCTCGTCGGTGCTGAACGCGCCGACCGACGAGCTCGACCCGGCGAAGCAGTACGCGATCTACACGTGGCAGGCCCACACGCACTCGAACGAGAGCCAGGACACCGAGACCGCGGTCGAGATCGACTGGTCGCAGCTCGAGGCGCCGACGCCCGCGACCCTGACCTTCGCCGGCGCGGTCGCCCAGCGCTACGCCACCACCAACTGGGTCGGCGTGTCGGTCGACGGTGTCGAGGACGGCGCGGGCACGGTCACGCTCACCGGCGTGGGTGCCACCCAGACGGCGACCATCGAGTTCGGCCGGGCCGCGTTCCGCGTGCCCGCCAGCCTCAAGCCGGGCTCCTACACGGCGCGGTTCTCGCTGGCCACCGAGGGTGCCGACCCGGTCGTCCTGACGAAGGCCTTCACCGTCTACAAGGGCCAGCCGGTCCTCGGTCACTCGCTGAGCACCACCCCGTCCCCGTCGCGCACCGGCAACCTGCTCGTCGGCGTGTCCCACGCGGGCAACGGCGCGGGCCAGGTCGCCCGCCCGGCGGGCCAGGCCGTCGTGCGGCTCTTCACGTCCGCCGGCCGCGGCGTCTGGTACTCCGGCGTCAAGGTGCTGTCCAACGGCACCGTGCGGCTGCAGCTGCCCAAGCTGGCGAAGGGCAGCTACCGCCTCGACATCTCCTACGGCGGCAGCAGCCTGACCCTCGGCGCCTCCCAGCAGCGCACCTTCACGGTGCGCTGACGCGGCTCGTCCCGCACTGAGGGTCGTGGTGCGTCGAGTTGTCACGTACGCAGCGTCGCGTCACGGCGTACGTGACAACTCGGCGTCCGATCCACGGCGTACGTGACAGCTCGGCGCCAGCGTCGGCGCTGCCCATTCGTGACCGTCCCGTGGTGGTCGCGGTGTCGCGCCCGGGCTTAGGGTCGGCGGACGCGGTTCACCGACCTGATTCTCGGAAAGGTTCAGCCATGACCGACGCCCCCGTCACCCCTGCGCGCCCCGTCCGCCCGACCCGGAGACGTCTCGCGCTCGCGCCGGTGCTCGCCCTCGCGCTCGGCGGGCCGGCGCTCGTCGCGCCGGTCGCGGCCCACGCGGCCACGGCGAGCGCACCGGCGGTGACGGCGCGGGTGGCGGTGGCCGAGGCGTCGGCCACGGAGCTCGGGTCCCTCGACCACCGCATCCTGCGGCAGAGCAACGCCGAGGGCCTCGAGGTGCTCGCCACCGTCCGCGGCATCACGCTCCCGGCGGAGACGCCGGTGCACCTCGCCGTGGCGCCGGCCGGCACCGACGTGCTCACCGTCGATCCGACGACCCTCCCGGGCCACACTGTGATCCCCGCCGAGGACGTCGCGCCGGACGGAGCCAGCGAGACCGGCGTCGCGACCGACACCGTGCGGGCCGAGGCCGCGAGCCTGCGGCGGGGCACGACGTACGCGGTGTTCGCGTGGACCGACGACGGCTCGGTGCTCGAGTCGGCGCTCGACCTCGACTTCGACGCCCTCGAGCCGGGTGCCTCCATCGGGATCGAGGGGTCGAGGACGCAGCGGTACGCGACGACGTCGCGGATCTGGGTCGCGGTCCGCGGCAGCGAGGGAGCGTCGGTGACGCTCTCCGGGCTGGGGGCGCCCCAGACCAAGCGCGTCGTCGACGAGCTGGCCCGCTTCGACGTGCCCCCGGGGGTGCCGGTGGGCCGGTACGTCGCCGAGCTCTCCGTCAGCGCCGACGGTCCCGGCGACGGTCTCGTGGCGTCGTGGGACTTCCAGGTGACGCAGGGACTCACGCAGACGGGGGCCTCGGTGCAGCTGACGCCCACCCCGACGCGTGCGGGCCGGATCAAGATCGGCGCCTGGACGAACAGCTCGGCCGTCGCGCCGCCGCAGGGGCGGGCGACCGTCAGCATCTACACGTCGGCCGGCCGTGGGGTCTGGTACTCGGGCCAGGTGCAGCTGGCCGCCGACGGCACCCGGGTCACCGGCCTGCCGGTGCTGCCGCGCGGCAGCTACCGGGTCGACGTGCGCTACAGCGGCTCGCCGCTGTTCCACGCCTCGAGCCTCACGCGCACCCTCACGGTGCGCTGAGGGGGGCGCCGACGCCGCCGAGCACGAAGGCGACGACCGACTCCGCGGGGACCTGGCGGGGGTTGAGGCAGGCGTGGACCAGCGGCAGCACCGCGTCCACGTCGGTGAGGGCGAACTCGCCGTCGGCCACCCCGTCCTCCAGGATCCCGCGGAGCACCGCCTCCACGGCGACCACGTGCTCCCGGATCTCGCGGAGGGGACGCGTCGGAGAGCAGGCCGTAGACCTGCGGTCCCAGCCCGAGGTGGAACTGTTCGCCCTCGGCCAGGTGGTGCCGCACGTAGCGCCGCAGCCGCTCGGTCGGGGAGCCCGCGTCGTCGAGGACCTCGTGGAGCTTCTCGAGGTAGCGGTTGGTCTCGTGGGAGGCGAACGCCACGACGACCGCGTCCTTGTCGGGGAAGTGGTGGTAGATCGTCGTGCGACCGACCCCGGCCCGCGCCGCGAGCTGCGCCATGGTGACGGCGTCGAAGCTGCGCTCGCCGATCAGGTCGACGAAGGCCGAGAAGACCCGCTCGCGGATGTGCTCGCGATGGGCCGACAGGGACTCCCCGGTGATCTTCGGCAAGGGCCGGCTCCTAGACGCTCACAGGCGCGGGACGACCGCGCCGAGCAAGGATCCCATCCGGGTGGCGGCGGAGCGACCCGCCTCCAGCACCTCCGCGTGGTCGAGCGGCTCGCCGCTGATGCCGGCGGCGAGGTTGGTGACGAGCGAGATGCCGAGGACCTCGAGGCCCGCCTGGCGGGCGGCGATCGCCTCGAGGGTGGTGCTCATGCCCACGAGGTGGCCGCCGATGGCCCGCACCATGCCGATCTCGGCGGGCGTCTCGTAGTGGGGGCCGGGGAACTGCACGTAGACGCCCTCGTCGAGGTCGGGCTCGACCTCGCGGCACAGCGCGCGCAGGCGCGACGAGTAGAGGTCGGTGAGGTCGACGAACTCCGCGCCCTCGATGGGGGAGCGGGCCGTCAGGTTGATGTGGTCGCTGATGAGCACGGGGGTGCCGGGCGACCAGGTCTCCTTGAGACCGCCGCACCCGTTGGTGAGGACGATGGTGCGGCAGCCCGCGGCCGCGGCGGTGCGCACGCCGTGGACGACCGCGCGCACGCCCTTGCCCTCGTAGAAGTGGGTGCGGCTGAGGAAGACGAGCACCCGCCGGTCGCCGGCGCGCACCGAGCGGATCTTGCCCGCGTGGCCTGCGACCGCGGCGGCGCTGAAGCCGGGGAGGTCGGTGGTCGCGATCTCCGCGACGGTCTCGCCGAGCATGTCGACGGCGGGGAGCCACCCCGATCCCAGCACGACGGCGACGTCGTGCTGCTCGACACCCGTCAGCTCGGCGAGGCGCGTGGCGGCGGCCTGGGCGTCCTCGGCGGCGGTGGAGGTGGGGGCGGCGTGCTGGGCGGCGTTCACCCGGCGGACTCTAGGGCAGCCGCCCGCGCCGGAGCGCGGGAAATCCCGCGCGGCGGGCCGGTCGTAGCCCATTCGTGACCTCGCGCCGGTCGGTGTCGGCGACGTCACCCGGGTCCTACCCCCGGGTACGACCCGCGCGGTCGGGAGCGCCCGTCCGAGTGGCTAGGCTGGGGGTCGTGACCCACTTCGATGTCCTTGTCCTTGGTGCCGGCCCCGGTGGTTACGTCGCGGCGATCCGAGCTGCACAGCTCGGCAAGTCCGTCGCCGTCGTGGAGGAGAAGTACTGGGGAGGTGTCTGCCTCAACGTCGGGTGCATCCCCTCGAAGGCCCTGCTGAAGAACGCGGAGCTCGCGCACACGCTGACCCACGAGAAGGCGAAGTTCGGCATCGAGGGCGACGCCACGATGTCCTACGGCCCGACGCACAAGCGCTCGCGCCAGGTGAGCGCCGGCATCGTCAAGGGCGTCCACTACCTGATGAAGAAGAACAAGATCACGGAGATCGACGGCTGGGGCACCTTCACCGGTCCCAAGACGATCGACGTGAAGGGCAAGGACGGCGAGGTCTCCACCCACACCGCCGACAACGTCATCATCGCCGCGGGCGCGAAGGTCCGCACCGTGCCGGGCGTCGAGATCAGCGAGAACGTGGTGACCTACGAGGAGCAGATCCTCGACGAGAACCTGCCGTCCTCCATCATCATCGGCGGCTCGGGCGCGATCGGCGTCGAGTTCGCCTACGTGATGAAGAACTTCGGGGTCGACGTCACCATCGTCGAGTACCTCGACCGCATCGTGCCGACCGAGGACGCCGACGTGTCCAAGGAGCTCCTCAAGCACTACAAGAAGCTCGGCGTGAAGATCCTGACCTCGACCGCCGTCAAGGGCGTCGAGGACACGGGCTCCGGCGTGAAGGTGACGGTCGCCCCGGCGGCCGGCGGCGACGAGCAGGTGCTTGAGGCGGACAAGATGCTCGCGGCGTTCGGCTTCGCGCCCCGCACCGACGGCTACGGCCTGGAGGCGACCGGCGTCGAGCTCACCGAGCGCGGCGCGATCGCGATCGACGAGTACGGCCGCACCAACGTCGACGGCGTCTACGCGATCGGCGACGTCACCGGCAAGTTCATGCTCGCCCACGTCGCGGAGGCCATGGGCATCGTCGCCGCCGAGGTCATCGCCGGCGAGGAGACCATGCCGGTCGAGTTCGACTTCGTCCCCCGCGCGACCTACTGCCACCCGCAGATCGGCTCGTTCGGCTACTCGGAGCAGCAGGCGAAGGACAAGGGGTACGACGTCAAGACGGCCACCTTCCCCTTCAGCGCCAACGGCAAGGCCCAGGGCCTCGGCGAGGCCGTCGGCTTCGTCAAGGTGGTCGCCGACGCGGAGCACAACGAGATCCTCGGCGCCCACATGATCGGCCCGGACGTCACCGAGCTCCTCCCGGTGCTGACGCTGGCGCAGAAGTGGGACCTGACCGCGGACGAGATCGGGCGCAACGTGTTCGCGCACCCGACGCTCACCGAGTCGGTCAAGGAGGCCATCCACGGCATCTCCGGCCACATGATCAACCTGTGAGCCCCGCCACCATGGCCGATCGCTCCGACCGCGTCGTCATCGTCGGCGGCGGCCCCGGCGGCTACGAGGCGGCCCACGTGGCCGCCAACGCCGGGGCCGACGTCACGATCGTCGACACGGACGGCCCCGGTGGTTCCGCGGTCCTGACCGACTGCGTGCCGAGCAAGACGCTGATCGCGACGAGCGAGCTGATGGGCGAGCTGGCCGGGTCGGTCGAGCTCGGGGTCAGCTTCCTCGACCACGAGGGAGACGCCGCCACGGCGATCCGCGTCGACCTCGGCCGGGTCAACGCCCGGGTCAAGCAGCTCGCGGCCGACCAGTCGGCCGACATCGAGCGCCGCCTCGAGCGGGACGGCGTGCGCATCGTGCGCGGCCGTGGCCGCCTCGACGGGCCCCAGCGGGTCGTCGCCGAGCTCGCCGGCGGCGGCACGGAGACGCTCGACGCGGACGCCGTGCTGATCGCCACCGGGGCGGCGCCCCGCGTGCTCGACAGCGCGCTGCCCGACGGCGAGCGGATCCTGACCTGGGAGCAGGTCTACGACATCACGGACGTCCCCGAGAAGGTCGTCGTGGTGGGCTCCGGAGTCACCGGTGCGGAGTTCGCCTCGGCGTACCTCTCCCTCGGCATCGACGTCACCCTCGTCTCCTCGCGCGACCGGGTGCTCCCGGGCGAGGACGCCGACGCGGCGGCCGTGCTGGAGGAGGTGCTGACGCGCCGGGGCATGAACGTGCTGAGCCGCTCCCGCATGGAGTCGGTCACGCGCGACGGCGACGTCGTGACGGTGCGACTCACCGACGGCACCGAGGTCGAGTGCTCCCACTGCGTGCTGGCGCTGGGCTCCGTGCCCAACACGGCCGACCTGGGCCTCGCCGAGGCCGGGGTCCTCGTCGACGACGGCGGCTTCGTGCGGGTCGACCGCGTCTCGCGCACGACCGCGCGGGGCGTGTACGCCGCGGGCGACTGCACCGGCGTGCTGATGCTCGCGTCGGTGGCGGCCATGCAGGGCCGGATCGCCATGTCCCACCACCTCGGTGACGCCGTGGCGCCGCTGGACCTGAAGAAGGTGTCGTCCAACGTCTTCACGTCGCCCGAGATCGCGACGGTGGGCTGGACCCAGAAGGCGGTGGACGCCGGCGAGATCGCGGCCGAGACCGTGCTGCTGCCCCTCTCGGGCAACCCGCGGGCGAAGATGCAGGGCGTGCGTGACGGCTTCGTGAAGCTGCTGTGCCGGCCCGGCACCGGCATCGTCGTCGGTGGTGTGGTCGTCGGCCCCCGGGCCTCCGAGCTCATCCACCCCGTCGCCGTCGCCGTGGGGGAGTCCCTCACCGCCGACCAGCTGGCGAGCGTCTTCACCGTCTACCCGTCGATGTCGGGCTCGATCGCGGAGGCGGCACGCCGGCTCCACCGGTCCGACCCGGCCGCCCGACGCCTCCCGTGACCCGTTCCGCTGCCGGCACGACCGCGGTCGTCGTCGGCAGCGGGCCGGGCGGGCTCGCCGCGGCGGTCACCCTCGCCGCGGCCGGGTGCGACGTCACCGTCCTCGAGGCCGCCGCCACGGTCGGCGGCGGCCTCCGCTCCGGCGAGCTGACGCTGCCGGGGCTCGTCCACGACCACTGCGCGGGGTTCCACCCGCTCGCGGTGGACAACGCCTTCACCGGCGGGCACGACCTCGCGGGCCACGGCCTGGCCTGGGCGCGTGCCCCGATCGAGATGGCCCACCCCCTCGCCGACGGCACCGGCGCGGTCGTCGAGCGGGACCTCGCGACCACGCTGGCGGGGATCGCCGCGCTGTCGCCGCGCGACGCCCGCACGTGGCAGCGGCTCTTCGGGCCCGCCGCCGCCCACTGGGACGCGGTGCGCGCCGAGATCGCGCAGCCCGTCGTCCACCTCCCGCGCCACCCGCTGACGCTGGCGAGCTTCGGCGTCCGCGCCACGGCCCCCGCCGCCCTCGTGGCGCGCGCGTTCGAGGACCCGCGCGTCGCGGCGCTCTGGCTGGGCATCGCCGCGCACGGCTTCCGCCCGCCGTCCGAGCCCTTCACCTCCGCGGCAGGTCTCGCCCTGGGCACGGCCGCGCACGTCACCGGGTGGCCGGTGGCGGTCAGTGGCTCGCAGCGGTACGCCGACGCACTGGTCGGCGTCCTCCGCGCCCACGGCGGACGCGTCGAGACCGGACACCGGGTCACCTCGCTCGCCGAGCTCCGGGCCGGCACGGGCGCCGACCTCGTCCTGCTCGACACCTCGCCCCGCGACGCCGCGCGGATCCTCGGCGACGCGCAGCCCGACCGGCTGCGCCGGCGCTACGCCGGTTGGCGCCACCTCGTCGGGACGTTCGGCGTGAGCCTCGCCGTGGAGGGCGGGATCCCCTGGGCGCACGAGCCCAGCCGGCGCGCCGCGGTGGTCCACGTCGGCGGCACCCCCGAGGTCCTCGCGGCGTCGGCGCGCGCCGTACGGGCCGGTCGGGTGCCCGCGCACCCGTTCGTGCTCGTGGGGCAGCAGGCGGTCGCGGACCCCGGCCGCGGCCGGGACGGCGTCGTGCCCGTGGACGCCTACGCCCACGTGCCGGCGGGCCACGACGGCGACCTGACGGCGCTCGTCATGGCCGAGCTGGAGGCGCACGCGCCGGGGCTGCGCGACCGCGTCCGGGCGGTCGTGCCCCGCACGCCGGCGGAGACCGAGCGCGAGGGCATCAACTTCGTCGACGGCGACATCTCGACGGGCGCGGTCGACGTGCGCCAGCTGCTGCTCGGTCCGCGACCGGGCCGCTCGCCGTACCCGACCGGGGTCCCCGGGGTCTACCTCTGCTCCGCGGCCACCGCGCCGGGTCCCGGCGCCCACGGCCTCACCGGGTACGGCGCGGCTCGACGCGCGCTCGCGGACCTGGCGGGCGGCCGCGCATAACTACTCATCTGTAGTTCGCGCGAACCGATTGCACCCGCAACGACCGTGTGTTCGGATCACACGAACCCCACGCGTCCCCGCACCACCTCGAGTCACCTCCCGTCACACCCGTCTCGGCCCAGGAGTTCCCCCATGTCCCCCCGCTCCACCCGCGCCCGCCTGCTCGCCGTGCTCGCCGCCGTCGCCACCGGACTCGGGGTGACCTCGGTCGTCACGAGCAGCCCGGCGACCGCCGTGCCGGTGAACCAGACGTGGACCGTGCCCGCCAACGCCGCGATCACCGTCGACGGCCGGGGCTTCGGCCACGGCACCGGCATGTCGCAGTACGGCGCGCTGGGCGCCGCCCGGCAGGGCCTGACCTACAGCGAGATCCTGCGCTTCTACTACCCCGGGGTCTGGGCGGGCACGGCCACCGGCACCATCTCGGTGCGCATCACCGCCGACGACGACGGCGACGTGATCGTGCAGCGCCGCGGCGGCCTCACGCTCATCGACCGGGGCACCGGCAAGAAGACGCCGATCCCGCAGGACCTGGGCACGGGCGGGTGGCGGCTGAGCTACGGCGGGAGCGACACGACCATCGTCAGCTACTACGGCAACAAGAAGTGGAACTACTGGACCCGCACCCAGGGCGAGGCGGTGTTCTACGCCAACGGCGGCGAGATGACGCTGCACCGCAAGGGCGGCACCGCGAAGTACCGCGGCACGCTCCGCGCCACGATCCCCACGCCGGGCTCGACCCGCCGCGACACGGTCAACGCCGTCACGCTGGAGCACTACCTGCGGGGCGTCGTGCCCAAGGAGATGCCGTCGAGCTGGACGGCGGCCGCCGTGCAGGCGCAGTCCGTCGCCGCGCGCACCTACGCCGCGCAGGCGCGCACCACCCCGCAGGCGCGCACCTACGACCTCTGCGACACGACCAGCTGCCAGGTCTACGGCGGGTTCTCCGCCGAGGAGAGCGGCTCGAACGCCGCGATCGACCGCACGAAGGGCCAGATCCTCACCAACCGGGGCCAGGAGATCGCGTTCACGCAGTTCTCCTCCTCCAACGGTGGCTGGACCAACGCGGGCAGCAAGCCCTACCTCGTCGCCAAGCAGGACCCCTACGACGGCAACTCGGCGAACAAGAACCACACGTGGAGCGTCGCGATCACCGACCGCACCATCGAGGCCGCGTGGCCGCAGATCGGCAACCTGACCTCGATCGCCGTCACCGACCGGACCGGCAACGGGGAGTGGAGCGGGCGCGTCAACAGCGTCACCTTCCGCGGCTCGAAGGGCAGCGTGACCGTCACGGGTGCGACGGTGCGCTCCAAGCTCGGCCTGAAGTCGAGCTGGTTCAACTTCCGGGTCGCCGCGCGCTGACCCGGCGCGCTCCGGTCAGGCCGGGAGCGCGCGGAACGTCACGTGCGCGCCGTGGCCGAGGTCGAGGACGTCACCCGGCACGAGCTCGCGCGGCGTCTCCGTGAGGCGCTCGGGCGGGTGTCCGCGACGGTGCAGGTAGGTGCCGTTCGTCGAGCGGCGGTCCACCGCGAGCACCGACCACTCGCGCAGCCGGAGCTCGAGGTGCACCGCGGAGACGTGGGCCGCGGGCAGGACGACCAGCCGACCGGCCGGGCCGGCACCGGGTCGCTCCGCCCGGGGGGCGCGTCCGACGACGGTGTCGTCGGTGAGGTCGACCACCTCGCCCGTGCTGACGACGAGCTGACCGAGCGCCGGGCGGGGCACCGCCGTGGGGGGACCGGCCAGCGGGACGCCGCAGCGGGCGCAGTGCACGGCGTCCGGCCGGTTGGCGTGCCCGGCGTCGCACAGCAGCCCGGGCACCACCGGCCGCGGCCCGCGCGCGGGGGGACGCGCGGCCGGTCGGAACCGGCCCAGGCCGAGGGCGGGACCGGCGGGACGCAGCAGCGTGTCCGTGGGCGCGGCGTCGGTGGAGGGGTCCTCCGCAGCCCCCCGGGCCACCTCGGCCTCCGGTCTCGGTGCGTCGGGGCGTGCGCGCAGCCACCCGGCGGTCTGCAGGCGCTGGGCGGGCAGCACACCGCCGACGAGGGGCAGGGCTGCGGCGGGGGTCGCGGGGGCGGGCACGGAGGCGCCGCCGATGTCGGACGTCGGGTCACCCACGGCCCGCACCGTGAAGCGGATGGCGGCGGCGACCTCGCGCTCGTTCCAGCGCGCGGCCCCCGCGCCCGCGACGGACTGGTCGGTCGCGGCGCTCGCGCTCGCGACGTACCGCCCGCGCGCAGCGAGGTGCACGTCCACCGCGGCCCCGTCGGCGGGGGCGTCGGTCGCGAGGGCCAGGGCGAAGCCGGGCAGGCGGTCGGCGGGTCGTCCGGCCCCGAGGTGCTGCGCGAACGAGGTCACGTCGCCGCCCTCCGCCATGAGGTGCCAGAGCCGCACGGCGAGGTCCGGGTCGACGCCGGGCTCGAGGAGGGCGAGCCCCCGCGGCCAGGCCAGGCCGAGGCCCGCCCCCGGCACGCAGAGGTACGGCGCGGACCCGCGCCCGTCGGAGCCGTTCGTCCCGCGCACCGCAGCCCCAGCCCTCGCCCCTCGGTCCTCAGCCGATCACGACCACGAGGTCCCCGCCCTCCACGGCCCGGGTGCCGTTGACGGCCAGGCGCCGCACGGTGCCGGCGCGGGGAGCCGTGATCGAGGCCTCCATCTTCATGGCCTCGATGGTGGCGAGGGTGGCACCGGCCTCGACCGTGTCGCCCTCGGCGACCACGACGGTGAGCACGCCCTGGAAGGGGGCCGCGACGTGGCCGGGATCCGTCGGGTCGGCCTTCTCGCCGGCCTGGTCGTCGGCCTCGATCGAGCGGTCGCGGACGGCGATGGGACGGAGCTGGCCGTTGATGGTCGCCATCACGGTGCGGTAGCCGCGCTCGTCGGCGTCGCTGACGGCCTCGAGCCCGAGGATGAGCGTCTTGCCCTCGGCGAGGTCGACGAGGTGCTCCTCACCCTGGCGCAGCCCGTGGAGGTAGTCGCTGGTCGCGAGGCGCGAGACGTCGCCGTACTGCTCGCGGGCGGCCTCGTACTCCCGCGTCGGGCCGGGGAACAGGAGCCGGTTGAGCGCGGCGCGACGGGTCGGTCCGGTCTCCGTGAGGAGGGCGGCGTCCTCGGCGGCGAGGTCGGCGTCGGGCGCGGTCCAGGCGCGACCGGCGGGAGAGGAGAGCGCCTTGGTGCGGAAGGGCTCGGGCCAGCCGCCGGGCGGGTCGCCGAGCTCGCCGTGGAGGAAGCCGATGACGGAGGCGGGCAGATCGTAGGAGCCGGGGTCGTCGGCGAAGGCCTGCGGGTCGACGCCCTGGCCGACCAGGGCGAGGGCGAGGTCGCCGATGACCTTGGACGAGGGCGTGACCTTGGGGACGTTGCCGAGGATGTCGTTGGCGGCGGCGTAGGCGTCCTCGACGGCCTCGAACTTGTCGGCGAGGCCGAGGGCGATCGCCTGCTGGCGCAGGTTGGAGAGCTGGCCGCCGGGGATCTCGTGGCGGTAGACGCGGCCGGTCGGGGAGGCCAGGCCGGACTCGAAGGGGGCGTAGACGCGCCGCACGGCCTCCCAGTAGGGCTCGAGCGCGGAGACGCCGGCCAGCGACAGCCCGGTGTCCCGGGGGCTGTGGTCGGTGGCCGCGACGAGCGCGGTCAGCGAGGGCTGGCTGGTGGTGCCGGCCATCGTCGCGGTGGCCGCGTCGACGGCGTCGACCCCGGCGTCGATCGCGGCGAGGAGGGTCGCGAGCTGGCCGCCGGCCGTGTCGTGGGTGTGGAGGTGGACCGGCAGGTCGAAGCGCTCGCGGAGCGCGGTGACGAGGGTGCGGGCCGCGGGGGCGCGGAGCAGGCCGGCCATGTCCTTGATGGCGAGCACGTGGGCGCCGGCCTCGACGATCTCCTCGGCCAGCCGCAGGTAGTAGTCGAGGGTGTAGAGCCGCTCGTCGGGGTTCGACAGGTCGCCGGTGTAGCACAGGGCGACCTCGGCCACCGTCGTGCCCGTGGCGCGGACGGCGTCGATCGCGGGGCGCATCTGGGCGACGTCGTTGAGCGCGTCGAAGATGCGGAACACGTCGATGCCGGTCGCGGCCGCCTCGGCGACGAACGCGTCGGTCACGGCCGTGGGGTACGGCGTGTAGCCGACCGTGTTGCGGCCGCGGAGCAGCATCTGGAGGTTGACGTTCGGCACCGCCTCGCGCAGCTTCGCGAGCCGCTCCCAGGGGTCCTCGGACAGGAACCGCAGCGCGACGTCGTAGGTCGCGCCGCCCCAGGCCTCGATGGACCACAGCTCAGGGAGCAGCCGGGCGGTGGGCGCGGCGGCGGCCACCAGGTCGCGGGTGCGGACCCGGGTGGCGAGCAGCGACTGGTGGGCGTCGCGGAAGGTGGTGTCCGTGACCGCCACCTGCGTCTGGGCGCGCAGCCGTCGCGCGAGCTCCTCGGGGCCCAGGTCGGCCAGCAGCTGCCGGCTGCCGTCGGGCGCCGGGGCGTCGAGGTCGACCTCGGGGAGCTTGAGCGCCGGGTCGAGCACCGCGACGGGGGAGCCGTGCGGCTTGTTGACCGTGACGTCGGCGAGGAAGTTGAGCAGCTTCGTGCCGCGGTCGCTCGACGACTTCGCGGTCAGCAGCTCCGGGTGCGTCTCGATGAAGCTGGTGGTGATGGCGCCGCCGGCGAAGTCGGGGTCGGCGAGCACGGCCTGCAGGAACCCGATGTTGGTCTGCACGCCGCGGATGCGGAACTCGGCGACCGCGCGGCGGGCCTTCTCCACCGCGAGCTCGAACGTGCGGCCGCGGCAGGTGAGCTTGGAGAGCATCGAGTCGAAGTGGGGGCTGATCTCGGCGCCGGCGTACGTCGTGCCGCCGTCGACGCGCACGCCCGGGCCGCCGGGGGAGCGGTACGTCGTGATCTTGCCCGTGTCGGGCCGGAACCCGTTGGCGGGGTCCTCGGTGGTGATGCGGCACTGCAGCGCCGCGCCGCGCAGCCGGATCGAGTCCTGGCTGAGCCCGAGGTCCTCCAGGGTCTCCCCGGCGGCGATCCGCAGCTGCGACTGCACGAGGTCGACGTCGGTGACCTCCTCGGTCACCGTGTGCTCGACCTGGATGCGGGGGTTCATCTCGATGAAGACGTACTCGCCGTCGGGGTTGAGCAGGAACTCCACCGTGCCCGCGTTGCGGTAGCCGATCGCCCGCGCGAACTTCACCGCGTCGGCGCAGATCCGGTCCCGCAGCGCGGGGTCGAGGTGCGGCGCCGGCGCGATCTCGACGACCTTCTGGTGACGCCGCTGCACCGAGCAGTCCCGCTCGAAGAGGTGGATCACGTTGCCGGCGCCGTCGGCCAGGATCTGCACCTCGATGTGGCGCGGTTCGACGACGGCCTGCTCCACGAACACGGTGGGGTCGCCGAAGGCCGCCTCACCCTCGCGCATGCAGGTCTCGACCGCCTCCCGGAGGTGCGCCGGATCGTCCACGCGACGCATGCCGCGCCCGCCGCCACCGGCGACCGCCTTGACGAAGAGGGGGAACGGCAGCGCTCCGGCGGCCTCGACGATGGCGTCGACGTCGGTCGACGGGTCCACGGACGCCAGCGTCGGGACACCCGCCGCCTTCGCCGCCGCGATCGCACGCGCCTTGTTGCCCGTCAGCTCGAGGATGTCGGACGAGGGGCCGACGAAGGTGATGCCCGCCTCCGCGCAGGCCTCGGCCAGCGCGGGGTTCTCCGAGAGGAACCCGTAGCCCGGGTAGATGGCGTCGGCGCCCGCGCGCACGGCCGTCTCGACGACGAGCTGCGCGTCGAGGTAGGTGCGCACCGGGTGGCCGGGCTCGCCGATCTCGTAGGCCTCGTCGGCCTTCAGGCGGTGCTCCGACCCACGGTCCTCGTGGGGGAACACGGCGACGGTCCTCACGCCCAGCTCGTACGCCGCACGGAACGCCCGGATCGCGATCTCGCCGCGGTTGGCCACCAGCACCTTGGAGAACATGGCCAGACCCTAGCGATCGATCGGGGGGCGTGGTGGCAGGGTCCCCCGCTCGTGGACCGGGGGTGGGGTCAGGAGCGTTTGCGGAGCTCGACCGGGCGACGGGACGTCGGCCGCCTGGGCGCGCGGGCGAGGAAGCCGCGGCCCGCCCGCATCCGGACGAGCCCCGCCAGCACCCACACGGCGGCGACGATCGGTAGACCGACGAGGAGGCCGAAGGCGATGCCACCTCCCGGACCGCCGTAGTAGTCCGACGTCGACCGCTCCTCGAGGATGTCCGGTGGGACCGAGCCGAGCCACTCCGTCAGGGAGAGGCCGGCATCCCCCAGGAAGGTCGGCTCCCGCTCGAAGCTCTCCTCGTAGTCGGGGAACCGGTTGTTCCACCCGTCCGTGGTCGCGACGCTGCTGTCGTCCGGCCCCTGCCAGAGCACCAGGACCGTCGGGTCCGTCAGGCCGTCCAGGATCTGTTGGGCGGGCGAGAGGGTCGGGTGGTCGTACCCGGCCTTGGTCGACGGTTGCCACACGACGATGCGCACCGGGAGGTCGCGGTCCTCGATGAGCTCCTCCAACGCCGCCTCGTCGCGCTCGCTCAGCATGCTGCGCCCGTCGGGACTGACGTAGACCGGGCCATCGGCAAGAGCCGCGACCGCAGCCTCGACGCGGTCGCCGGGTTCCGGGACCGAGAACGGCTCGGCCCCCGCCATGCGCAGCACGACGACGGCCGCGGCCGCCGCGCCGAGCAGCAGGGCGACCGCGAGGTGCGCGAACGGGGAACGAAGCATCCTCATCGCGTCTCCCTGAGGTGGTCGAGCACCTGGAAGGGCAGGTCGTCGACGACCGCGCCGTACCCCGTGCGCGCCCAGACGGTGTCCCGTTCGTAGTACGGCCGCCGCCCGTCCCGCAGCGGCGCGATCGTGGCGAGCTCCCGGCGTGCGCAGATCGAGCAACAGGCCACGTCGAGGGAGGTGTCGGCCACGGGCACGCGGCGACGCTTCACGCCGCGGCCGTGCCGTGGGTCGAAGAAGCACGGGCGGTACGGCGCGTTCCGCCCGCGGGCGTTCTCGAGCGCGAACGACGCGCTCCGGGCCAGGACGAGTGCGCCCACCAGGTCCGGGACGTCGCGGTCGCGGGCGTCGACGCGCGCCAGCACCAGGCGGGCCGCCTCGTCGGACGCGTCGATGCGGGCCCACCGTGCCTCGTCGAACGCCCCGCGGTCGAGGGTCGCGCGCTGCTCCGCGACCGCGTCCAGCTCCTCCTCGACCCGTGCCCGCAGGGCCACCGGCGAGAGCGTGGTCGACTGGTCGCGCAGCCGCTGCTCGGGCACCGGGCGGTCGGCGAGCGTCGGGCGCGCGCCCCACGTGGCTGCCTGTCGTGCGAGGACCCAGGTCGCCCCGGCGGCCACCACGAAGGCCATGGTCCCGAACGCCCAGTAGGCACCGGGGTCGGGAGGCTGGTGGTCGTAGGAGCTCTCCCACCGCGGCGGCGACGCCCACGGGCTGGTCCGTGCGTAGACGTCGTACTCGTCCTGGCCGAAGCCCTC
Organism: Nocardioides zeae; assembly: GCF_030818655.1. Classification (NCBI taxonomy): domain Bacteria; kingdom Bacillati; phylum Actinomycetota; class Actinomycetes; order Propionibacteriales; family Nocardioidaceae; genus Nocardioides; species Nocardioides zeae. Next base: position 1,801,843 of record NZ_JAUTAN010000001.1, on the reverse strand, counting down.
GCCCTCGCGGAGCTGGATGTCGAGGGCCATGGCCAGGTTGCCGGCGTCCGACGGGAGCAGGCTGCCGTCGTAGGTGCCGTTCGCGTAGGTGTCGGGGGCGAGGCCCTCGACCGTCCCGTAGACGGGGGTGTCCGGCACACCGATCGCCACGACCTCGCCGCTCGTGTGACCCGGGTCGACGTCGATGACGTAGTAGCCGTCGCCGAGCCCCTCCTGGCTGGACAGGAGGAGGGCGAGGTCGCGCTCGGGATCGTCGCCCGCCGAGGGAGGCATCGGCACCATCACGACGAAGACCTGGTGCTCGGTCTGGCCGACCAGCTCCCTGAAGCCGTCGCGCACGGCCTGCGTGGCCCCGTTGCCGAACATCGGATCGACCAGCACCGGGTCCGCCCGCAGCGCCTCGGCGACCTCCGTGGGCGTGGGCGGGTAGGGGAGCCCTGTCCCGAGCACCCCGGCGTCTCCCTCGGCCGTCACCCTCGACTCCTGATCAAGGTGAGCAGGTCGGGCTGCAGCGCGCCGTACCCCGTCGATGCCCACGGCTCGCGGTTCGTCTCGAAGTAGTGCTCGGCGCGTCCGTGCTCCACCACGTCCAGGATGTCGGGGCGACGACCCGCCTTCAGGTCCGCGTGGCAGCGGTCGCACACCGGCGCGTCGACCCGGAACCGGCCGTGCGTGACGGTGTCCTGGCGACGCCCGGTCCCGTGCAACGGGTTGAGGAAGCAGGGGGTCGTGAACACCAGCCCCTTCCGGCGCCGCGTGGCCGCCAGGGCCTGCTCGCCACGGTCGGCGAGGACGATGGCCCCGACGGCGTCGAGGACGTCGGGCTCGCTGCCGTCGTCGGGCACCAGACGTCCCGCGGCCTCGTAGTGGTCGAGGGCGCTCTGCCACGTCTCCGCGTCGTCGCGCGGACCCAGCTTCGCGCCGTCGATGCGCTCGCCGAGCACGACGACCGCGGAGCGAGCCCGCCGGCGCAGCTCGTCGGCCTCCGCCTCCCGCACGCGGGACAGCACCGAGTCGGGGAGGGCGAAGGTACGGCGGGATCCCCGGCGGCGGGACGCGGCGACCACGACGGCCACGACCACCAGGGCGGCGACGACGCCGCCGACGAGGGGGAGGGACGGCCCGTCGCCCTCGCCCGCTGCGCCCGGTGCGCTCGACGTGGAGCTGGCGTTCGTCTCGTTGGCCCGGTTCAGACCGTCGGACCCGTCGTCCCGGATCGTGGCCGCATCGCCCTCGGCGAGCCTGTCGGCCAGCTCCTGCAGACCGGCGGCCAGCTCGAAGGGTGTGCCGTCGCCGCCGCCGTGCCCGTAGGACAGGAAGAGCTCCGCGGGGAACTCGAGGTCGTCCGCGCCGTACTCGCTCGACAGCTGCGGTGAGACGTCGCCCCACTGCTGGAAGGCCAGCCGGAGCTCCGCTGTCTCGGTGTAGGGGTCGTGGGGGTCCTCGTCGCGCGGGCCGACGTAGTCGACCCCGACGTAGAGACCGGCGGAGTCGACGCCCGCGCGGTCCCGAGCCTGCTTGACCAGGGTGAGCAGGTCTGCACCGTGGTTGCTGGTCGAGGCGGGCGGCACCTCGAGGACGACGAAGAGCCCCAGGTCGTTCTCGGTGATCGTGGCCGCGAGGTCCGCGGCCGCCGCGTCGCTCAGCCATGCCTCCGTGCCGGGGGCGCGGTAGACGGGACTGGTCTCCAGCGCCGCCGCGATCTCCGCCGGGTCGTCCTCCGCCACCTGCTGCCCCCTCGCCCGTTCGTCCGCCTGCCGGCCCGCCGTCCCTTCCCGGCCGGTCAGCGCGGGACACCCATCCTCGACCACCGGTCTGGACCAGCGCGCAACCGGGTCCGGCCCCCGAGGGGACCGGACCCGGACGGAGGCCGGCGAGCGCTCAGGCGGAGGCGGCGCGCAGCTTCTCGAGCAGCGGCTCGGCGGCCTCGTCGAGGAACCGGTCGACCGAGTCGCCCCCCACCTGCACGAGCGCGACGTCGGTGAAGCCCGCCTCCCAGAACGGCTTGACCGCCTCGACGATGGCGTCGAGGTCGGGGCCGCACGGGATGTTCTCGGCGACGTCCTCGGGCCGCACGAACTGCGTGGCGCCCGCGAAGCCGGCCGTCGTCGGCAGGTCGGCGTTGACGGACCAGCCGCCGGCGAACCACCGGAACTGCTCGTGCGCCCGCTCGACGGCGGCGTCGCGGTCGGGGTCCCAGCAGATCGGGATCTGGCCGATGGCACGACCGGGCGAGCCGATGGTGGGCGCGCCGTCGGTCGCGTCCCACGCGGACAGCAGGTCGGCGTCCGGCTCGGTGGCGACGAGGTGGTCGGCGAGGGGTCCGAAGCGGCGTACCGCCTTCTGCCCACCCACCGCGACACCGATCTGGACGGGCTCGTCGGGGAGGTCCCAGACCCGGGCCGAGTCGATGCGGAAGTAGTCGCCCTCCCACGTCGTCAGCTCGCCCGTGTGCAGGGCCCGGATGATCTCGATGGCCTCGACGAGCATGTCCTGCCGCGCGTCGACGCTCGGCCAGCCCTGGCCGACGACGTGCTCGTTGAGGTTCTCGCCCGCGCCCAGGCCGAGGGTGAAGCGCCCGTCGGAGAGCAGCCCGAGGGTCGCCGCCTTCTGGGCGACCACCGCGGGGTGGTAGCGGATCGTCGGGCACGTCACGTAGGTCATGAGGTCCACCCGCTCCGTCGCGTGGGCGACGGCGCCGAGCACGGACCAGGCGTACGGCGCGTGGCCCTGCGCCGACAGCCAGGGGAAGTAGTGGTCGCTGGCGACCTCGAAGTCGAAGCCGATCCGCTCCGCGGCGACGGCGTGGCGCACGAGGTCCTTCGGGCCGGACTGCTCGGTCATGAGGGTGTATCCGAATCGCGTCATGCCGTCAGCGGACCACCTCGCCCCAAAGGGTGGGGCGACGGCCACGCCCGCCGGGGTCACGGCCGACGGTGGAGCACGGCCACGAACGCCACGAGGCCGGACCCCGCTGGGGGTCCGGCCTCGCGTCAGACGCGGTGCGGGGTCAGTCCTTGAGCTCGCACACGACGGCGCCGTTCGCGACCGTCGCGCCGACCTCGGCGGCCAGGCCGGTGACCGTGCCGGCCTTGTGGGCCTTCAGCGGCTGCTCCATCTTCATCGCCTCGAGGACGACGATCGTGTCGCCCTCGGCGACCGTCTGGCCCTCCTCGACGACGACCTTGACGATGGTGCCCTGCATGGGGGAGGCGACGGCGTCGCCGGACGCCGCGGCGCCGGCCTTCTTGCCGCCCGAGCGCTTGGGCTTCTTGGCGCCGCCCGCGGCGGGACCGGCGGCGATCCCGCCGAGACCGGCCGGGATGACGACCTCGAGGCGGCGACCGCCGACCTCGACGACGACCTTCTGGCGCTCGCCCTCGTCGTCGGCCTCACCCGGCGTGCCGCCGAAGGGCTCGATCTGGTTGTCGAACTCGGTCTCGATCCACTGCGTGAACACGGTGAACTCGCCCTCGCCGGATGGGGTCGACGAGCCGACGTACGCCGGGTCGTTGAGCACCGTGCGGTGGAAGGGGATCACGGTGGGCATGCCGTCGACGACGAACTCGTCGAGCGCGCGGCGCGAGCGCTCGATCGCCTGCGTGCGGTCGCGGCCCGTGACGATCAGCTTCGCGATGAGGGAGTCGAACGAGCCCGGGATGGTCTCGCCGTTCTCGTAGCCGCCGTCGACGCGGACGCCGGGACCCTGCGGCGGGTTCCACGCCGTGAGGGTGCCGGGGGCCGGCATGAAGTTGCGGCCGCCGTCCTCGGCGTTGATGCGGAACTCGATGGAGTGCCCACGGATCTCGGGGTCGCCGTAGCCGAGCTCCTCGCCCGCGGCGATGCGGAACATCTCGCGCACGAGGTCGATGCCCGTGACCTCCTCCGAGACGCAGTGCTCGACCTGGAGGCGGGTGTTGACCTCGAGGAAGGAGATGGTGCCGTCCTGGGCGACGAGGAACTCGCAGGTGCCGGCGCCGTAGTAGCCGGCCTCCTTGAGGATGCGCTTCGACGACTCGTAGAGCTCGGTGAGCTGGGCGTCGGTGAGGAACGGCGCGGGGGCCTCCTCGACGAGCTTCTGGTTGCGGCGCTGCAGCGAGCAGTCGCGGGTCGAGACGACGACCACGTTGCCGTGCTGGTCGGCGAGGCACTGCGTCTCGACGTGGCGCGGCTTGTCGAGGAACTTCTCGACGAGGCACTCGCCGCGGCCGAACGCCGTGACGGCCTCGCGGACCGCCGAGTCGTAGGCGTCGGGGATCTCCTCGAGCGTGCGGGCGACCTTCAGTCCACGACCGCCACCGCCGAAGACCGCCTTGATGGCGACCGGGAGGCCGTTCGCCTTGGCGAACTCGACGACCTCGTCGGCGTCGGCGACGGGGTCCTTGGTGCCGGGGGCGAGGGGTGCGTTCGCGCGGGCGGCGATGTGCTTGGCCTTCGCCTTGTCACCCAGGGCCTCGATGGCGGCCGGCGGCGGGCCGATCCAGGTGAGACCCGCGTCGATGACGGCCTGCGCGAAGTCGGCGTTCTCGGCGAGGAAGCCGTAGCCGGGGTGCACGGAGTCGGCGCCCGACTTCTCGGCGACGGCGAGGATCTTCGCGATGTCGAGGTAGGAGTCCGCCGGGGTCGCGCCCTCGAGGGAGTGGGCCTCGTCGGCCAGTCGCACGAAGAGGGCGTCGCGGTCGGGCTCGGCGTAGACGGCCACGCTGCCGATGCCGGCGTCCTTGCAGGCGCGGATGACGCGCACCGCGATCTCACCGCGGTTGGCGATGAGCACGCGACGCAAGGGCTTGATCTCGGGCACGGTCACTCCTCGAGGGTCTCGGTCGCGGTGCCACACCCGGGCACCGCCGGAGGGGAGTCTAGGGGCAACCGAGCGAACGATCGCCACGGGATCCGGTCCGTGGTACCTACTCCTTGGTACGGCGTACCACCTGGCTCGGGCGGCCGACACGGTGGGCGACCTGCGAGCGCGGGGCGACACGCGGATAACCTCCTGCCCATGGGGAGACGCTGGCGACGCCTGGCCGCCGAGGTGGGCAAGTTCAGCCTCGTCGGTCTCGTCGCCACGGCGGTCGCGGTCGTCCTCTTCAACTGGCTGCTCCACGGCTTCCTCCAGGGCGAGGCGCTGCTGGAGGACCGCCCCCTGTCGGCCTACGTGCTGGCCAACACCATCGGCATGCTCATCAGCTACGGCGGCACCCGCCGCTGGGTGTTCAAGCACCGCGCCGCGGCCACGGCGGACGGCGGGTTCACGGCGTACGTCGTCATCAACGTCGCGACGATGTCGCTGCCCGTCGCGTGCCTCTGGTTCAGCCGCACCGTGCTCGGGCTGACGGACCCGGTCGCCGACAACGTGTCCGCGAACGTCATCGGCCTGACGGCCGGCTTCGTCGCGCGGTTCTACCTCTTCCGCAGGTTCGTGTTCAGCACCCCGGCGCAGCCGCTGGCGGTCACCGCGACCACAGGTCCGTCCAGCGGTGCCCCATCTCGGCGAGCACGGTCCTGAGCAACGGCACGCTGACGCCCACCACGTTGTGCGGGTCCCCCTCGACGCCGCGCACGAACGCCGCCCCGAGGCCCTCGAGCGTGAACGCGCCCGCCACGTGCAAGGGCTCCCCGGTCGCGACGTAGGCCCGCACCTCCGCCTCGTCCACCTCCGCGAACTGCACGGCGGTCGTGGCGACCCGGGTACGCCGCTGGCCGGTCGCCGTGTCGACGAGCGCGTGCCCCGTGTGGAGCAGGCCGGTGCGGCCGCTCATCCGGGCCCACCGCGCGACCGCGTCCTCGGCGTCACGGGGCTTGCCGTGGGCGACCCCGTCGAGCTCCAGCACCGAGTCGCAGCCCAGCACGAGGGCTCCCGCCGGCACGTCGGGGCGCACCGCGACGGCGTCGCGCTTCAGCTCGGCGAGCGTCCCGGCGAGGTCCGTCGGCGCCAGGTGCTCGAGGCCCGACTCGTCCACCCCCGAGACGATCACGACCGGTTCGACGCCCGCCGTCCGGAGCGTGCGCAGGCGGGCGGGGGACGCGGAACCGAGGACCAGGGTGGGCACGGGCGCCAGCATGGCAGGGGATGTGAGGAATGTCGGTGGCTCCACCTACGTTGGCTGCACGGACCAGTCGGGCCGATCGGGCGAGCCCGGTCCGTCAGATCGAGGAGGAGTCGCGCGCGTGGCACCAGGGGAGACCGCACGACCGTCGGCGACACGGGCGGGCCTGCGGGTGCTGGGGGTCGCGATCCGGCGGGAGCCGTGGGTCTTCACCCTCGCGACCCTGGGCAGCGTCCTGTTCGGCGCGCTGACGGTGGCGGACGCCTGGGTGCTGGGGTGGTCGACGGACCACGTCGTGCTCCCCGCGTTCCGCGACGGCGAGATCGGCGCGGGCCTCCTCGTCGTGGTGGTCGCGCTCTTCGTCGGCGTCGCGATCCTGCGAGCCGTCGGCATCGTCGCCCGTCGCCTCGGCGCGGGGATCATGCAATACCGCATGGAGGCGCACGACCGGCGTGCGGTGACGCGGCAATACCTGGCGCTGCCCATGTCGTGGCACCACCGCCACCCCACCGGCGTGCTGCTCTCCAACGCGAACGCCGACGTCCAGGCCGCCTGGGGTCCCGTCGCGCCCCTGCCGATGGCCGTGGGCACCGTGGCGATGATGGTGATCGCCGTCGTGCAGATGGTGGTGACGGACCTCGTGCTGGCCCTCGTCGGCCTCCTCGTCTTCCCGGCCGTCATCGTCGTCAACCTCTGGTTCCAGCGCGTCACGTCGCCGCTGATGACGCGCGTGCAGGAGCTGCGCGGCGTGGTCAGCGAGATCGCCCACGAGTCGTTCGACGGTGCCCTGGTCGTGAAGACCCTCGGCCGCGAGTCCGAGGAGACCGAGCGGTTCCGGCAGCGCAGCGAGGAGCTGCGCGACGTCGCGATCCGCGCAGGGCGGCTCCGGGCTGCCTTCGACCCGATCCTCAACGCCCTGCCCAACGTGGGGGTGCTCCTCGTGCTCGTCGTGGGCGTGGCCCGCGTGCTCGACGGGTCCAGCGAGCCCGGCGCCGTCGTGACGGTGGCCTACCTGCTGACCGTCGTCGCGTTCCCCATCCGCTCCATCGGCTGGCTCCTGGGCGACCTGCCGCGCAGCGTCGTGGGCTACGACCGCGTGCGGCGCGTGCTGCACGCCGAGGGTGGCCTCGACTTCGGCGACGACCGTCTCGCGAGCCCCGGCCCCGGTGCGCGGCTGGAGGTCGAGGGCGTCCGCTTCGGGTACGCCGCGGACGCGCCCGTGCTCAGCGACGTCAGCTTCACGGTCGAGCCGGGGCGCACCGTCGCGGTCGTCGGGCCGACGGCCGCCGGCAAGAGCACGCTGACCTCTCTGCTGACCCGCCTCGTCGACCCGCAGGCGGGAGCCTTGCGGGTGGACGGCACCGACCTGCGCGACCTGGCCTACGGCGCGCTCGCCGACGCCGTCGCCGTGGTCCAGCAGACCGCCTTCCTGTTCGACGACACGGTGCGCGGCAACGTGGCGCTGGGTCTCGACGTCGACGACGCCGAGGTGTGGGCGGCGCTCGAGACCGCGCAGGCCGCCGACTTCGTGCGCCGGCTGCCCGCCGGTCTCGACACCGAGCTGGGGGAGCGGGGCACCACCCTGTCGGGCGGCCAGCGGCAGCGCCTCTCCCTCGCCCGGGCGCTCGTGCGGCGCCCCCGCCTGCTCGTGCTCGACGACGCGACCTCGGCCGTCGACCCGGAGGTGGAGGCGCGCATCCTCGCGGCGCTGCGCAGCGACGACCCGGAGCACGACGCGCCCGCCGCGGGCACCACGCTCGTGGTGGTCGCCTACCGCAAGGCCACCATCGGCCTCGCCGACGAGGTCGTCTTCCTCGACGAGGGCCGCGTCGTCGACCAGGGGCCGCACGACGAGCTCCTGACGCGCAACGCGGCCTACGCGCGGATCGTGACCGCCTACGACCACGACCCCGAGGCGCCGGACTCACCGGACCGCGCGTCGAGCCCCGCCGAGGAGGCGCTCCGATGAGCACGACGACGCCCGGTCCGGCCAGCGCCCCGACCCCGGGCTCGGCACGCGCCCGGGCCGCCACCGCCGTCGTCTCCGGCGAGGAGATCGGCGCGATCGCGACCATCCGACGCGGGGTGCGGCACTCGCCGGAGCTGGCCCACGGCATCCGGGTGACGCTGCTGCTCGCCGTCCTGGCCACGGCCGGCCAGGTCGTCGTGCCCGTCGCCGTGCAGCAGACGCTCGACCGGGGCATCAACGCCCCCGGCGGCACCGACGTCCGGTTCACCGTCGTGATGGCGCTCCTCGCCACCGTCGCCGTGGTCGCGACGGGCGTGGCGTCCTACCTGATGACCTACCGCCTCTTCCGCGCCGCCGAGACGGGGCTCTCGTCGCTGCGGGTCAAGGCGTTCCGCCACGTGCACGACCTGCCGCTGGGCACGCAGGACACGGAGCGGCGCGGGTCCCTGGTGTCCCGGGTGACGAGCGACATCGACCAGGTCAGCCAGTTCATCGTGTTCGGCGGCGTGCTGCTCGTGGTGAGCGTCGGCCAGGTGGTCGTCGCGACGATCGTGATGGCGGTCTACAGCTGGGAGCTGACCCTCGTGGTCTGGCTCTGCTTCGCGCCCCTCTTCCTGTCGCTGCGGTACTTCCAGCGCCGGCTCTCGGAGGCGTACGGCGTGGTCCGCCGCCAGGTGGGGCTCATGCTCTCCGCGATCGCCGAGCCGGTCGTGGGCGCCGCGGTGGTGCGGTCCTACGCGGTCGAGGGGCGCACCCAGGCCCGCATCGACACCGCCATCGACACCTACCGGGCAGCCGCCGTGCGCGCCCAGGGCTTCACCGCGGTGTCGTTCTCCCTCGGCGGCATCTCCGCCGGCCTCGCCAACGCCGGCGTCATCGTCATCGGCGTGCTGCTCGGCATCGCCGGTCGGATGACGGCGGGCGAGATCCTGGCGTTCGCCTTCCTCGTCACGCTGTTCGTCGGCCCCGTGCAGATGGGCACGCAGATCCTCACCGACGCCCAGAACGCGATCGCCGGGTGGCGTCGCGTCATCGGCCTCCTCGACACCCCGGCCGAGCTCGTCGACCCGGGTCCGGAGGGCGCGAACCTCCCCGACCGGGCCGTCGACGTCGAGCTCGACGACGTCTGGTTCGCCTACCCGGGCGGCGAGCCGGTCCTGCGCGACGTGTCGCTCTCGATCGCCGCCGGACGCCGCGTGGCCGTCGTGGGCGAGACCGGCTCGGGCAAGTCCACCATCGCCAAGCTGCTCACGCGGCTCGTCGACCCGACGTCGGGGTCCGTCCGCCTCGACGGCCTCGACCTGCGCGAGGTGCGCGGATCGTCGCTGCGCCGTCGGGTCGTGCTCGTGCCGCAGGAGGGGTTCCTGTTCGACGACACGGTGCTCGCCAACGCACGCTACGGCGACCTCTCCGCTGACGAGGCGCGGGTGCTCGCCGCCGCCGCCGAGATCGGGCTGGACGACTGGATCGCCGGCCTGCCCGACGGGGTGCACACCCGGGTGGGCCAGCGGGGCGAGTCCCTCTCGGCGGGGGAGCGGCAGCTCGTCGCGCTGCTGCGCGCGCACCTGGCCGACCCCGACCTCCTCGTGCTCGACGAGGCGACGAGCGCCGTCGACCCGGCGCTCGAGATGCGCATCAACCGCGCGCTGGAGCGCCTGATGGCCGGACGCACCGCCATCACGATCGCCCACCGGCTCTCGACGGCGGAGAAGGCCGACGACGTCGTCGTCGTCGACGCGGGTCGCATCGTCCAGCACGGGCCCCACGCGGAGCTCGTGGCCGAGGAGGGGTCGGTCTACGCCCGGCTCCACGCCTCCTGGGTCGCACAGCGGGCGGTGGCCTCGTGAGCGGGGTCGGGACCACGACCGCCAGCGGGGATACTGGACCGGTGAGCAGCCTGGCCCCCGAGATCGCCGCCCGTCTCAAGCGCACCGCCGACGGGCTCGTCCCCGCCGTCGTGCAGCAGCACGACACCGGCGAGGTGCTCATGCTCGGCTGGATGGACGACGAGGCCCTCGCCCGCACGCTCGGCACCGGTCGCGCGACGTACTGGTCGCGCTCGCGCCAGGAGTACTGGGTGAAGGGCGAGACCTCCGGCCACCGCCAGTGGGTGAAGGACGTGCGGCTCGACTGCGACGGCGACACCCTGCTGGTGAAGGTGGACCAGGAGGGCGCGGCCTGCCACACGGGCGACCGCACGTGCTTCGACGCCGTGCGGCTGGGTCCGGCATGACGGGCGACGCACGACGGACCTTCGGCCCGGTCGTGCTCCTCGGCCTGGCGGCGAGCGGTCTCGTCGCCTTCGGTGGCACCCGGGCGTGGGTCGACACCGGCGGTGCGACCGGCGGCGTGAACGGGCTCGGCCAGAGCGGCATGGCCACCACCGCCGACCTCGGCACGTCCCCGCTGGCGGGCGCCCTCGGCCTCGTGCTGCTGGCGTGCTGGGGCGTCGTGCTGGTGACGCGCCGCTGGTTCCGGCGCGCCGTCGCCGTGCTGGCGGTCGTCACCGCCCTCGGGGTCGTGGCCACGGTCGTCACGGGCGCACGCACGCTCCCCGACGACGTCGCCGCCCAGCTGGCGAGCACGGGCCAGTCGGTCGAGCCGACCCTGGCGCCCTGGCTGTTCGTGACCGGCGCGGCCGCCGTCGTCGTCGCGCTGGCCGCCGCCGCGGCCGTGCGCCTGGCTCCGGCCTGGCCGGAGATGGGGTCGCGGTACGACGCGCCCGCCGACGCCACCGAGGCCGCCGCCGTCGAGCAGCCCCGCACGTCGCTCGACCTGTGGAAGGCGCTCGACGAGGGGCACGACCCCACGCGCTGAGCCGCCCGCCGCGGCTCTAGGATGGACCCCGGGCCGCACGGCTCGCCCGACCGCTCGAACCCGATCACCGAGGAGCACACGATGGCCAACAACCACGGCAACACCCCCGCGGCCTGGACCGGGGTGTCGGTGGCGATGGTCGGCTTCGTCGTGGGTGCCGTCGGCCTCATGCTCGACCCCATCAGCCTGCCGGTGTTCTACGTGGGCCTGGCGCTCGCCGTCGGCTCGTTCTTCCTCTTCCTCGTGATGGCCAAGATGGGCCTGCACGAGGAGAAGCACTGACCCTCGTGACCGTCCTCGACGACATCGTCGCGGGGGTCCGCGAGGACCTCGCCCGGCGCGAGGCCGCCCTGCCGCTGGCGGAGCTGCGGGCCCGTCTCGCCGACGTGGCTCCCGCGCTCGACCCGATGCCGGCGCTCGCCGCCCCCGGGTCGAGCGTCATCGCGGAGGTCAAGCGGCGCAGCCCCAGCAAGGGGCACCTGGCGGACATCCCCGACCCCGTGGTGCTCGCCTCGGCGTACGCCGCGGGGGGTGCGGCCGCGATCAGCGTGCTCACGGAGGAGCGGCGGTTCGGCGGCTCGCTGGCCGACCTGGCGGCGGTGCGGGCCGCGGTCGACGTGCCCGTGCTCCGCAAGGACTTCACCGTGACGGACTACCAGATCGTCGAGGCCCGGGCGTGGGGCGCCGACCTCGTGCTGCTCATCGTGGCCGCGCTGGACGACGACACCCTCCGCCGGTTGCACGACCTGGCCCGCGAGCTCGGGATGACCGCGCTCGTCGAGGTGCACGACGAGGCCGAGACCGAGCGGGCCGTCGCGCTCGGGGCGCCGCTCGTGGGCGTCAACGCCCGCGACCTCAAGACCCTGGCCATCGACGCCGACGTGTTCGGCCGCCTCGCGCCGCTCGTCCCCTCCGACCGGGTGCTCGTCGCCGAGTCCGGTGTGGGCGGGGTCGGCGACGTCGAGCGCTACGTCGCCGAGGGCGCCCGCGCGGTGCTCGTCGGCGAGACCCTGGTGAAGGACGGCGACCCCACGGCCGCCGTCCGCGCGATGAGCGGCCTCGTGGCCGCCGGAGGAGCATCCCGATGACCTCGACGAGCCGGTACGACGCGGACGACCGCGGTTACTTCGGCGAGGGCGGGCAGTGGGGTGGCCGGTTCATGCCGGAGGCCCTGCTCGCCGCCCTCGACGAGCTGACGGCCGCCTGGACCGAGGCGATGGCCGACCCGTCGTTCATCGGCGAGTTCGAGGCGATCCTGCGCGACTACGCGAACGTCCCGAGCGCGCTCTACGAGGCCACGCGCCTCTCCGAGCAGGTCGGCTGCCGCGTGCTCCTCAAGCGGGAGGACCTCAACCACACGGGCGCCCACAAGATCCGCAACGTGCTCGGCCAGGCGCTGCTGACCAAGCGGATGGGCAAGAAGCGCGTCATCGCCGAGACCGGCGCCGGTCAGCACGGCGTGGCCAGCGCGACGGCGGCGGCCTACCTGGGGCTCGACTGCACCGTCTACATGGGCGCGGTCGACACCCGGCGGCAGGCCCTCAACGTCGCCCGCATGCAGCTGCTGGGCGCGGAGGTCATCGCGGTCGACACCGGCAGCGGCACGCTGAAGGACGCGATCAACGAGGCGTTCCGCGACTGGGTCTCGAGCGTGGACCACACGGCGTACCTCTTCGGCACGGCCGCCGGTCCGCACCCGTTCCCGACGATGGTGCGCGAGTTCTGCCGCGGCATCGGTGACGAGGCACGGGCCCAGGTGCTGGAGCGCTACGGTCGCCTGCCCGACGCGATCGCCGCGTGCGTCGGCGGCGGTTCCAACGCGATCGGCCTGTTCGCGGGCTTCCTCGACGACGAGGAGGTCGCGATCTGGGGCTTCGAGCCCGGCGGCGACGGGGTCGAGACGGGCCGGCACGCGGCCACGATCACGGCGGGCGGCTCGGGCGTCCTCCACGGGGCGCGCACCTACCTGCTCCAGGACGAGGACGGCCAGACGGTCGAGTCGCACTCGATCTCGGCGGGCCTCGACTACCCGGGCGTCGGTCCGCAGCACTCGCACCTGGCGCACATCGGTCGGGCGCGGTACGCGCCGGTCACCGACGCAGCCGCGATGGAGGCCATGGCGCTCCTGGCCCGCACCGAGGGCATCATCTGCGCGATCGAGTCGGCGCACGCCGTCTCGGGCGCCCTCGACGTGGCCCGCGAGCTGGCCGCGACGAAGGGGCCGGAGGCGATCGTGCTCATCAACCTCTCGGGCCGCGGCGACAAGGACATGGGCACGGCCATCGAGTGGTTCGGGCTGGGCGACGCGCAGAAGGACGTGGAGGCGTGAGCACCACCCCCGCCTTCGAGCGCGCCCGGTCGGAGGGCCGCGCCGCCCTCATCGGCTACCTGCCCGCGGGTTTCCCCGACGTCCCCGGCGCCGTCGACGCGCTGCACGTGATGGTCGACGCCGGGTGCGACGTCATCGAGATCGGGCTGCCCTACAGCGACCCGGTGATGGACGGCCCCACCATCCAGGCCGCGGCCCAGCAGGCCCTGGACGCCGGCTGCCGCACGACCGACGTGCTCCGCACCGTCGAGGCGGTCGCGGCGACGGGCACGCCGACGCTCGTGATGACGTACTGGAACCCCGTCGAGCGCTACGGCGTCGAGCGGTTCGCCGCCGACCTCGCCTCCGCGGGCGGCGCGGGCCTCATCACGCCCGACATCACGCCTGACGCGGGCGACGCGTGGATCGCCGCGGCCGACGCGCACGACCTCGACAAGGTCTTCCTCGTGGCTCCGTCGTCCACCGACGAGCGGGTCGCGATGACGACCGCGGCGTCGCGCGGGTTCGTCTACGCGACCGCCGTCATGGGCGTGACCGGGGCCCGCACCACCACGAGCGACCTCGCGGGTCCGCTGGTCACCCGGGCCCGGGCCCTCCAGCCGAAGGATGCCCACCTCCCGGTGGGTGTCGGCCTCGGCGTCTCGAACGGCGACCAGGCAGCGGTGGTGGCGGCCTACGCCGACGGCGTCATCGTCGGCTCGGCGTTCGTGCGCACGCTGCTCGACGCCGGCACCGACCGGGCCGCCGGACTGGCCGCGCTGCGCACGCTCACGGAGGACCTCGCGGCCGGCGTACGCCGTGGGGACGCCGGCGGTGCCTGACCCCCGCCCCGCCGTGCGGCTGCGCCGCCGCTGCGCCGCGGTGGCGGGGTCGCTCGTGCTCGCGGTCCTCGCCGCGTGCGGCGGGCAGTCCGAGCCGCTCAACCCCATGGTGGGCGCCGACCTGACCGACGACTCGATGTACGGCCTGGTGCTGGACCAGCCGTACACGGTGGCCGGCCCCCCGCTGGTCTCGACCCGGGGGAGCGCGCCGGAGGGCACGCCGTTCTCGCTCACCGAGGACACCGATGCCGACCTCACGCTGGTGTTCTTCGGCTACAGCAACTGCCCGGACATCTGCCAGATGGTCCTCGCCAACATCGCCAACGCCCTGGCGCGGCTCGACGAGGCCGACCGCGAGCGGGTGCAGGTGCTCTTCGTGACGACCGACCCCGCGCGGGACGACGTGACGACGCTGCGCACCTACCTCGAGCGCTTCGACCCCGGGTTCGTCGGCATCACCGGCGACCTGGCCTCCCTGCAGACGGCGGCCCAGAGCTTCCACGTCTACTTCGAGGAGGGCGTCCGGCTCGCCAGCGGCGGCTACGACGTCACCCACAACGACCAGGTCAACGCCGTCGACGCGGACGACACCGTCCCGATGCTGTGGCTGCGGGACACCTCCCCCCACGACCTCGCCGTGGACCTCGCCACCCTGCTGAGCCGTCCGGCCTCCTGACCCGCCATGATGGGCGCCATGCTGAACGCCGCCCTCGGCTCGCTCCTGGCCGTGCCGCTGTCGATCCCGAGCCCGTCCGAGGGGGTCTGGCACCTCGGTCCGGTGCCGCTGCGCGGGTACGCGCTGTGCATCATCCTCGGCGTCGCCGCCGCCATCTGGATCGGCGAGAAGCGGTGGGTCGCCCGCGGGGGCACGGCCGGCGAGGTCATGGACATCGCCATCTGGGCCGTGCCGTTCGGCATCGTCGGCGGGCGGCTCTACCACGTGGCCACCGACTGGGAGCTCTACTTCGGGGAGGGCCGGCGCCCGATCGAGGCGCTCTACGTCTGGAACGGCGGTCTCGGCATCTGGGGCGCGATCGCCCTCGGCGGCGTCGGTGCCTGGATCGGCGCGCGCAGCCGCGGCATCCGGTTCCTGCCCCTGGCCGACGCGCTCGCCCCCGGCCTGCTCGTGGCGCAGGCCATCGGGCGCTGGGGCAACTGGTTCAACCAGGAGCTGTTCGGCAAGCCCACCGACCTCCCGTGGGGCCTCGAGGTCAGCGACGCCGTCGCCCGCGCCGCCGGCTTCGCGCCCGGCACGACGTTCCACCCCACGTTCCTCTACGAGTGCCTGTGGAACCTCGCCGCCTTCGCGGTGCTGATCGTGCTCGATCGGCGCCTCCGGCTCGGTCACGGTCGGGTGCTCGCGCTCTACGTGGTCGCCTACACGACGGGCCGCGTCTGGAACGAGATGCTCCGGATCGACGACGTGCAGCTGGAGAACGTGCTCGGCCTCCGCTGGAACGTCTGGACCTCGATCATCCTGTTCGTCGGCGCCGTGGCCTACCTGGTCGTCACGCGCGGCCGGGGACGCGAGGAGGAGGTGTACGTCGACGGGTTCGAGCGGCCCGCGACGGTGGCCGACGGGAAGGCCGACACGAAGGCCGACACGAAGGCCGACGCGAAGACCGACGCGAAGACCGACACGGGGGCCGACGTCGAGCCGGGGGCCACGACCGAGCGGGAGTGACCCGCGCCCTACCCCCGTCGCGTGCCCGGAACGCGACCGAACTGTTTCACGGTGGTAACCTCAGCGCGCGCAGGGCCAACGTCGTCCCTCCCGCGGATCCCGGAGGTCATGCAGCCCGAGCGAACGCAGTCGTTCGCCGGGCCTTCCCCCGCGGCCCGCTCCAGCACCACTGATCGTCCGGCCCGCGCTCCTCGCGTGCCGGACCCCGACGACGGGAGACGCATCCGTGCCCATCTCGCACGCGATCCCCGAGGCCCAAGGGCTCTACGACCCCAGGTTCGAGCACGACGCCTGCGGCGTCGCCTTCGTGGCCACGATGACCGGTGAGGCCAGCCACGACATCGTGGCCAAGGCGCTCCAGGCGCTCCGCAACCTCGACCACCGCGGCGCCGCCGGCGCCGAGGTCAACTCCGGCGACGGCGCCGGCATCCTCCTGCAGGTGCCGGACGCCTTCCTGCGCTCCGTCACCGACTTCGAGCTGCCGGCCGCGGGGTCGTACGCCGTGGGCATGGGCTTCCTGCCGGCCGACGCCGACGACCTGGCGAAGACGCGCACGACGATCGAGGAGATCGCGGCCGCCGAGGGTGCCCGTGTGCTCGGGTGGCGCGACGTCCCGGTGGAGCCGAGCGTGCTGGGCTCGATGGCGCTCGGTGTCATGCCGACGTTCAGCCAGCTGTTCATCGCCCCGGCCGACGCGTCCGTGACGGGCCTCGCGCTCGAGCGCCTCGCCTTCTGCGTGCGCAAGCGGGCCGAGCGGCAGACCGAGGCCTACTTCGCGTCGCTCTCGAGCCGCACCACGGTCTACAAGGGCATGCTCACGACGGACCAGCTCGACCACTTCTTCCCCGACCTCCGCGACGAGCGGATGGCGTCGGCGATCGGTGTCGTGCACTCGCGCTTCTCCACCAACACCTTCCCGAGCTGGCCGCTGGCCCACCCGTTCCGGTTCATCGCGCACAACGGCGAGATCAACACGGTCATGGGCAACCGCAACTGGATGCGGGCCCGCGAGGCGCTCCTGGCCTCGGACGTCATCCCCGGCGACCTCGACCGGCTGTTCCCGATCTGCACCCCGGGTGCGTCGGACTCCGCGTCGTTCGACGAGGTGCTCGAGCTGCTCCACCTCGGTGGTCGCAGCCTGCCGCACTCGGTGCTGATGATGATCCCCGAGGCGTGGGAGAACCACGGCGAGATGGACGACGCCAAGCGCGCGTTCTACGAGTTCCACTCCTCGATGATGGAGCCCTGGGACGGCCCCGCCTGCGTCGTCTTCACCGACGGCACGCAGATCGGCGCCACGCTCGACCGCAACGGCCTGCGCCCCTCCCGGTTCTGGGTCACCGACGACGGTCTCGTCGTCCTGGCCTCCGAGGTCGGCGTGCTCGACATCGACCCCGCCACCGTCGTGCGCAAGGGCCGCCTGCAGCCCGGCAAGATGTTCCTCGTCGACACCGCGGAGCACCGCATCGTCGAGGACGAGGAGATCAAGTCGACCCTCGCGGCGGAGCAGCCCTACGCCGACTGGCTGGCCGACGGCCTCCTCCACCTCAAGGACGTGCCCGAGCGCGAGCACATCGTGCACACGCACGCCTCGGTGACGCGTCGTCAGCAGATCTTCGGCTACACGGAGGAGGAGCTCCGCGTCCTCCTCACCCCGATGGCGAACACCGGCGCCGAGCCCATCGGCTCCATGGGCACCGACACGCCCATCGCCGCGCTCAGCGAGAAGCCGCGGATGCTGTTCGACTACTTCTCGCAGCTCTTCGCGCAGGTCACGAACCCGCCGCTCGACGCCATCCGCGAGGAGCTCGTCACCTCCCTCAACGGCTCGATCGGCCCCGAGGCCAACCTGCTGGCCCCCGGCCCGGAGTCGTGCCGCCAGATCGTGCTGCCGTTCCCCGTGATCGACAACGACGAGCTCGCCAAGATCCGTCACATCAACCGTGACGGCGACCGGCCCGGCTTCGTCACCCACGTCGCCCGCGGCCTCTACGAGGTCGAGGGTGGCGGCGCGGCCATGGCCGACCGCATCGCGGAGATCTGCGCCGAGGTCAGCACGGCGATCGCCGAGGGGGCCCGCATCATCGTGCTCTCCGACCGCCACTCGACCAGCGAGCTCGCGCCGATCCCGTCGCTGCTGCTGACGGGCGCGGTCCACCACCACCTCGTGCGGGAGAAGACGCGCACCCAGGTGGGCCTCCTCGTCGAGGCCGGCGACGTCCGCGAGGTGCACCACGTCGCGCTGCTCGTCGGGTACGGCGCGGCCGCGGTCAACCCGTACCTCGCCATGGAGTCGGTCGAGGACCTGGCCCGGGCGGGCTACTACGTCTCCGCCGACCCGCAGGTCGCGGTCAAGAACCTCGTCAAGGCGCTCGGCAAGGGCGTCCTCAAGGTCATGAGCAAGATCGGCGTCTCGACGGTCGCGTCCTACACGGGTGCGCAGATCTTCGAGGCCGTGGGCCTGTCCCAGGACTTCGTGGAGCAGTACTTCGCCGGCACCACCTCGAAGCTGGGCGGCGTCGGCATCGACACGATCGCCCAGGAGGTCGCGCTGCGTCACGCCGCGGCGTACCCGCGCACCGGCGTCGCCCCCTCGCACCGCGAGCTGGCGATCGGCGGCGAGTACCAGTGGCGCCGCGAGGGCGAGCCCCACCTGTTCGACCCCGAGACGGTCTTCCGCCTCCAGCACGCCACGCGGGCGGGGCGGTACGACGTGTTCAAGCAGTACACGTCGCGCGTCGACGAGCAGTCCGAGCGCCTCATGACGCTCCGGGGCCTGTTCCGTTTCAAGAGCGCCGAGCAGGGCGGCCGCGCGCCGATCTCCATCGACGAGGTGGAGCCGGTCGAGGCGATCGTCAAGCGCTTCTCGACGGGTGCGATGTCCTACGGCTCGATCTCGCAGGAGGCGCACGAGACCCTCGCCATCGCCATGAACCGGCTCGGCGCGAAGTCGAACACCGGTGAGGGCGGCGAGGACCCGGACCGGCTCTACGACCCCGAGCGCCGCAGCTCGATCAAGCAGGTCGCCTCCGGCCGCTTCGGCGTCACGAGCGAGTACCTGACGAACGCCGACGACATCCAGATCAAGATGGCGCAGGGCGCGAAGCCCGGCGAGGGCGGCCAGCTGCCCGGTCACAAGGTGTACCCGTGGGTCGCGAAGACCCGGCACTCGACGCCGGGCGTGGGCCTCATCAGCCCGCCGCCGCACCACGACATCTACTCCATCGAGGACCTGGCGCAGCTGATCCACGACCTCAAGAACGCCAACCCGAGCGCGCGCGTGCACGTCAAGCTCGTCTCGGAGGTCGGCGTCGGCACGGTCGCGACGGGTGTGTCGAAGGCCCACGCGGACGTCGTGCTCATCTCCGGCAACGACGGCGGCACGGGTGCGTCCCCGCTGACGTCGCTCAAGCACGCGGGCGGTCCCTGGGAGCTCGGCCTCGCGGAGGCGCAGCAGACGCTGCTCCTCAACGGGCTGCGCGACCGGATCGTCGTGCAGGCGGACGGCCAGCTCAAGACGGGTCGCGACGTCGTCATCGCCGCGCTCCTGGGCGCCGAGGAGTTCGGCTTCGCCACCGCGCCGCTCGTCGTGTCGGGCTGCATCATGATGCGGGTCTGCCACCTCGACACCTGCCCGGTCGGCGTCGCGACGCAGAACCCGGTGCTGCGCGAGCGCTTCAGCGGCAAGGCGGAGTACGTCGTCAACTTCTTCACCTACATCGCCGAGGAGGTGCGGGAGCTGCTCGCCGAGCTGGGCTTCCGCAGCATCGACGAGGCCGTCGGCCAGGTCGGTGCCCTCGACGTCGAGCGCGCGGTCGACCACTGGAAGGCCTCCGGGCTCGACCTGGCGCCGATCCTCCACGTGCCCGACAACGCGATGTTCCCCGACCAGGACCTGCGCTGCACGAAGACGCAGGACCACGGCCTGGAGAAGGCGCTCGACAACGAGCTCATCGCGATCGCCGCGCCCGCGCTGGAGAGCGGCGAGCCCGTGCGCGCCCAGCTGGAGGTGCGCAACGTCAACCGCACGGTCGGCACGATGCTCGGCCACGAGGTGACGAAGCGCTACCGCGGCGAGGGCCTGCCCGAGGGCACGATCGACATCACGCTCACCGGCTCCGCCGGCCAGTCGTTCGGCGCGTTCGTGCCGCGGGGCATCACCCTGCGTCTCGAGGGCGACGGCAACGACTACGTCGGCAAGGGCCTCTCGGGCGGTCGCATCGTCATCCGCCCGGACCGCGCGGCCACGTTCCGCTCCGAGGAGCAGATCATCGCCGGCAACACGATCGCGTACGGCGCGACGTCCGGCGAGATCTTCATTCGCGGTGGCGTGGGCGAGCGGTGCTGCGTGCGCAACTCGGGTGCCCTGGTCGTGACCGAGGGCGTGGGCGACCACGCGCTCGAGTACATGACCGGCGGCCGTGTCGTCGTGCTCGGCAAGACCGGCCGCAACCTGGCGGCGGGCATGTCGGGCGGCATCGCGTGGGTGCTCGACCTCAAGCAGCAGCGGGTCAACGGCGAGCTCGTCGACCTGCGTGCCGTCGAGGGCGACGCCGTCGAGGAGCTGCACGGCTACGTCCGGGCGTTCTTCGAGGAGACCGGGTCGGAGGTCGCCGAGCAGCTGCTCGCCGACTGGCCGGCCGCCGTGGCTCGCTTCACCGAGGTGATGCCGCGTGACTACAAGCGGGTGCTGGACGCCCGCGCAGAGGCTGAGGCCGAGGGACTCGACGAGGACCAGACGGCCGCCCGGATCATGGAGGTGCTGCATGGCTGACCCGAAGGGCTTCCTCAAGGAGGGCCGCAAGGTCGCGACGCGTCGCCCGGTCGACGAGCGGGTCAACGACTGGAACGAGGTCTACCCCGACGGGATCGGCCGCGCGCTGCTGCCGATCATCACGCCGCAGGCGGGTCGCTGCATGGACTGTGGCATCCCGTTCTGCCACCAGGGCTGTCCGCTGGGCAACATCATCCCGGAGTGGAACGACCTGGTCTGGCGCGACGACTGGAGCGACGCGATCGAGCGCCTCCACGCGACGAACAACTTCCCGGAGTTCACCGGTCGCCTCTGCCCGGCGCCCTGCGAGACCGCCTGCGTGCTGGGCATCAACCAGGACCCGGTGACCATCAAGAACGTCGAGGTCTCGATCATCGACCGGGCCTGGGAGTCCGGCACCGTGGCGCCCCAGCCGCCGGAGTGGCTCTCGGGCAAGACCGTCGCGGTCATCGGCTCGGGTCCCGCGGGTCTCGCCGCCGCCCAGCAGCTGACGCGCGCCGGCCACACGGTGGCCGTCTACGAGCGGGCCGACAAGATCGGCGGCCTGCTCCGCTACGGCATCCCCGAGTTCAAGATGGAGAAGCGGCACATCGACCGCCGCCTCGACCAGATGCGCCGCGAGGGCACCATCTTCCGGGCGGGCGTC
Organism: Nocardioides zeae; assembly: GCF_030818655.1. Classification (NCBI taxonomy): domain Bacteria; kingdom Bacillati; phylum Actinomycetota; class Actinomycetes; order Propionibacteriales; family Nocardioidaceae; genus Nocardioides; species Nocardioides zeae. The sequence goes on along the minus strand of NZ_JAUTAN010000001.1, from coordinate 1,780,756 downwards.
GAGGTCGGCGTCGACGTGACGGGGGAGCAGCTCAAGGCGCGGTACGACGCGGTCGTCGTCGCCACCGGTGCCACGGTCCCGCGCGACCTCCAGGTGCCCGGCCGCGAGCTCGCCGGCATCCACCAGGCCATGGAGTTCCTGCCGCAGGCCAACCGGGTGGCGCTCGGCGAGACCGTCGAGGGCCAGATCCGGGCCGACGACAAGCACGTCGTCATCATCGGCGGCGGTGACACCGGCGCCGACTGCCTCGGCACGTCGATCCGCCAGGGTGCCGCGTCGATCACGCAGCTCGAGATCATGCCGCAGCCCGGCGAGAGCCGTCCGTCGGCCCAGCCGTGGCCGACGTACCCGATGCTGTTCCGCGTCTCCTCGGCCCACGAGGAGGGCGGCGACCGCGTCTACGGGGTCTCCACCAAGGAGTTCATCGGTGACGAGGACGGCAACGTCCGGGCGCTCCGTCTTGTGGACGTCACCTTCGAGGGCGGCAAGCTCGCGGAGATCGAGGGCACCGAGCGGGAGATCCCGGCCGACCTCGTGCTCTTCGCCATGGGCTTCACGGGCCCGGAGACGAACACGGTCGTCCAGCAGCTCGACCTCGAGCTGGACGAGCGGGGCAACGTGCGCCGCACCCCGACGTACCAGACGTCGGTGCCCGGTGTCTTCGCCGCCGGCGACGCCGGCCGCGGTCAGTCGCTCATCGTCTGGGCGATCGCCGAGGGTCGCGCGGCGGCCGCCGCGGTGGACGAGTACCTGACGGGCTCGACCTCCCTGCCGGCCCCGATCAAGTCGACCGAGCGGCCCCTGGTCGTCTGAGCGGAGCTCCGTCAGACGGGCCGGCACCCCTCGGGGTGCCGGCCCGTCGGCGTCCTCGGGAAAGATTGTTGGAACGTTCAAGGTGCGGTGCCACGGGGGCGAGCCGGGAGCAGTAGGGTCGTCCTGTGCGCCGAGCGAAGATCGTCTGTACGTTGGGGCCGGCAACGGCCGGGGCCCGCCGCATCCAGGAGCTGGTGTATGCCGGCATGGATGTCGCGCGTCTCAACATGAGCCACGGCACCCACGCCGACCACGAGGAGAACTACCGGCTGGTCCGGCAGGCCTCCGACTCCAGTGGTCGTGGCGTGGGCATCCTGGCCGACCTCCAGGGGCCCAAGATCCGCCTGGAGACCTTCTCGGAGGGCCCGGTCGTGCTGCGCCGGGGCCAGAGTTGGTGCATCACCACGCGTGACGTCGACGGTGACGCCTCGATCTGCGGCACGACCTACAAGGGCCTGCCCGGCGACGTGAAGCCCGGCGACCCGCTCCTCATCGACGACGGCAAGATCAAGCTGCGCGTCGTGTCGAAGACGGACACCGACGTCGAGGTCGAGGTGCTGGTCGGCGGCAAGGTCTCCGACCACAAGGGCATCAACCTCCCCGGCGTCGCGGTGTCCGTGCCCGCGCTCTCGGACAAGGACATCCAGGACCTGCGCTGGGCGCTCCGCATCGGCGTCGACTTCGTCGCGCTGAGCTTCGTGCGCAACGCCGCCGACGCCGACGACGTGCGGGCGATCATGGCGGAGGAGGGCCGCACGGTCCCGATCATCGCCAAGATCGAGAAGCCCCAGGCGCTCGAGAACCTCGAGGACATCGTCCAGGCCTTCGACGCGTTCATGGTCGCGCGCGGCGACCTCGGCGTGGAGTGCCCGCTCGAGGACGTGCCGTTCCACCAGAAGCGGATCGTCGACCTGGCGCGCACCAACGCGAAGCCGGTGATCGTCGCGACCCAGATGCTGGAGTCGATGATCACGGCGCCCGCGCCGACCCGCGCGGAGACCTCCGACGTCGCGAACGCCGTGCTCGACGGCGCCGACGCCGTGATGCTGTCGGGGGAGACCAGCGTCGGCGACTACCCCGTGACGGCCGTCGAGACGATGGCGCGCATCATCGAGAGCGCCGACCGCCACGCGGCCAGCGACATCCGCGCCCTCGACTGGGACCCCCACACCAAGGGCGGCATCATCGCGCTGGCCGCGGCGCAGGTCGCCGAGCGGGTCGGGGCGAAGTACCTCGTCGCCTTCACGCAGAGCGGCGACTCCGCGCGGCGCGTGGCGCGCTACCGCGGCCCGATCCCCATCCTGGCCTTCACGCCGTTGGCGTCGACCCGGTCGCAGCTGGCGGCGGTGTGGGGCGTCGAGACCTTCAAGACCGCTCCCGTCGAGCACACCGACGAGATGGTGCGCCAGGTCGACGAGGCACTGCTCCGCATCCAGCGCGTCAAGGAGGGCGACCTCGTCGTCATCATCGCCGGAGCGCCCCCGGGCATCCCGGGCTCCACCAACGCGCTGCGCGTGCACAAGATGGGCGACGCGATCAACGAGGTGGCGCCCGCCTACCGCCGGGGCTGAGCCTCGACGCATCACCGCTTCTCCCCGATGAGCGTGTCGAGACGGGCCACCGCGGCCCGTCGCGACACGCTCATCGTCGTCACGGACGACCTCCGCCACGGCACCTCGACCAGGTCCAGCGCCCAGCCGCAGAGCCCCAGGATGTCCTCGGAACGGTTGGTGAACTGCCACCGCGCGTAGTCGTGCCGGCGGACCTCCCCGGTGGCGGCCACCCGGCGGCTCGCCCAGTTGCGCACCCGGGAGCCGTCCGAGTGGAACAGCCCCCGGAGGAACGCGCCGGGGTGCTCCTCGACCAGCGACCGTTGCCAGGGCTCCAGCACGATCCGGCGGTCGTGCTTGCGCCCGGGGCCGTGCTGGGGGAAGAGGCAGGGCCAGTGTTTCCAGGACGACTGCACGACCGTCGTCCCCGGTGCACGCACGTGGAAGCAGGGCCGGGACGGGTGGACGGCGCGCACCGTCCGGGTCACGTCCGCCACGATCCCCGGCAGGGATGCGTCGCAGCTGATGCGGAGGGCGGTGGTGCGCTCCAGCACGGAGAGGCACCCGTCGCCTAGATAGAAGCCCAGCAGGGCCGCGTACTCCGGCTGGGGGAGGTCCCCGGATCCGCACCGCGGGCACGGAGCGGGCGCCGGCGCGTGGTCCCGCCACGTGCGGATGGTCGACCGGGCCACCCCGGTGCGACGGGAGACCTCGGACAGCGTCATCCCCGTGGACAACAGCTGGAGGGCGTCGCGTCGACGAGCGTCGTCGTACATGGGCTCATCGTCGACGTCACCACCGACGGTTCCGCTCGACCGACGCGTGTGCTGTGGAGAAGTGCCCCGAGTGGGATTCGAACCCACACTGAATGGTGTTTGAGACCATCGCCTCTGCCGTTGGGCTATCGGGGCGCCGACGGCTGCGCCACCGTAGCGGATCCCGTGACCAACGCGACGCACCGCCCGACGCCGGCGTCGCACGCCGAGGCCGCGCCGACGGACGGCGCGGGCTAGCCTTCCCCCTGTGAACGAGCGCGCACTGGCCCCCCGACGTGTCGTCATCGCCGAGGACGAGGCGCTGATCCGCATGGACCTGGCCGAGATGTTGGCCGACGAGGGCTACGAGGTCGTGGGGGAGGCCGGTGACGGCCAGCGTGCCATCGAGCTGGCCGAGGAGCTGCGTCCCGACCTCGTCGTGCTCGACGTGAAGATGCCGGTGCTCGACGGGATCGCCGCCGCGGAGCGGATCGCGGCGCAGCGGATCGCCCCCGTCGTCATCCTCACGGCCTTCTCCCAGCGCGAGCTCGTCGAGCGGGCCCGCGACGCCGGTGCGATGGCCTACCTGGTGAAGCCGTTCTCGGCGAGCGACCTCGTCCCGGCGATCGAGATGGCCGTCAGCCGGTTCGCCGAGCTCAGCCAGCTCGAGGCCGAGGTCGGCGACCTCACGGAGCGGCTCGAGACGCGCAAGCTCGTCGACCGCGCCAAGGGCGTGCTCCAGGAGGACCTCGGGCTCACGGAGCCGGACGCATTCCGCTGGATCCAGAAGACCGCCATGGACCTGCGCCTGTCGATGAAGCAGGTCGCCGAGGGCGTCATCACCCACGGCCCGGGCGCCGGCGGCGCCTGACAGCCCCGCCCGGGGCGTCCGGGATCACGGGACCGGCGGCCGAGGTCACAAGTTGGCAACGGCCTCGGAAGCGGGGCTCGTGAGCCTCCGTCGAGGACTACGTTGACGCAAACGTCGGCGTGGTGCCGACGTGGGAATCCGATTGACGGAGGCTTGATGAAGCGTTCCAGCACCCTGGTCCGACTGGGGGTCGCGATGCTCGCGACGTCCCTCGTCGCCGCTGGTTGTGGCGGCGGAGACGGTGACGGCGGCAACGACAGCGACGGCGGCAACAGCAACGACAACGCGTCGTCGGCGCCCTCGTGGTACTTCGTCGACGGCAACACCGCCGACTACAGCGCCGACTTCGACGAGGGCACGCTCGAGGGCGTCCGCGCGACGTACCCCGGTTCCGAGCTCGGCGACGAGTTCCGTGATCGCCTCCTCGGCGTCAACCCCGACCTCGCCGACTTCACCTACGGCGCGGAGTCCTACGACGCCGTCGTCGTCGCGGCCCTCGCCGCGATCGCGGCCGGCAACGACTCCGGCACGGCGATCGCCAGCGAGCTGCAGAACGTGTCCGCCGAGGGCGAGAAGTGCACCGACTTCGCCGCGTGCGCCGAGCTGCTCGCCGCGGGCACCGACATCGACTACGACGGCGTGTCCGGCCCGATCGACTTCAGCTCGACCGGCAGCCCGACGTCGGCGACGATCGGCATCTTCCAGTACGGCGCGGACAACACCTACACGCCGCAGGAGTTCATCACCGGCGAGATCCCCGACTCCGACCCGGTCGAGGGCCAGGAGCTCCCGGCGATCGAGGACGGCGACGGCGTCTTCACCGTGGGCGGCCTCCTGCCGACCTCCGGTGACCTCGCGTTCCTCGGCCCCCCGGAGATCGCGGGCGTCGCGCTCGCGGTGCAGGAGATCAACGAGGCCGGCGGCGTGAACGGCGCCGACGCCGTCGCCCTGCCGACCGCCGACTCCGGTGACGGCACGCCGGACATCGCCGGCACGTCCGTCGACCAGCTCCTCGCGAACAACGTCGACGTCATCGTCGGTGCGGCCTCCTCGTCGGTGTCGCTCAGCGTCATCGACAAGATCACCAGCGCCGGTGTCGCGCAGATCTCCCCGGCCAACACGTCGACCGCGTTCGACACCTACGCCGACCAGGGCCTCTACTTCCGCACCGCTCCCTCGGACGTGCTGCAGGGCCAGGTCATGGCGTCGACGCTGAGCGGTGACGGCAAGCAGAACATCGCCATCCTGGCGCGCCAGGACTCCTACGGCGAGGCTCTCGCGGAGAACGTCCGTGACTTCTTCGAGCAGTCGGGCGGCTCCGTCGTCTCCTACCAGCTCTACTCGCCGGAGGCGGCGACGTACACCGCCGAGGTCGAGGCCATCAAGGCCGAGGACCCCGACGCGATCGTCCTGATCGCGTTCGACGAGACGAAGAAGATCGTCCCCGAGCTCGTCGAGGCGGGTCTCAACGGCAACAACTGATGCCGTGACACCACCGGGCACCCGCCCGGCCGCACGTCCCCCAGGCCCCCGGAGAGCTGCGCTCCGGGGGCCTGGGGCTTCTCTGTGCCCCGGGCTCCCACACTTCTCCCCCCGGTCGTGGTGTGAGGCCGTCGCTTTTCGGGGGTCTCGCACCACGACCGCAGGGGTACGGCGCGGGGCGAGTGGCGGCGTACCGGAGGTGCTTCCTCCCGGTCGTGGTGCCAGGCCAGCGGAAACTGGCGGCCTCACACCACGACCCGCCTGGACCGGTAGAGGGGGGAGGGTGCACCGACGACGAAGGGCCCGCCGGCAGTCAGCCGGCGGGCCCTTCGCGCAGGGTGGAGCGGTGGATCAGGTGTTCTGCTTCGCCAGGGTGCCGAGGTAGAGCTCGATGACCTTGGGGTCATTGGCGAGCTCGCGACCGGTGGCCGTGTAGGCGTTGCGGCCGTGGTCGAGCACGTAGCCGCGGTCGCAGATCTGCAGGCAGCGGGCCGCGTTCTGCTCGACCATCACGACGGACACGCCCGCCTTGTTGATGTTGCGGGTCTGCACGAACACCTCGTCCTGCATGGCGGGGGAGAGCCCCGCCGAGGGCTCGTCGAGGAGCAGCACCGACGGCTCCATCATGAGCGCGCGACCCATCGCGACCATCTGCCGCTCGCCGCCCGACAGCGAGCCGGCTCGCTGGTTCCGGCGGGTGCCGAGGGCCGGGAAGATCCCCGTCACGAAGTCGAACCGCTCGGCGAACTTCTTGGGCGCCTGGTAGCAGCCCATCTGCAGGTTCTCCGCGATGGAGAGGCTGGGGAACACGTTGTTGGTCTGCGGCACGAAGCCGATCCCCTTGGTGACCAGGCTGTCCGCCCGCTGGTTGGTGACCTCCTCGCCGCGCAGCGTGACCGTGCCGGTGTGGATCTTGACCAGGCCGAAGAGCGCCTTGAGCAGCGTCGACTTGCCGGCGCCGTTGGGGCCGATGATGCCGACGAGCTCGCCCGGCTGGCAGTAGAGGTCGGCCCCGTTGAGGATGTTGACCCCGGGCAGGTAGCCCGCGATCAGGTTGTCCGCCCGCAGGACGGCGCCGTCGGCGGCGGCGAGGTGCGCCCGGCGGGCGGCCTCGGCTCGCTCGTCGGCGCCCCCGGCGGCCTTGCTCAGGTCGGCGTTCACGCGTTGCCCTCCTTCTCGGCCTCGATCTCGGCCTCCGCCTCGGCGAGGATCTCCTCGGGGTCGAGCTCGCTGATGTCGGTGTCGTGGTGGGCGCCCAGGTAGGCGTCGATGACGCGCTGGTCGCTCATGATGCTGTGCGGCGGGCCCTCGGCGATGACGGCGCCCGCGGCCATGACGACGACCCAGTCCGAGATGTCGCGGACCATGTCCATGTCGTGCTCGACGAAGAGGACGGTCATGCCCTCGTCGCGCAGCGACTTCACGTGACCCAGCAGCGACTGCTTGAGCGCGGGGTTCACGCCGGCCATCGGCTCGTCGAGCATGACGAGCTCGGGCTCGACCATGAGGGCCCGGGCCATCTCGAGCAGCTTGCGCTGGCCGCCCGAGAGCGATCCGGCGAAGTCGTCCTCCTTGGCGTCGAGCTTGAACCGCCGCAGCAGCTCGCGGGCGCGCTCGGTGTTGGCCTTCTCCTGGCCGCTCCACAGGAACGCCAGGGGACCGGCCCAGAACCGCTCGCCCCGCTGGCTGGTCGCGCCGAGCCGCATGTTCTCCAGCACGGTGAGCTTGGACAGCACCTTGGTCAGCTGGAAGGTGCGGACCATGCCGAGCTTGGCGACCTTGTACGCCGCCACGCGCTTCAGCGACTTGCCGTTGAGGTAGCGCTCACCCGTGTCGGGGGTGTCGAACCCGGTGAGGAGGTTGAAGAAGGTCGTCTTGCCGGCACCGTTGGGGCCGATCAGCGCGGTGATGACACCACGCTGGATCTCCAGGTGGCCCACGTCGACGGCCTTGAGGCCGCCGAACTGCCGGGTGATGTTGTCGACGACGACGATGGGGTCGGGCTTGGCTGCGCCCGGCTCGTGCGCGACGTCGGCCAGGACGGCCGCGGCCGCGGCGCGGGACTTCTCGAGGTCAGCGGGCATCGATCGCGAGCTCCTTCTTGTCGCCGAAGATCCCTTGCGGGCGGAAGATCATGAGCAGCATCAGCACGAGGCCCACGATCATGAACCGCACGTTGCCGGTCTGGTCCGGGTTGAGGAGCCACCCGGGCACGAAGCCGCCGTCGCCGGTGATGCGCTTGAGCAGCACGTCCATGAAGGTCAGCAGGAACCAGAAGAGCACGGCACCCACGACCGGCGACATCACCCGGGCGGCACCGCCGAGGATCAGCATGGTGAAGGCGATGAACGTGAAGTCGGTGTTGAAGCTGTCCGGCTGCACGGAGCCCTTGCCGAGCGCGCCCACGAAGCCGCCGAGGGCGCCGATGACGCCACCGAGGATGAGGGCCTGCAGCTTGTAGCTGTAGACGTTCTTGCCGAGCGACCGCACGGCGTCCTCGTCCTCGCGGATGCTCTTCAGCACGCGGCCCCAGGGGCTGCGCATGAGCAGGAACACGAAGCCGAGCACGAGGGCGACGAGGATCCAGCCGACGGTGATGACCCAGAGGTCGTTGCGGCTGAAGCCGAGGGCGCCGTCGCCGTACGGGTTGAGGGCGCGGAAGTCGGCGGTGAAGCCCTGCACGCCGTCACGGGCGTTGAAGTACTGCTTGAACGACGTCGAGAAGATCAGGCGGGCGATCTCGGCGACGGCGATGGTGACGATCGCCAGGTAGTCGGCGCGGAGCCGCAGGGTCGGCAGACCCATGACCAGCGCGAGCAGGACGGCGCCGACGAGGGCCAGCAGCAGCGCCGGCACGAGGGGCACGTCGAACGACACGATGAGCACGGCCATGCCGTAGGCGCCGACCGCGGCGAAGGCGGCCTGGCCGAAGTTCAGCAGGCCCGTGTAGCCGAAGTGGATGTTGAGGCCGATGGCGGCGAGCACGTACGAGATCGCGATGGGCGCGAACGCGTCGTGGAGCGGGGTGGTGAGCAGGTCCATGAGATCCCTTTCAGCCGATCCGCTCGCGGCGGCCCAGGAGGCCCTGCGGTCGGACGAGAAGGATGATGACGAGGAGCAGCAGCGCACCGGCGTTCTTGAGGTCCGGCGGGATCACCAGCGCGGAGAGCTCGATGAGGACACCGATGATGAGGCTGCCGACGAGCGCGCCCCACACCGACCCGAGACCGCCGACGCAGCACGCCGCGAAGAGCAGCAGCAGGACGAGCTGCCCGATCTGGTAGGTCACGCCGAGCTGGAACGCCAGGAACGTGCCCGCGAGCGCAGCGAGGGCGGTGCCCACCATCCACACCGTGGAGACGACCCGGTCGACGTTGATGCCGGTGGCCGCGGCCAGCGCGGGGTTGTCCGCCACCGCCCGGGTCGCCCGACCGAGGCGGGTGTAGGACAGGCCGGCGATCACCAGGGCGAGGACGACGATGCAGACGCCGGCGATGACGATGTCGCGCGTCGTGTAGGTGAACAGCCCGGCGAAGTCGGAGCCGGCGCCGGTGGCGTACTCGTCGTACACCTCCGTGCGGGACCCCGTGATGTAGGCGAAGAAGTTGCGCAGGAAGAACTGCAGACCGATCGAGACGATCATCATCGCGATCAGTCCGATGCCGCGGTGCCGCAGCGGGGCCCACAGGAACCTGTCCTGGAGCCATCCGACGCCGACGGCGGCCACCACCGTGATGGGGACGGCCAGCAGGAACGGCACCCCCAGCGACGTGTTGAGCAGCATGGTGCAGACCGCGCCGAAGGTGACGAGCTCGCCGTGCGAGAAGTTCGTGAGGCCCGTGGTGCCGAACACCATCGAGAGCCCCAGCGCCGCCATCGCCATGATCAGGCCGAACAGCAGGCCGTTGTAGATGCTGGCGGGGACCCGGTCCCACTTCGTCATGACGTTGCGGTTGTCCTCGCCGATGAGGAACGTGACGCCGACCGTGGAGATGTTGAGCGTCACCGTCTGCTCGGCGGGAGCGCCCTCGCGCATGGCGGCGCCGTCCGGCAGCGTGCTCTCGTCGAGCTCGACGAGGACCGTGGCCCCCTGGAACTCGGCCGGGATCTCGAGCACGGCGCGTCCGTCGGCGTCGGTGGTGGCCTCGATGGCCTCACCGCCCGTCGGTGTCGCGGTGATGTCGACGCCCTCCACGGGGGCGTTGTCGTTGCTGGTGTCGCGGAGGTTCACGGTGACGCGGTAGCCGTCCTCGGCCGCAGGAGCGGCCTGGGCGGACGGCGCGACGCCGAGGATGACCAGCGCGAGCAGCAGGGGGGCGAGGAACCGGAGCACCGAGCGGTGGCTCGGGATGCCTCCGCGTCCCCGGGTCTGTGGCCGCGGCGGGGTGTCCGCGGCTCGGGTGCCGATCTGCATGGGGCTCCTGTTCGAGCTCGGCGCGTCAGGGCATGACGCATGTGGGGTGGAACGCTATGACGCTCGGCACGGTCGCGTCGTCCGTTGAGGTAACGAAGCGGGAACAATCGGTGCTCGTTGACGCGGCACCGCGGTGGCTCACCGCAGCCGCACGACCGCCTCGACCAGCAGGGGCGCCACCACCAGCGCCGGCAGCAGGGACGCCACCGCCACCTGCGCGACGTCGAGCAGCCGCAGCGCGACGCCGACGAGGAGCACGCCACCCACCGCGCTCAGGGCGGCGACGTGGGCCGCGGGCAGCACGTCGCCCACCACGAGCCCGACGAGGGTCAGGCTGCCCTGCACCACGACGACGGTGACCGCCGACGCGGCGACGCCCCAGCCGAAGGTGGCGGCGAAGGCCACGGCGGCGAACCCGTCGAGGGTCGCCTTGAGGTAGAGCTGCTCGGCGCCGTTGCCCAGTCCGTCGTTGAGCGAGCCGAGCACGGTCAGCGGGCCGGTGCAGAACACGAGGGAGGCAGCGACGAAACCCGCGGTGAAACGGTCGGTGTGCTCGCTGTGCTCGGTGTCGCTCGCCCCGGGAGCCGCCCCGTCGCCGGTCGCCGCGTGAGGTGGCCGTCGCGCCAGGCGCCGCTCGGCCCAGCCGCCGAGGGCGACGAGGCGCCCGTCGAGGTCGAGCGCCGCGCCCACGATGCCGCCCAGGAGCACCGCGCCGAGCACGATCAGCAGGGGCGCGCCGGCGCCGGTCGCCGCAGCCAGCGCGGGGTCGAGCACGTCGGCCGCCGCGACCGCCGCCACGAGCAGCGTGACGAGCCCCAGACCGTCGACGACCACGCGCCGTACGCGCTCGGGGAGCCGGGCGCCCAGCGCGACCCCCAGGCCGGAGCCCACCAGCACGGTGACGACGTTGAGGAGGGTGCCCGATCCGACGAACAACAGCGCTCCCTCAACTTTTGCCCGGCTCCCGTGCCAGCGCGGCTGCGGCGAGCGTAGGGTGACGACCGGCGCACCGTGGGGGCGGGTGCCGCAACGGTGATCGAAGTGCGTGGGCCCCTGGTCCGCGCGTGGCCCGAGGCGGAGGACACATGGCGACGGCAGTGACGCGGGCGGTGTCCCCCTGATGGCAGCCCCTCTCACCCTGCGCGCAGCGGCGCTCTCCGACATCCCCGCGCTCACGGCGCTGTGGTCCGAGTCGCTCCGCTCCCCGGAGGAGGGTGCGTCCGACGTCGCCCGCCTCGTCGAGGCCTCCTTCACGGGGGAGTCCCACCGGATCGTGGTGGCCGAGTACGGCGGCGCGTTCGCCGGCGCCGTGCTGCTGCGGATGATCACGGTCTCGCCGCTGGACCCGACGCCGATGGTGCACCTCGCCTCGCCCACCGTCCTGGCGGAGTTCCGCCGTCGCGGGGTGGGCCGGGCGCTCGTCGAGGCGGGCGTGGCCTACGCCGAGGAGCACGACGTGCCCCAGGTCTCGACGGCCTCGGCGAGCACCTCGCGCGACGCCAACCGCTTCATGGCGCGACTGGGCCTCGCGACGCGGGCGTCGTTCCGGGTCGCGCCGACCGCGACCGTGCGGGCCCGCATCACGGCGATGCGCCCGACGATGGCGCGGCCGCAGCGCCAGCAGCTCACGAGCGTGCTCGCCGCCCGCCGCTCGATGCGGCGGACGACGACGCAGCGCGCGGGCTGAGCCCGCGCTCGCGGGTCAGCCGGCGGACGGGACGCGGTCGACGGGGATCAGCGAGCAGGTGATCCGAGCGGTGCAGACCCGCTTGCCGGCCTCGTCGGTGATGACCACCTCGAAGCTGGTCGAGCTGCGGCCCAGGTGCACCGGCGTGGCGACGCCCGTGACGACGCCGGACGTCGCGGAGCGGTGGTGGGTGGCGTTGATGTCCACCCCGACCGCGGCACGGTCGGGGTGCGCGTGGAGCGCCGAGCCGACGGAGCCGAGGGTCTCGGCGAGCACGACGGACGCGCCGCCGTGGAGCAGGCCGTAGGGCTGCGTGTTGCCCTCGACGGGCATCGTGGCCACGATCCGCTCGGGAGAGACCTCGACGAGCTCGATGCCCATCTTCTCGTTGAGGGCGCCCGTGTGCTCCGCCATGTACGCGACGAGCTCGTCGAGACCGGGCACGGTGGTGGTGTCGTCATCCATGCGGTCATTCTGCTCCCGGCCGCGCCCGACGTCGTCGGTGGTCACGGTTAGGGTCGGTACGTGCCTCAGCCGACGACCTCCGCCACCGTCTCGCCCGACGCCGAGGGGCGGCGGCGCCTGCTCCTGCTCGACGGCCACTCGCTGGCCTACCGGGCGTTCTTCGCGCTCCCGGTCGAGAACTTCTCGACCACGACGGGGCAGCACACCAACGCCGTCTACGGGTTCACGTCGATGCTCGTCAACGTGCTGCGCGACGAGCAGCCGACCCACGTGGGCGTCGCCTTCGACGTCTCGCGGCAGACGTTCCGCCTGGAGCAGTACGCGGAGTACAAGGCGAAGCGCAACAAGACGCCCGGCGAGTTCGGCAGCCAGCTGCCGATCATCGAGCAGGTCCTCTCCGCCTTCGGGATCACCTTCCTCAAGAAGGAGGGCTTCGAGGCCGACGACATCATCGCGACGCTGACGACGCAGGCCCTCGCGGACGGCATGGAGGTGCTGATCCTCACGGGTGACCGCGACTCGCTGCAGCTCGTGACCGATCGCTCGACGGTGCTCTACCCGATGCGCGGCGTCTCCGACCTGGCGCGGATGACGCCGGCGGCGGTCGAGGCGAAGTACGGCGTCCCGCCGCACCGCTACCCCGAGCTGGCGGCGATCGTGGGGGAGACCTCCGACAACCTGCCGGGCGTGCCCGGGGTGGGCCAGGGGTTCGCGGCGAAGTGGATCAACCAGTACGACGGGCTCGACAACGTCATCACCCACGCCGACAAGATCACCGGGAAGAAGGGCGAGGCGCTCCGCGAGCACCTCGGCGACGTGATCCGCAACCGCCAGCTCAACGCCCTCGTGCGCGACCTCGACCTCGAGAAGCTGCCCGAGCAGCTCCTCCTCGCGCCGTGGGACCGGGCGGCCGCGCTGACCCTCTTCGACGAGCTCGAGTTCCGCGGCGAGCTGCGCCAGCGCACCATCGACACGCTCAGCGTCGAGGAGGAGCAGATCGTCGAGGAGGGCGGGTTCGAGCTCGCGGGCCGGCAGCTGGAGCCCGGCGAGGTGGCCGCGTTCCTCGACGGGCTCGGCGGGCAGCACGTCGGGGTCCACGTGCGCGGCACCTGGGGCTCCGGCACCGGGACCGTCGAGGGCGTCGCCCTCGCCGACGCGACCGGGCTGGCGGCGTACGTCGACGTCGCGAGCCTGACACCGGAGGACGAGGCCGCGCTGGCCGGGTGGCTGGCCGACCCCGCGCGCCCGAAGGTGCTCCACGACGCGAAGGGGCCGCAGCACGCGCTGAGCGCCCACGGCTGGACGCTGGCGGGCCTGGTCAGCGACACCGCGCTGGCGGCGTACCTCGTGCAGCCCGACCAGCGCTCGTACGCGCTGGCCGACCTGACGCTGCGCTACCTGCGGCGCGAGCTGCGCACGGAGACCAGTGGCGAGCAGGAGGCCCTGTTCGACCACGGCGACGAGGTCGCCGACACGGCCATGCTCCACGCGCGGGCCGTCATCGACCTGGCGGAGACGCTCGACGGCGAGGTGGAGGCCGTCGGCGGCGCCCGCCTGCTCGCCGAGGTGGAGCTGCCGCTCATCCAGCTGCTCGGTCGGCTCGAGCGCACGGGCGTCGCCGTCGACACGGGACGGCTCGAGGAGCTCGAGGCCCACTTCGCCGAGGAGGTGCGTCGCGCCGCGGAGGACGCGTTCGCGGTCATCGGCAAGGAGATCAACCTCGGCTCGCCCAAGCAGCTGCAGGTGGTGCTCTTCGACGAGCTCGGCATGCCGAAGACGAAGCGCACGAAGACCGGCTACACGACCGACGCCGACGCGCTGCAGTCGCTCTACGTGAAGACGGAGCACCCGTTCCTGCTGCACCTGCTGCGCCACCGCGACGTCGCCCGCCTGCGGCAGACCATCGAGGGCCTGCTCAAGACGGTGCAGCCCGACGGGCGCATCCACACCACGTTCAACCAGATGATCGCGGCCACGGGCCGGCTCTCGAGCACCGATCCGAACCTGCAGAACATCCCGATCCGCACCGAGGAGGGACGCCGCATCCGCGAGGCGTTCGTGGTCGGCCCGTCCTACGAGTCGCTGATGACGGCCGACTACAGCCAGATCGAGATGCGGATCATGGCCCACCTCTCGGAGGACGACCTCCTCATCGAGGCCTTCCGCTCGGGCCGCGACTTCCACTCCATCACCGCGGCCCGCGTCTTCGACGTCGCGCCCGACGCGGTGACGGTCGAGATGCGGGCCAAGATCAAGGCGATGAACTACGGACTGGCCTACGGACTGTCCGCGTTCGGTCTGGGCCAGCAGCTCGGCATCGAGCCCTCCGAGGCCCGCGGGCTGATGGACGAGTACTTCGAGACCTTCGGCGGCATCCGGGACTACCTCGCCGGGGTCGTCGTGGAGGCTCGGAAGTCGGGGTTCACCGAGACGATCATGGGACGGCGGCGCCAGCTGCCCGACCTGACGAGCGACAACCGGATGCGGCGCGAGGCCGCCGAGCGGATGGCGCTCAACGCGCCCATCCAGGGCTCGGCCGCCGACATCATCAAGGTCGCGATGCTCAACGTGCAGCACGCCCTCGAGGAGGAGGGCCTGACGTCACGGCTCCTGCTGCAGGTGCACGACGAGCTCGTGCTCGAGGTGGCGCCGGGGGAGCGGGACCGGCTGGAGGCCCTGGTGCGGGAGCAGATGGCCTCCGCGGCCGACCTACGGGTGCCGCTCGACGTCTCCGTCGGCACGGGCGTCAGCTGGCACGCCGCCGCGCACTGAGGTCGGGGCGGGCCCGGTCTCGGGACCGGGCGCCGTCCCACCGGGCGCGCCGGGCGCGCCCACCCCGGGCACGGCCGGCGGTCGGTGGCCGCGGCCCTGCAGCACCGCGACGAGCAGCAGCGCGACGAGCACGGCCGCGTTGACGGTGATGACGACGGAGATGAGACCGGTCGCGGTCGCCGCGACGGGCACGACGACGCCGAGCACGGCGAGCCCCGCCCACACGGCGTACACGGCGCCGCGGTGCTGGCGGGCGACGACCTCGTAGACCATCACCTGGGTCATCGCGAACAGCGTGCCGAGCAGCGCGAAGAGCCACAGCTGGTGCTCGATCTCGGCGTACTCAGCGCCGCCCACGAACTCGACGACGAGCGAGCGGCGGGTGTCGCCGGAGCCGACCACCACGAGCTCGCCGACGGCCCAGGCCCCGGCCGTGGCCACGACGCCGATGCCGCCGACGAGGGCGACGCCCTTGAGGTACATCCGCTGCGCGCCCTCCGAGGCCATCGCCGGGAAGGCGATGACGACGACGAACTGGGGCAGGAAGAGCACGGCCTTCGCGAGGATGAGCCCGCCCGCGTAGAGACCGGCGTCGTGGGCGTCGAGGGTGATGCGCGCGAGCACGACGTCGGCGTTGGTGAGCGCGAAGAACGCCAGCAGGGCGTGCGAGTTGTGGGCCACCTCGCGCAGCACGGTGCGCATCGGGGCGGGGCCGGGACCCTCGCCGCCGCGCCGGCGGCGCAGCGCCCAGCCGCCGATGAGCACGGGCACGAACGCGCCGAGCAGCACACCGGCCATGGCGCCGGTCGCGTCGGGCCGCACGGCGACCCCGAGCGCGCCGAAGCCCAGGCGACCGAGGCCCATGCCCAGGTAGATCGCGGCGAGCGGCGTCCACTTCTTCTCGCCCTGGAAGATGCCGGCCTGGCCGCCCATGACGGTGAGGGGCACGGCGATCGCGGCGACGAGGAGGGCGGGCAGGAAGGAGCCCAGGTCGAGCGCGATGGTCACGAGGGGGCTGAGCAGGAGGCACAGCAGGCCGAGCGCCCAGGCGGAGCGTCGGGAGGTGACGAGGATGCGGTTCTCGATGCGCTCGCGGTGGCTCGGGTCCGCGGCGACCTGCCGGGCGCCCGTGGCCTGCAGGCCGACCGACAGCACGTTGACCACCAGCAGCAGTCCCATGAGCGCGGCGACCGCGCCGTACTCCTTCGGGCCGAGCATGCGCGCCGCCACCAGCGTGAAGCCGTAGGTGCCGACGTTCATCACCGCCATGGCGATCGCCACGCCTGCTCCTCCGCGGAGCATCTCCCGTAGCGTGCCCTTCGATCCACTCACCCGCGGGAGCCTAGAGGACGCCTCGGCAGGAACCGCATCGAGCGCCCTGACACAATCCCGGCATGTCCGTGCTCACCCAGCTGCGTCTCTTCGCCGAGCGGCGGCTCTCCTTCCCGGTCGACGACGACGCCCTGGTGCTCGACGTCGGCAGCGGCGACAAGCCGTCGTGGCGCGCGGACGTCCTGCTCGACCGGTACGTCGACGCTCGCTTCGGCGGGCAGCGCTCGGGTCGGGAGGAGGCCCGGGTGACCCGGCCGCTCTTCGAGGCGGACGCCGCGGACATGCCGTTCGCGGACGGGGCGTTCGACTACACGATCTGCTCCAACCTCCTCGAGCACGTGCCGGATCCGGGCGCGGTGATCGACGAGCTGGTGCGGGTGTCGCGGGCGGGGTACGTCGAGGTGCCCGACGCGCCGAGCGCGAAGATCGTGGACTTCCCGAGCCACGTTTGGTGGTGCCGCCTCGAGCCAGCAGCGGACGGCGCCCCCGGCACTTCCGGCACTCCCGGCACGCTGGTGCTCACCGCGAAGACGACGCCGCACGCCGACCCGGAGGTGGCGGCGTACCTGGACCGCACGGGACTGCGGCGCGGTGTCGAGAAGGTGCTGGACTCGCAGTTCGAGTCGCGGGTGCTGATGCTGCACTGGCGCGACCGGCTGGACTACCGGGTCGAGGGCGAGGTCGACCCCGCGCTCATGGCGTGGGCCCTCGAGCAGCCCGGCCACCCGCGCACGGCCGTGGCCGGTGCCATCGCTGCGGCGACCGACGTCGTCACGTGGCGGCGGCAGCGTCGCATGGCGCGACGCCCGATCCGCTTCGACGACGTGGTGAAGCCCGAGCTGCGCCGTGGTGACGGCACGCTGCTCGAGCGGCGGGTCTACCGCCTGGGCGAGCCCGCGGCTCAGTAGGGGTCGTACGGCGAGTCGTGGCCGACGAGGCGGGCGACGGGGCGCAGCCGCAGGCGCAGGAGCACCTTGATGCCGACGTTGCGGATCCACCACGGCATCTCGGCGAGCACCCGGCCGCGGTCGGCCAGGCTGGGTCGGCCGACCCGGAAGAGCGCGAGCGACCCGGCGCGGCGCTCGTAGCGCAGCGTGCGGGAGAACAGCACGTGGCGGAGGATCGCGAGGGTCACGCCGATGGAGGAGTAGCAGTCGTGCACGAGCACGGCGCCGCCCTCGGGGAGGTGCACGGCCCACATCAGGTCGTCGCCGGCCGTCCAGTAGTCGTGCTTGCCGTCGACGTAGAGCAGGCTGAGCGGGGTGCTCCACGAGGCCCGCTCCTTCGTCGAGTAGGCCATCCGCAGGTCGATGACGTCCCGCACGCCGGCGGTCGCCATGTTCTTCTCGAAGATCGTGCGCGTCGCCGCGCCACCGAAGAGCCGGCCGTCGACGAACGGGTCGAGCGCGACGAGCCGACCCCCGCGCGCCCGGCGGGCGTGGGCGAGCACGGCCGTCGAGCGACCCTGGTGGGAGCCGATCTCGAGGGCGTCCGTGGTGCCGGGTGCCGCGAGGGCCTCGGCGTGGAGGAGGCGCGCCTGCGCCTCGGTGAGCCAGCCGGTGAAGTGCTGGGCGGTCGCCCAGACGTCGTCGAACGACGCGTCGCGGTGCGCCTCCGCGTCGGCGGGCTGGTCGGGTCGCGATGACGACAAGCGGGGGCACCTCTCACGGTCGGTCGGGGACTCGTGGCACATTACTTCACGTGAGGTGCGGCACGCGGCGGACGGGAGGTGTTCCTTGGGCGCTCGCGCGTTGACCGTGCGAGCCGCGACGTGGGCCTTCTTCGGGGTGCTCTCCTTCGTGCAGCTCCCCGGGCGCACCACCTTCGACACGAAGCTCGACCTCACCGACGACCCTCTCGCCTTCCTCGGGCGGGCCCTCCACCTGTGGAACCCGGACGGCTCCTTCGGCGAGCTGCAGAACCAGGCCTACGGCTACCTGTTCCCGCAGGGCGCGTGGTTCGCGGGCGCCGACGTGCTCGGCGTGCCCGACTGGGTCGCGCAACGCCTGTGGACCGCCCTCCTGCTCGTGCTCGCGTACGAGGGTGCCCGCGGCCTCGCGCGCGCCCTGTCCCTCTCGTCGACGGCGGCCGTGCTCGCGGGGCTGTCCTACGCGCTGGCCCCCCGCCTGTTCGGTGCCGTGGGCGTGCTGACGGGCGAGCTCCTGCCGGCCACCTTCCTGCCGTGGATGTGCTGGCCGCTCGTGGCGTGCCTGCGGGGTCGGGTCCCTCCGGTCACGGCGGGCCTGCTGTCGGGCGTCGCCGTGCTCTGCATGAGCGGTGTCAACGCGACCGGCACGATCGCGGTGCTCCCGGCGGCCCTGGTGCTGCTCGCGACGGGGCTGCGGCACCGCACGGGTCGCCTGCTCGCTGCGTGGTGGGCCGTCGGCTGCCTCGCCGCGAGCCTGTGGTGGCTGGGTCCGCTCCTGCTGCTCGGCCGCTACAGCCCCCCGTTCCTCGACTACATCGAGACGGCGGCGGCGACGACCTCCACGACCGCGTGGGCCAACAGCGTGCGCGGGGCCGACCACTGGGTCGCCTACTACGCCGTCGACGGCCAGCCGTGGTGGCCCGCGGCCCACACCCTCGTGACGACGGGCCCGCTCGTCGTCTTCGCCGGTGTGGTCGCCGCGCTGGGCTGCTACGGGCTCACGCGTCGCGACATGCCGGCCGGTCGTCTCCTGGGTGCGATCGCCCTCGTCGGGCTGCTGTGCCTCGTCGCCGGCAGCGCGGCGCGGGCGGGCTCCCTCGTCGACCCGTTCGTGCGGGACCTGCTCGACGGTCCCCTCGCCCCCCTGCGCAACGTGCACAAGGTCGACCCGCTCGTCCGTCTGCCCCTGGCCCTCGGGGTGGGGCACGGGGCGGTGGCCCTGGCGGCCGCGTTCCGGAGCCGCTTCCGCGACCGTCCCGACGTGGCCGGGCCCGGCGCGCGGGGCATCCTCGTGCTGGCCGCCACGTTCGTGCTCGTCGGGGCCTCGCCCGCGGTGGGTGCGGGCATGCGCACGCCGGGCTGGGAGGCGAAGCCCGCGGCGTGGACGGAGACCGCGACGTACCTGCAGGAGCAGCCCGGTTCCCGTGCGCTCGTGGTGCCCGGCGCGGGCTTCGGCCTGCAGACCTGGGGCTGGACGATCGACGAGCCGCTGCAGGGTGAGGGAGCGTCCTGGGTCTCGCGCAGCCAGGTGCCGCTCACGCCCGGTCCGACCGCCCGGGTCCTCGACGGCCTGGAGCAGCGCTTCGCCTCGGGCGTCGGTCTGGCCGGCCTCGGCGACTACCTGGCGCGCATCGGTGTCACCCACGTGGTGCTGCGCCGCGACCTCGACCCGGCCCTCTCCGGGGGCGCCGACCCCGACCGCACGGAGCACACCCTCGCCACGAGCGCGGGGATCGAGCGGGTGGCGCGGTTCGGTGACAGCGGGGTGCCGGGGCGTGCCCTCATCGACGTCTGGGAGGTCGAGGGCGCGGCGGCAGCGGCAGCCGCGGCGCGCGTCACGGAGGGCGGTGCGACCGAGCTGAGCGGAGCGCCTGAGGACGTGCTCGGTCTCGTCGATGCCGGGATCGTCGCCACGGACGACCCGGTGGCGCTCACCGGCGAGCCGGGGGAGGGGGGCGTCGTCACCGACGGCTACGTGCGCCGCGAGCGGCAGTTCGGCCGCGTGCACCGTGCCGTCGGGCAGACGATGGCGGCCGACGACGCCGAGCGCGACGGTCGCCGCGAGACGGACTACGCCGGGGCGCCCGGGGTCCCGCTGGCGACGACGGAGTACGTCGCGGGCGCCTCCGTCACCGCGTCGAGCTCGCGGGGGTACGTCGACGTGCTGGGCCCGGTCGACCCCCGGCGTGGTCCGGCCGCCGCGGTCGACGCCGACGAGTCGACCTGGTGGGAGTCGGACCCCCTGCGTCCGGCGGAGGGCCAGTGGCTCGACGTCGACCTCGACGCGCCGTCCCGCGGCGGGGTCGTCGAGGTCGCCTTCCTGACGGGCCCCGGCGACGGCCTGCGGGAGGTGGAGCGGGCCCGCCTCGTCGTCGACGGGAGCGCCGAGGTCTACGGCGTGCCCGCCGACGGCCGGTTGCGGGTGGTCCTCCCCGCGTTCCGGACGTTGCGGGTCGAGGTCGTGCAGGCGAGCGCCAGCACCGCGGAGACGGGCAGCGTCGGCGTGCGGGAGGTGACCCTGCCGGGAATCGCGCCGGGGCGCACCCGGGTGCTGGCGACGCCGGTCGGTGCGAGCACCACCGTGCTGCTGCAGCAGCCGCCCGTCACGCGGGCCTGCGTCCAGCTCGACTGGGGACTGACCTGCGACGAGGACGCGGTGCTGCTCCCTGAGTCGGCGACGATGGACCGCACCTTCACGACCACCGAACCGGGCAGCTGGCGGCTGCGGGGCACCGTCTCGCCCCGCCCGGGGCCGGCGGCCGCGCGGCTGCTCGACCCGGTGGGCGGCGCCGCCACCGTCGTCGCCGACTCGGTGTACGCCGAGGACCCGCTCGCGGCGGGTGTCTTCGCCCACGACGGTGACCCCGACACGGCGTGGCGGAGCGAACCCGGCGCGGAGGAGGCGACCTTGACGTTCACGTGGCCGGGGCGGCGCACCCTGACGAGCGTCACGGCCCTCGGGGCCGCGACCGGTGGGCTGCCGGACGTGGTCACGCTCCGCACCGCCGACGGGGAGTCGCGGCGCGTGCCCCTCGGGCTCGGCGCCGCCGAGATCGAGCCGCTCGCCGCCGACGGCGGTGTCGTGGTCGAGCTGGAGCGGAGCGACGGTCTTGGTCCGATGACGCTGGCCGAGCTGGGTCTCGGCGGGGTGGGCGACCTCCGCCACGCGCCGGATCCGGCGGCCGTGACCGGAGCGACCTGCGGGCTCGGCCCCGACGTGCTCGTCGACGGCGTGCGGGTGCCCACCCGGGTGGACGGCACGGTCGGTGACGTCCTCGCCGGGACCCCGCTGACGTGGGAGGCGTGCGGTGACGCCGTCGACCTCCGCCCCGGCACCCACCGCGTGGTCGCGGCGCCCACGGCCCAGTTCCTGGCCACCACCCTCGCCTGGACGCCGGTCGGGGGCGCGGCGTCGTCGGGCGCGGCGAGCGCGACGACCGCGACGACCACGGCGCGTCCGGCCACCGTCGACGCCCGGGACCGCACGTCCTGGGAGATCGCGGTCGGCGCCGGCGACGAGTCCGTGCTCGCCCTGCCCATGAACGCCAACCCCGGCTGGAGCGCCACCCTCGACGGACGCGACCTCGACCGGGTGGCGGTCGACGGGTGGCGGCAGGGCTTCGTCGTGCCGGCCGGCGTCGACGGGCGCGTGCTCGTGGAGTTCGCGCCGGACCGGGCCTACCGGCTCTTCCTCGTCGGTGGCGGTCTGGCCGCGGGCGTGCTCCTGCTGGCGGCCGCGACCGCGGTCGGGCGGCGGTGGCCCGGCTCGGGCCGCGACCTCCTCCTCGTGGTCGACGGCCCCGTCCCGCTGCCCGAGCACCGGCCCGTCCGCGCGCCTGCCCATCTCCGTGCCCGCCGGACGCCGCCCCCGCTCGCCGCCGTGGTCGTGCTGGCGGTGACCGTGGCGGGCGGCCTCGTCGCCGCTGCAGGCCTCGTCCTCGGGTACCGCTGGCCGGGCAGAGCGCGCACGCTGGGCGGCGGTCGCCCTCGTCGGCGCGTCGGGCGTCGCGTCCGCGCTGGCCGAGCGCGCGGCGTACCCGGGTCTCGCGTCGGACGGCCTGGCCGCGCTCGGCGTCGGCTGGCTGGTCGGCATCGTGCTGGTGCGTGGGCGTGGGCGTGGAGGTGGGGGATGAGCGCGACGGTGGATCGTGCCCGGTCAGCGGTCGCGGCGCTCGGTGGCCGCCTGCCGCAGGTGGGCGTGTGGCACGTCGGGCTCGGGCTGGTGGCGCTGCAGACCCTGCTCCGCGCCCTCACGGTCCCGGGGTCCTACTTCTGGCAGGACGACTTCCGGCACCTCGAGCTCGCCCGCACGCTGGGCCTGAGCCGCGAGTTCCTGGTGCGCGACTACAACGGCCACCTCGAACCGGGGCAGTACGCCGTCTACTGGGTCGTCAGCCACCTCGCCGACACGTCTTTCCTGCCCGCCGCGATCTCGCTGGTGGCGCTGCAGCTGGTCGCCTCGCTCCTGCTCCTGGCGGTGCTGCGGGCCCTCTTCCCGCCCAGTCCGTGGCTGCTGGTGCCGTTCGCGGCGTACCTGTTCACGCCCCTGGGGCTGGCGACGTCCCTCTGGTGGGCGGCCGGGCTCCAAGCCCTTCCGCTGCAGGTGGCCCTGCTCGCGGCCCTGCTCGGCCTCGTGCTCCACGCGCGCACGGGCCGACGCCGCTGGGCGGTGCTCTCGGTGCTCGCCCAGGTGCTGGGCCTGGTGTTCTGGGAGAAGGCGGCCCTCGTGCTGCCGCTGCTGCTCGCGGTGCACGTGCTGGTGCTGGGCGCGGGCCTCGGCTGGCGCGCGCGGGTGGTCGAGGTGCTGCGGTTGCGGTGGCTGTGGCTCGCGCACGCGCTCGTCTGGGGCGCGTACGTCGCGGCCTACCTCACCCTCACCGACGGTGATGCCCTCGGCACCGCCTCGGACGACCAGAACCGGTGGCTGGCGGCAGGTCGGGTGCTCTTCCAGGTGCTCCTGCCCGGTGTCGTCGGCGCGCCGTGGAGCAGCGACGGCGCGATCAACACGGTGTACGCCGTGGTGCCGGTCCCGCTCGCCGCGCTCGTCAGCGCGGGCTTCGTCGTGCTCGTCGTGGTCAGCCTCCGCCGCCGTCGGGGCGCCTGGCAGGCGTGGCTGGTCGCGGTGGGGTACGTCGCCGCCGACGTGCTGCTGCTCGTCGTCGGGCGCGCGGACGCGCTCGGCCTGGTCGCCCGGGACCCCCGCTACATCACGGACGCCCTGCCGGTGCTGGTCGTCGCTGTCTGCGCGGCGTTCGCGCCGGTGCGGTCCCGGGCCGTCGACGAGCCGCCGGTGCCGGTCCCGACGAGCCCGGCGCCCCCCGCACCGTTCGCGTGGTCGAGCCCCGCCGTGCTCGTGACGACGGTGGTGGCGGCGAGCTGCGTGCTCACCACCCTGCTCCTCGTGCCGGTGGTGCAGCGGGAGTACTCCCGCAACTACGTCGACGGTGCCCTGCGTGCGCTGGACGAGGACCCCGCCGCGCCGCTGCTGTCGCTGTCGCCGCCGCAGGACATCGCGGTCAGCACCGACCTGGCGGGGATCCTCACCGCCGTCGGCCGCGAGCAGGCGCTCGACCGCCCGGGGACGCAGCTGCTCGCGCTCGACGGTCTCGCGCGCCTGCGCCCGGTCGGGCTCACGGCCGTGACCGACCAGGCGACGGGCCCCGACCCCGGCTGCGGGTGGGCGGTCTCGGGGCCCCGCGTCCACGTCCTCGACCGTGGCCCGGACGACGGCATCATCCTGCGCCTGGGGGTCGTCGCGGGGGCGGAGTCCTCCCTGGTGGTGCGGGTCGGGGACGCGCTGGGCCAGGTCGTGACCGTGCCGGAGGGCGTCGGGTACGTGTGGTTCGTCGTCCGTGACGAGGGCTCGGTGCTCGTGCAGCCGGCGCCCGGCGCCCCGCCCGTGTGCGTGACCGACGCCGCCCTCGGCTCGCCGGACCTCACCGGCGCACCGGTCTCGTGACCGTCGACCCCGGCCCCGCGTCCTCGCCGGGCGCCGTCGCGACGCCGGCGGTCGCGCGGCGTACCGCCCTCCTGCTCGACGCCCTCGCCGTCCTGGTCGCGGTGGTCCTGCTCGGTCCGGCGCTGCTGCCGGGTCTCGTCCTGTCCTACGACATGGTCTGGCTGCCGGACCTGTCCGTGACGCAGGCGGGCTGGGGCCTCGTCGACGGCGCGCCGCGCGCGGTGCCGTCCGACCAGGTCGTCGCACTGCTCGACGAGCTCGTCGGTGGGGTGGTGCTCCAGAAGGCGGTGCTCCTCGGCTCCCTCGTCGCGGTCGGGAGCGGCGCCCACCGGGTCGTGCGCACCGCGCCGGCGGGGCTGCGGGCCGCGGCGGTCGTGCTCGCGACCTGGAACCCGTACGTCGTCGAGCGGCTCCTGCTCGGGCACTGGACCATGCTGCTGGCCTACGCCGTGCTGCCGTGGCTCCACGTCGCCGGGCGGCGCGCGGCGCGCGGACGTCCCCTCCCGGCGGGCTGGCTCCTCCTGCTCCCGATCGGCTCGCTCAGCGGGTCCGCCGGCGTCGCGACCGCGCTCGCCGCAGTGCTGCTGGTGGGGGTCGTGGGTCGCGCCGGGCCGCGCCGCTGGGCGCTCCTCGTGGCGGCGCTGGCGGCGGCGAACGCCCCGTGGGTCGTCGCCGGGCTCGCGGCGCCGGGGAGCGAGCCGCCCACGGCCGCTGCGGCGCGCACGGCCGCGGAGGTCTTCGCCGCGCGGGGCCCCGACGGGGTGCCCGCACCGGTCGCCGTGCTGGGGCTCGGCGGCATCTGGAACACCGACGTCGTCCCCGCCTCCCTCGCGGGGCCGTGGGCCTGGGCGTGGGCCGCGGCGGTCGTCGGCCTGCTCGTCGTGGCGTCCCGGGCCGTCGCGGGAGGCCCGCCGGTCCGCGAGCGGGTCGCCGTGCTCGGGCTCGCCGCGGCGGGGCTCGGTCTCGGACTGCTCACGTGGTGCTGGCCCGCCGCGTCCGCGGCGGTCGCCCTCGCCGTGCCGGGAGGTGGGCTGCTCCGGGACGGGTCGCGCCTCGCGGGCCTCGCGCTGCCGGCGCTGCTCGTCGGGGCCGCGACCGCGGCGGCCCGGGCGACCGGGGCGACCCGGGCGACCCGGGCGGCCCTGGCGCGCGGCGCCCGCGGCGCCCGCCGCGGCGTCGTGCTCGCCCCGGCCCTGGTGTGGGTGCTGCCGCTCCTCCCGGTGGCGGCGCTACCGGACGCCGCGCTCGGGGTGCAGCAACGGCTCGAGGCGGTCGCCGTCCCGGACGACCTGGCGCGCGCCGCCGACGCGCTCGCCGACGACGACGTGCCCGGCGCGGTGGTGGTGCTGCCGTTCGCGACCTATCGTGCGCCGGCCTGGAACGGCGGTCGCCCCGTCCTCGACCCGACCCCGCGGGCCCTGGGGGCCTCCGGTCGTGAGGTCGTCGCGGCCGACGACCTCTACGTCGACGGTCGCCGCCTGCTGGGGGAGGACGTGCGCGGTCGCGCGGTGCTCGCCGCGCTGGCCCTGCCTGACGCCGACGCCCGCACCGACGCCCTGCTGCGCCTCGGCGTCAGCCACGTCGTCGTCGACCGCGGACCCGACGTCGCCGACGCCCCCGCCGAGCTGGTCCCCGGCCTGCGCGCGGAGCCGCTGCTGACGACCGACGGCTGGGACGTACGGCGCCTCGAGGGCCGCGTCGCCGCGCCGCCGCCGGCGTCGACCGGCCGGGTCGTGGTGCTCGCCGGTGCGTGGGGGGCGTTCGCCGTGCTGGTGGCCGCGGGAGGCCTCGGGGCCCTTCGCGCGGCAGTGGTGTCGGCCCGCCGGTGGGACCGGCGCACGCACCGCTGACGTGTCGTGGAGATCCACGTCACGAAAGGCGGTTCCCGCTGCTACAGTCACCCCCGGAAAGGGGTGGTCATGGGCACCGGTCTCATCGGAACTCTGGTCTCGCTGGTCGTGGGCGGCACTGTCGCTGCCGTATCGGTGGTGGGGGTGGTGAGCTCGCAGACGAGCGCGCCGTCGACCTCGCCCGGCGACTCCCAGGCGCCAGCGGCGTCGGTCATCGACTACGGGTCGAACTGAGCCGCGGCGGGCCTTGCCCGCCGCGCGCCAGCTCCCCCGCACGCCCCGTCGGACCATCGGTCCGACGGGGCGTTCGCACGTCGGGGGTCAGGTGCCCTCGACCGTCGCGCGGAGCACGTCGGCGAACGCCTTCTCCGTCGCGATCCAGTCGAGCTCGGCACTGACGGCCCGGGCGCCGTCGGAGAGCCGGCGACGCTCGACCGGGTCCGTGAGCACGCGGCGCAGCGCCTCCACGAAGGCTGCGCGGTCGTCGGCCAGGATCCCGGACTCCCCGTCGTGCACCGACTCGGTGGTACCGCCCGCATCGGCGTAGGCGACGGTGGGCACGCCGTGGGCCCCGGCCTCGCTGACGACGATGCCCCAGCCCTCCTTGAGCGACGGCAGGGCCATCACCCAGCTGGCGGCGTACACCTCGTGCTTGGTGCGCTCGTCGACGTACCCGAGGAAGTCGACCGCGTCCGTGATCCCCCGCTGCTCGGCGAGGTCGACGAGCTCGTCGCTCCACCACCCGTCGCCGACCACGACGAGCCGCAGGTCGGGGAGGTCGGGACGGAGGGCGGCGACGGCCTCGATCGCGTGCTCGACCTGCTTGTGCGGCACGAGGCGGCCGACGACGCAGACCAGCGGCGTCGGTGACCGCCCGGTGGTGACGGCGAGCGGAGGCTCGCAGCCGTTGCGGACGATGTCGATGCGGGAGTCGTCGACGCCCATGCGGACGAGCTCGTCCCGGGTCGCCCGGGAGACGGTGACGTACCGGTCCCGCCGGTAGACCCACGGCGAGAGCCGGCTCTCGATCCACCAGCCGAGGCGCCACGCGAGACCCGGGAAGATGACCGGCCACTGCTCGCGGTGCACGTGGTGCACGAGCACCACCACGGGACGTCGCGTGACGAGCCGCGCAAGGAAGGGGATGCCGTTCTGCACGTCGACGACCACGTCGGGCCGTCCGAGGCGCCCCCGCAGCAGGGCCCAGAGGCCGTGGAGGTAGACCGTCGTCCGGGTCCCCGCACGCACGAGGCGGACCCCGTCGACGGTCTCCGCCGTGGGGCGGCCGGGGGTGGCGGCGCTGAAGACGGTCACGTGCGCACCGCGCTCGGCGAGACCGGCCGCGACCTGCGTGAGGTAGCGCTCGGCGCCCCCCGCCTCGGGATGCGTCGCGTCGCGCCAGCTCAGGAAGACGACGCTCGTGCCGTGCACCCGGACCCTCCCGCCCACCTGCGGCGACACCCCTCCCGGTGCTGCTGCGGCGCGAGGTTACCGCAGAGTTCGGTTTCGACTAGCCTGCGCTGGTGCACCGACCGACCGCGCCTTCCGGCTACCGTCCCGGGCTCCGCCGATCCGTGCGCCTGGTGAGGGCGTTCCGCAAGGAGCAGACCGAGCCCGACGTCTTCTACGGCGCGCTCGCCGCGGACTCCGCGGAGCAGCTGCGCACCATGACCGACCTCGACGGGGCCCTGCTCCTCGACGTCGGCGGCGGTCCGGGGTACTTCCGCGAGGCGTTCGAGGCGCGCGGGGCGACCTACGTCGCCCTCGACGCCGATGTGGGCGAGCTCGCCGGGCGCGGTGACCCCGACGCGCGGACCATCATCGGGAGCGGCACGGCACTGCCGGTCGCCGACGGCGTGCTGGACGTCTGCTACTCCTCCAACGTGCTCGAGCACGTCGACCGTCCGTGGGTGATGGCGGAGGAGATGCTGCGCGCGACCCGACCCGGCGGGACGGTGTTCCTGTCCTGGACGGTGTGGTGGGGGCCGTGGGGAGGCCACGAGACGGCGCCCTGGCACTACCTGGGTGGCGCCTACGCGCGGCGTCGCTACGCCCGGCGTCACGGGCGGGAGCCCAAGAACCGGTTCGGCGAGTCGCTCTACGCGGTCACGGTGGCGGACGGGCTCCGCTGGCTGGAGCGCCAGCAGGGCGGGGAGGTCGTCGCGGTGTTCCCGCGCTACCTGCCGCGCTGGGCCTGGTGGGTCCTGCGGATCCCGGTGCTGCGCGAGGTGGTCACCTGGAACCTCGTGATCGTGCTGCGGCGACGCGCCGAGAAGGTGTGAATTGGCGCACAGCAACGGGCTGTGTGCTGCTACGTTGAGCCGCCGCGACGGGGATCGTCGTGTCGGAGGGAACGAGGGAGTTGGTCGTGCGCAGGCTGGCAACGTGGGCGTTGTTGTTCGTCGGGTCGTTCCTGGTGGTGGCGGCGTTGGTCGCCCGCCTGTGGGGACTGCCCAACGCGGAGAAGACACCGCTCGACACCGACTCGGACACGCGTCTCTCGGGTGAGGCGAGCGGTCTGGTGGTGCTCGGTGGCTCCGACACCCCGGAGCCGGTGAAGGTCCAGAACATCACCAAGGCCGACTCGGAGCGCTCCGACGACGACGTGATCGTGTTCGTGGCCTACACCTGCGTCGCGGTCGACGAGGACCTCCCGGCGGACGACTACTGCCTCGAGGGCGACGACGAGCGGATCGTGACGATCTCCGAGCCCGACGTGTTCGCGACCGACCGCCACACCGCGGAGGCCGTGGAGAACGGCGACTACGTGCCGGCCGGCACCGACCAGAAGGTCGGCCTCGTCAACAAGTGGCCCTTCAACGTGGAGCAGAAGGACTACGAGGTCTGGGACAGCGTGCTGGGCGCCACCGTCACGGCCACGTTCGAGGGTCGCGAGAAGATCGAGGGCCTCGACACCTACAAGTTCGAGTACACGGTGACCGACCAGCCCGCCGAGATCGCCTCCGGCGTGCAGGGCAGCTACTCGACGGCGAAGGTCTACTGGATCGACCCGACGACGGGCGCGATCATCAAGCAGACGCAGGACGAGCAGCGCACCACCGAGGACGGCACGGTCGCGCTCGACCTCAACGTGGGCTACACCGACGAGACCGTCCAGGCGAACGTCGACGCGGCGGAGTCCAACGGCCGCACGCTGGCGCTGCTCGGCACCTGGGTGCCCCTCGTCGGCGGCATCCTCGGCGTCGTGGCGCTCCTCGTCGGCGCGCTGCTCCTCATCGGTGGCGGCGGCCGCCGACGGGCCGACTCGGCCTGACGCCCCGGCGTCCTGACGCTCCGGCGTCCCTGCTGACCCGTCGCACCGGTGGTGCGGCGGGTCGGCTGCTCTCCGGGGTCAGCGGCGTCGGCGGGCGATGCGCATCGCCGGTGCCTCGACGAGCCGGTGCGCCACCTCGGCGGCGACCAGCGAGATGCCCAGCACGACGGGCAGGAGCACGTGCAGCGGCGCCTCGCCGTGCTCCCAGCCCGCGTTCTGCAGCACGAGGTGCAGCACGACGAGGTGGAGGCAGAACACGCCGTACGAGAGCGTGCCGAGCCGCCGCAGGACCGGGTGGGCGAGCAGCCGGGTGTAGAGGCCCGGTCGGGTGAACACGCCGGTGAGCACGACCAGCGAGGCGACTACGAGGTAGACGACCGTCTTCAGGGCGTGCTCGTCGGGGGTCACCCGGGAGAGGGTCGGGAGGCCGAGCACCGGCGAGGCGCTCCACCACATGAGCGCCGCCGCCAGCGCCAGGCAGACGGCGGGCCGCACGGCGAGCGCCTGCGTCCAGGCGAGAGCGCGGCTCCGGCGGCCCGCGCGGACCAGCTCGTACGCCGCGGCGAGCGCCACCCCGCCCGCGAACCACGCGAGGTAGCCGGGGAGCCAGAGCTCCGGCTCGCCGTGGGCGAGCACCGAGCCGGTGATCGTGTCGCCGAGGGGGAGGGTGCCTCCCGGGGCGTCCCGGTGCGGCAGCACGAAGAACCAGGCCACGCTGATCGCGACCATTCCCGCCACCAGGGCGGCGATGCGGGCCGGACGCAGGCCCGCGCGACCGCCGCGTCCGACCGCGAGCACCATCACGGCGGGCAGCAGCGCGTAGAACGCGACCTCCGTGGTCAGGCTCCAGAGGTGGGTGAGGCCGCCCGGGAAGCCCGTCTCCACGACGTACGTGCTGGTCAGGGTGAGGGCCGCGATCCGCTCGGTGGTGGTCAGGCCGTGGTTGCCCTCGAGCAGCACGAACGCGAGGAGCACGGTGAGGACCGCGAGCGGGGCGATGCGCCAGATCCGGTGGCGCACGTAGGTGCCGAGCGCGGGCGCCGCGGTCCCGGCACGCGCGGCGGCGAAGTGGGGGCGGGCGAGGAGGAACCCCGAGAGCACGAAGAAGAGGGCGACGCCGACGTCGAGGCGGGCGAGCAGCCAGCCCGTGCGGGTGTCCTCGTAGGCACCCGCCCAGTAGGCGCAGTGGGTGGTGACGATGGCGATGGCACCGACCCCGCGCAGGGTGTCGAGCACGGGGAACCACGGCGCCCGGGGCGACCGTGCGTCGGAGGGTGCTGACGCCGCCGACGTCGACGACGTCGACGACGTGGTGCGCACCGTCGCGGGCGCGGGCGTCGCCGTGGCGACGCCGGTCGGGGACTCCTCGTTCACGCGCTCGACCTCCGTCCGGGGACCGCTCTGCCGACCCCCCGGTCGAGGCCGGCAACGACCCGGCCATCGAATGTACGGAAGGGGTGGTGACGGCCTGGGCCACGTCGGGGCCGCCGTCGGCTCGGGGAACGGCTCAGGCGAGGTCCGCGACGAAGACCGCCGTGCCCGGGAGGACGCGCCCCCGGGTGGGGGACCAGCCCGCCCACACGTGCTCCGCGCCGGCGGGCCACTCCGGCTCGACCAGGTCCGCCAGGTGGAAGCCGTGGGCGTGCAGCAGGCGCACCCACTCGCCCAGGGTGCGGTGGTGCTCGACGTAGCGGACCGCGGCGTCGGCGGTCGGGTCGTCCGCGTCGGGGTCGACCTCGACGTACGGCCGGGTGTCCCAGTAGCTCGACGACGCGACGAGGCCGTCCGGGCCGGGGTCGTCGGGGAAGCACCAGCGCACGGGATGGGTCACGGAGAAGACGAGCCGGCCGGGGCGGCGCAGCACCCGGGCGCTCTCGGCGAGCACGGCGCCGGCGTCCGCGACGAACTGGAAGGCGCCGTAGGACGCGAAGACCACGTCGAACGTCCCGTCGGCGAACGGCAGGGAGGTGGCGGTCGCCTGCACGGCGGGGACCGGGGTGCCGGCGTCGTCGTCGATCCGGCGGGCGTGCTGCAGCTGCCGACCCGACAGCTCGAGCGCGACGGCCCAGGCGCCCTGCCGGGTGAGCCAGCGGGCGCACTGCGCGGCCCCCGCCCCGAGCTCGAGGAAGCGCCGGTCGGGGAGGGAGGCCGCGTCGCCGAGGAGGCGCGCGTCGTCCTCGCGCAGCCCCTCGGGTCCCCAGACGAAGCCCGCGTCGCCGAGGAACGCACCGTGCTCGGCCTGGTAGTCGTCCGCGTGCTCGTCCCAGTCGGCGCGGTTCGCCGCGCGCACGACCGCGTCGTCGACGTGGCGGCGCGCGGGCTCGGTGCTGTCGACCTCCATGGCGCGGACCCTAGTGGGCCCCCGGTGGCCCCGTGTTGGACGCCTGATGGGCGGCGGCGTAGGGTACTCGGAGCGCCAGAGGTCTGCCTGCGTCCCGGACGGAGTGGACCCGTGCTCGCTATCCGCCCTCCAGCGGCTCGTCCGCGGTGAGGGGCTCCACCCTCGGTAGTGAACCAGGACCCTGGCGTGCCCGCACGACTTCTGCCCACCGCAAAGGTTCCTCCTTCCACATGACGAGCACCATCCCCACCATGTACGACGCGCCTCAGGTCGCCATCAACGACATCGGCTCCGAGGAGGACTTCCTCGCCGCTATCGACGCGACCATCAAGTACTTCAACGACGGCGACATCGTCGAGGGCACGATCGTCAAGGTCGACCGCGACGAGGTCCTCCTCGACATCGGCTACAAGACCGAGGGCGTCATCCCCTCGCGCGAGCTGTCGATCAAGCACGACATCGACCCGTCCGAGGTCGTCGAGGTCGGCGACAAGGTCGAGGCCCTGGTCCTCCAGAAGGAGGACAAGGAAGGCCGCCTGATCCTGTCCAAGAAGCGCGCGCAGTACGAGCGCGCCTGGGGCACGATCGAGAAGGTCAAGGACGAGGACGGCGTCGTCGAGGGCACCGTCATCGAGGTCGTCAAGGGCGGCCTCATCCTCGACATCGGTCTCCGCGGCTTCCTCCCCGCGTCGCTCGTGGAGATGCGCCGCGTGCGCGACCTGCAGCCCTACGTGGGCCAGACGCTCGAGGCGAAGATCATCGAGCTCGACAAGAACCGCAACAACGTGGTCCTGTCGCGCCGTGCGTGGCTCGAGCAGACGCAGTCCGAGGTCCGCCAGGGCTTCCTCACGCAGCTGCAGAAGGGCCAGATCCGCAAGGGTGTCGTGTCCTCGATCGTCAACTTCGGTGCGTTCGTGGACCTCGGCGGCGTCGACGGTCTCGTCCACGTCTCCGAGCTGTCGTGGAAGCACATCGACCACCCGTCCGAGGTCGTCACCGTCGGTGACGAGGTCACCGTCGAGGTCCTCGACGTGGACATGGACCGCGAGCGTGTCTCCCTGTCGCTGAAGGCGACGCAGGAGGACCCGTGGCAGCACTTCGCCCGCACCCACCAGATCGGCCAGATCGTGCCGGGCAAGGTCACCAAGCTGGTGCCCTTCGGCTCGTTCGTCCGCGTCGAGGAGGGCATCGAGGGCCTGGTGCACATCTCGGAGCTCGCCGAGCGCCACGTCGAGATCCCGGAGCAGGTCGTCCAGGTCAACGACGACGTCATGGTCAAGATCATCGACATCGACCTCGAGCGTCGCCGCATCTCGCTCTCGCTGAAGCAGGCGAACGAGACGGCGGCCGCGGCCGACGCCGACGACTTCGACCCGACCCTGTACGGCATGACCGCGTCGTACGACGCCGAGGGCAACTACATCTACCCCGAGGGCTTCGACCCCGAGACGGGTGAGTGGCTCGAGGGCTTCGACGAGCAGCGCGCGGCCTGGGAGGAGCAGTACGCCAAGGCGCACGCTCGCTGGGAGGCGCACGTCAAGCAGCAGGCCGAGGCCAAGCAGGCCGACGCCGAGGCCGGCGAGGCGACGTCGTACTCCAGCGGTGGCGACGAGGTCGCCGGCGAGGAGGAGGGCGGCTCGCTCGCCTCCGACGAGGCGCTGCAGGCGCTCCGCGAGAAGCTGACCGGCGGCGCGTGAGCCGCTGAGGTCGGCCGCTCCGGCTGAACGCACGAAGGGCGCCCATCCCCGCGAGGGGGTGGGCGCCCTTTGCTGTTCCCGGCCCGGCAGGGGTCACGGGTGGTCGGCCGCTGGCTGCGGTCGGGTCGGGTCGGGCCGGATCGAGGTCGGGGCCGGGGCCGGGGCCGGGGCCGGGGCCGAAGTGTGCGGCTGGGACAGGCCCGCCACGGCCTGAGCTGCACCATGTGCACAGTTCCGGTGTTCCTCCCGTGCCCGTGTAGCGGACGCCTGTCCCCGGCCCACCCGAAGAAAACGCGGACCGGGGGCCTGGAGGAGTCCGCGTTTTCCACGTCCAACCCGGGACCGGTCCGCGTTTTCTTCCTGCGGAGGGGGCCGCCCCACGGGGCGGGGCGACCTCAGTGCAGCTCGCGACGCGGGCTGAAGGTGTCGTCGGGGTGGGACCGGGGCGGGGTGTTGCCGCGGTCGTCGAGGAGGGCGCGGTACGTCGCGGCGAACCAGGCGACGCCGATGAGGGCCAGGAGCAGGACGATGATGGTCATGGCAGAGATCCTGCTATCAGTTCTTTCCTGCCACGAGTGGCTCGGATGCCGGGGTCCATCGATTTCCTGCCACACCTGTGGCACGCTGGTCCGGTGCTGACCAACGTGGTGTGCCTGGCCGTCGACGGGCTGGCGCCGTTCGAGCTCGGTGTCGTCTGTGAGTCCTTCGGCCTCGACCGCACCGCCGACGGCGTCCCCCTGCTCGACTTCGCCGTGTGCACCCCGCGGCCCGGGCAGATGCGGACGTCGATCCCGGGTTTCAGCGTCGCCGTCGAGGACGGCCTGGAGCGGATGGAGTCGGCCGACCTGGTGGTCGTCCCCGCGGTGCCCCGCGGCACCACGACGGAGCCGGCCGTCCTCGAGGCGTTGCGCGCGGCGTACCAGCGCGGGGCGCGCCTGCTCTCCGTCTGCTCGGGCGCGTTCGCGCTCGGCGAGGCCGGCCTGCTGGACGGTCGGGAGTGCACGACGCACTGGATGTACACCGGCGAGCTGTCCGCGCGGTTCCCCGAGGCCCGCGTGGTGCCGGAGGTGCTCTACGTCGACGCGGGCCAGGTCGTGACGAGCGCCGGGACGGCGGCCGGCATCGACGCCTGCCTCCACCTGTGGCGGCAGGAGTACGGCGCGGGGATCGCCGGTCTCATCGCGCGGCGCATGGTGGTCCCGCCACAGCGCGAGGGCGGTCAGGCGCAGTTCATCTCGCGGGCCGTGCCCGAGTGCACGGGGGAGACCCTCGGTCCGCTGCTGGGGTGGGTGCTGGAGAACCTGGCGGCCGACCACTCCGTCGAGCAGCTGGCGCGACGTGCGGTGATGTCGCCGCGCACCTTCGCGCGGCGCTTCCGCGACGAGACGGGCACGACGCCGCACGCGTGGGTGACCGCCCACCGGGTGCGTGCCGCCGAGGAGCTGCTGGAGCGCACCGACCTGTCCGTCGACCGCATCGCCGCCGAGGTGGGCTTCGTCAACGCGGCCACGCTGCGGCTGCACTTCACCCGTGCCCGCGGGGTGAGCCCGCAGCAGTACCGCCGCACGTTCACCCTCGCGCCCGAGCCGCAGCGCGCCGCGGGCTGAGGGGGCACCGAGCGTCGGGGCCGACGGTAGGGTCACGGCGAGACCGGTGGTCCGCAGGACTGTCGCCACCGCCACCCCCACCACCCCACGGAGGAGCCCTGACATGCGCGTCGGCCTGACCGGAGGCATCGCCTCGGGCAAGAGCACCGTGGCGGCGGTCCTGCGGGACCTCGGAGTCGTCGTCATCGACGCCGACCAGCTGGCCCGCGAGGTCGTCGAGCCGGGCACGCCCGGCCTGGCGGGGGTCGTCGAGGAGTTCGGCACCGAGGTGCTCGCCGAGGACGGCAGCCTCGACCGCCCGGCGCTCGGCGCCATCGTGTTCGCGGACCCGGAGCGCCGTGCGGCGCTCGAGCAGATCCTGCACCCGCTCATCCGCGCGCGGAGCGCCGAGCTCGAGGCGGCCGCCGGAGCGGACGCGATGGTCGTGCACGACATCCCGCTGCTGGTCGAGACCGGCCAGCAGGACCGGTTCGACGCCGTGGTCGTCGTCGACGTGCCCGAGGACGAGCAGGTGCGCCGCATGGTCACCGACCGCGGCTGGACCGAGGAGGACGCGCGTGCCCGCATCGCCGCGCAGGCCACCCGGGACGAGCGGCGGGCGGCCGCGACGTACGTCGTCGAGAACACCGGGACGCGCGACGACCTCCGTCACCGGGTGACGGAGGTCGTCGCGGAGCTGCGGGCGGGCGCTCGCTGAGGGTCAGGCAGCGAGGTCCGGGTCGGCGAAGCCGCGGAGCTTCTGGAGCGCCTCCCGCTCCAGCTGCCGGACGCGCTCGGCCGAGATGCCGTGCTTGGTGCCGATGTCGGCCAGCTTGTGCTGGCGGCCGTCGGAGAGGCCGTAGCGCGAGCGGATGATGTCCGCCGACCGGGTGTCGAGCAGCTGGACCAGGCTGTTGAGGCGGTCGCGCGACTCCGTGTCCAGGACCGTCAGATCCGGACCCGGGGCCGTCTCCTGCGCCATGAGGTCGCCCAGCGAGGTGTCGCCGTCCTCGTCGACGGGCGAGTCCAGGCTGACGTGCTCGCGGCCCCACGACATGAGGTCGGCGACGCGCTCGACGGTCATGCCGAGCTCCACGGCGATCTCCTCGGGCTCCGGGTCGCGGCCGAGCTGGCGCTCGAGCGTGCGGCGGGCGCCGCTCACCTGGTTGAGCTCCTCGACGACGTGCACGGGGAGGCGGACGACGCGCGCCTGCTGGGCGATGCCGCGGGTGATGGCCTGGCGCACCCACCAGGTGGCGTACGTCGAGAACTTGAACCCCTTGGCGTAGTCGAACTTCTCGACCGCGCGGATGAGGCCCGTGTTGCCCTCCTGGATGAGGTCGAGCATCGGCATCTGCGAGCGGCCGTACTTGCGGGCGATCGAGACGACGAGGCGCAGGTTGGCCTGGATGAAGGTGTCGACGGCGCGCTCACCCTCCTCGACGAGCCACTCGAGCTCCTCGCGGGTGGCGGACTTCGGCGCACCGCCCTTGCGGCGTCCGACGCGGCCCGTCTCCAGCAGGTGCTGGGCGTAGAGACCGGCCTCGATCGTCTTCGCCAGCTCGACCTCCGTCACGGCGTCGAGCAACGGCGTCCGGGCGATCTCGTCCAGGTAGAGCCCGACGCTGTCGCGACCCTCGATGTCGCGGTCGCCGGTGGCTCGTGCGGTCATGGTGCGTGTGGACATGTGACCCGCCCTCCTCGTCGGTGCAGCGCCGGGGTGGCGCGCCGCACGTGTGGTGTAACTGCTTCGGCACCACGGGGATTCCCGATGGGTCCCGGTCACGACCGGTTCCCCGTGGTGCCTCTCGTCAGACCCAGACGTGCAAGAACTCCGCAGAGTTGCCGCTGGAGGCGAATCTCAGGGACTTCTCAGTCCCCGGGGAGACGTCTCAGGAGCGAGCCCCCGCGGACGCCTCCGGAGGGGTGGCCTGCGTGCCCGATCCGGCGCCGGACCGGGTGGGCTCGACCTCGGCCAGACCCATGCGGTCGAGGATCCACGCGAGGCTGAACGCACGGTCCTTCCACGCCTGGTAGCGGCCCGAGACGCCGCCGTGGCCGGCCGCCATCTCCGTGCGCAGGAGGACGTCGCGCCGCCCGACCGCACGGGCCCGGAGCCGGGCGACCCACTTGGCCGGCTCGACGTAGAGCACCCGGGTGTCGTTGAGCGACGTCTCCGCCAGCACCGGCGGGTAGTCGACCGCCGCCACGTTGTCGTACGGCGCGTAGCCCGCCATCCGCTCGTACGCCGCGGCGTCGGCCTCGGGGTTGCCCCACTCCTCGTACTCGCCCACGGTGAGCGGGAGCGTGGAGTCCAGCATCGAGGTGAGGGCATCGACGAACGGGACGTTCGCGACCACCCCGCCCCAGAGCTCGGGCGCCTGGTTGAGCACGGCCCCGACGAGCAGGCCGCCGGCGCTGCCGCCCTCCGCCACCATGCGCTCGGGCGTGGTCCACCCGGTGGCGACCAGGTGGCGGCCGCAGGCGATGAAGTCGGAGAAGGTGTTCTGCTTGTGCTCCATCTTCCCCTGGTCGTACCACCGGCGACCCATCTCGCCGCCGCCCCGCACGTGGGCGATCGCGAAGACCGCGCCGCGGTCGAGCACCGACAGCCGGGCGATCGAGAAGTAGGGGTCCATCGAGGCCTCGTAGGAGCCGTAGCCGTAGAGGTGCAGCGGGGCGGGGGAGCCGGAGGCGACGGCCTCGGCGACCTCGCGCCGCGCGACCAGCGAGATCGGCACCCGCTCGCCGTCCTCGGCCTCGGCCCACAGGCGCTGCTCGACGTAGTCCGACGGCTCGTAGCCGCCCAGCACCGGTGTGCGGCGGAGGAGGTGCAGCGACCGGTCGCGCACGTCGTAGTCGTAGACCGACGACGGCACCGCGAGCGTCGTGTAGCCGACGCGGACGGTGGGCTGGTCGAAGGCCGGGTTGCCCCCGGACTCGATCGTGTAGAGCTCGTCGTCGAAGGAGACGAGGTAGTCGTCGCCGAGGCCGGTCGCCGAGGTGGGCTCGGCGGGCAGCTCGATGATCCGCAGCTGCGTGAGCCCCTCGCTCCGCTGGTGGACGACGAGGTGCCCGGCGAACGCGTCGACCGCCTCGAGCCGCACGGCGGGGTCGTGCGGGACGAGCGGCTCCCAGCGGTCGGAGGTGGTCGGCTCGACGGCGGCGACGCCGATCTCGAAGTCCGGGCCGGTCACGTTGTGGAGGACGAGGAAGACGTCGCGCCCGGCGATGCGGGCGTGCTCGATCCCGTACTCCACCCCGTCGACCCGCTCGGCGAAGACCTGGAAGCCGGCGTCCGGGGCGTCGAAGTCGAGGAAGCGGCACTCCGTCGTGGTCTTGGAGCCGCTGACGACCATGAGGAACCGGTCGCTGCGCGACCGGCCGATCCCCGTCCAGTAGCGCGCGTCGGTCTCGTGGAACACCAGCTCGTCGTCGGCCTGCGGCGTGCCGAGCACGTGGCGCCACACCTTGTCGGGGCGCCAGGTGTCGTCGACGGTCGTGTAGTAGCAGCTCGTCGAGTCGCGGCTCCACGTCACGCCGCCGAGCACGCCGGTGAGCTCGTCCTCGAGCAGGTCGCCGGTCGTGAGGTCCTTGAAGCGCACCGTGTAGCGCTCGTCGCCGACCGTGTCGGTGGCGTAGGCCAGCAGGGTCGTCGTCGGGCTGATCGACGAGCCGCCGAGGGAGAAGAAGTCGTGGCCCTCGGCGAGGGCGTTGAGGTCGAGGAGCAGCTCCTCGCCGGGCAGGGCCGGCTCGTCGGGCGAGCAGTCCGCGGCGGGCTGCGGCGGCGTCCAGTCGGGGGCGTCGACGACCGGGACGCGGCAGGACGCGCCGTACTCCCGCCCCTCGAAGGAGCGCGAGTAGTACCAGTACCCCCGGTTGCGCGTGGGGACCGAGAGGTCGGTCTCCTGCGTGCGGGCCCGGATCTCGTCGAAGATGGCGGCGCGCAGGTCGGCCAGGTGGGCGGTGCGCGCCTCGGTCCACGCGTTCTCCGCCTCGAGGTAGGCGATCACCTCGGGGTCGTCCTTGTCGCGCAGCCAGTCGTACTCGTCCGTGCGCTCGTGGCCGTGGTGGACCGTCGTCACGGGACGGGCGGGGGCGACGGGGGGCTGAGCAGGAGCGCCTTCGTTCTCGACCATGCCGCGAGGCTAGGCCATGCCGCCCGACGGCTCCCGGGGCTCCTCCACCGGCACCACGGGATCGACACCCTCCGGGACGGCCAGCGGGTCCAGCGGGTCCGCGACCGGCACCGGACGCACCCAGGGGCGCAGCGCGGGGTCGTCGGCGCGGAACGAGCGCACGGGGCCGGGCGGGGTCGTCGCGGTCTCGAACCGCACCGTCACGACCCCCCGCCCCGCACCCCACACCCAGCCGCGGCCGTGCTCGTCGTGCTCGACGTCCGCGCCCGCGGCCCACTCCCGCGGCGGTTCCGGCGCAGGGGCACCGGGCGGCACGTCCGCCGTCGTGGGCTCGTCCGTCGAGGCGTCCTCGCCCGGGTCCGTCCCCGTCGCGACGGCGGCCTCCGCCTCGAGCACGCTGAAGAGGTCGTCCTGCACCCAGTCGGCGAGGCCGGACACCCCCACGCCGAGGAGACGCACGCCGCTGCGCACGTCCCGCTCCGCGGCGCCGACGAGGTCGCCCAGGAGGGTGCGCGCGACGCGCGCGATCGGGCCGGCGGCGTCGACGGGCGCCGGGAGCGTGGCCGACCGGTTGAGCGTGGTGAAGTCCGAGAACCGCACCTTGATGGTCACGGTGCGTCCGGACAGGCCCGCCGCGGCCAGCCGGGTCGCCACGCCCGTCGCCTGCCGGGTCAGCACGTCGGCCATGACGGCGGGGTCGGTGATGTCGTGCTCGTAGGTGCTCTCGACGCTCACCGACTTCGCCTCGCGCTCCGCAACGACGGGCCGGAGGTCGTGGGCCCGGGCCAGCTCGTGCAACGAGCGGCCGTGGGCGGTGCCGACCTGGCGGACGAGCTCGTCGACGCTCAGCGACTCCAGGTCGGCGACCGTGCGCACCCCGGCGCGGCGCAGCCGCTCGGCCGTCGCAGGGCCGACGCCGGGGATGACGGTCACCGCCATCGGACGGAGCAGCTCCTGCTCGCCGCCGGGCGGCACGAGCACCAGGCCGTCCGGCTTGTCGAGGTCGCTGGCGATCTTGGCGACGAGCTTCGACGTACCGATCCCGACCGACGCGGTCAGGCCGCCGGTCGCCTCGTGCACCCGGGCGCGGAGCGCCTCGGCGAAGGTCCGCACCGTGGCTGGCTCCAGGTCGGGCAGCAGCGGGTCGTCGGCCGCGGCGAGGTCCACGAAGGCCTCGTCGAGCGAGAGGGGCTCGACCATCGGGGAGACGGAGCGCAGGATGCCCATCACGACGCCGCTCGCCTCGCGGTAGGCGTCGAACCGCCCCCGCAGGTACGCCGCGTGGGGACACCGCGCCCGGGCCTCCCGCGTCGACATGGCGGAGCGGACGCCGAAGGCGCGTGCCTCGTAGGAGGCGGTGGCCACCACGCCCCGCCCGCTCGTGCCGCCGACGACGACCGGCTTGCCCCGCAGCGACGGCTTGTCCCGCTGCTCGACGGCGGCGAAGAAGGCGTCGAGGTCGAGGTGGAGGATCGACGCGTGCGCCCGGTGGCCCACCGCGCCCGCCGCGGAGGGCGGGGGGATCGCGGGCGTCGGGGGTGGCACCCGACCACGGTAGTCGGCCCCCTCGTCGTCCACAGGTCGCCGGTACGGCGCGGTCGTCCCCAGCGGCCCGGACCGGCCGGGAGCGGGTGGCGCCGGCGGGGGAGAGCACCTCCATGACCACCGACGACCCCACGTCCGCACCCGACCCGTCCGCGCCCGACCCCTCGCCGCTGACCCTCCGCCTGCGGACGCCCGACGACCTGCTCGCCACCGTCCCCGTGGTGCTCGGCTTCGAGCCCCACCACTCGCTCGTGCTCCTCAGCTTCGGCGTGGGCGGACGCTCCTCCCACGACGGGCCCACCGGCCGGGGTGCCACCGGACCGCACCTGAGGATCGGGCTCCCCGGTCCCGACGACCCGCCGACGGTGCTCGGCGAGGTCGTCGAGGCCGCGGTCGCGCCCTGCCGTCGCCACGGGGTCGCGTCCGTCGCGGCCGTGGTCTACACGCGGGACCCCCGTCTCGGGGCGGCCACCGCCGCGCACCTCGAGGCGTCGTGCGCGGCCGCGGGCATCGCCGTCATCGCGCTGCTGCGGGCCGACGGGCAGCGCTGGTACGCCGCGGGGGACGCCGACGTCGCCGGCGGCGGGTCCGCGCCGTACCGGAACGAGAGCCACCCGGTGCGGGCCGCAGCGGTGCTGCACGGCCGGGTCGTGCTCGGCAGCCGTGAGGAGCTGGCGGAGCTCCTGGCGCCGGCGGCGGAGGACGCGCGCGCCGAGGTGGCCGCCGCCGTCGAGCGCCGAGGGAGTCCGCGGCCGGGTCCGGCGGAGTCGCGGTGGGTGGCGGAGACCGTCGCCCGGGCGGCCGGCTCGGGGACGCCGCTCGGGACGGAGGACGCCGCGCGGCTCGTCGTCGCCCTGCGGCTGGGCCGGCACCGCGACGCGGCGTGGGCCGGCGTCGGTCGTGAGGAGGCCGCGCGCCACGTCGAGGTCTGGCTCGACCTCGTGCGGCGCGCACCCGAGGGCTGGCGGTCGGGGCCGGCCGCGCTCGCCGGCCTGACCGCCTGGTTGGACGGGTCGGGTGCCCTGGCGTGGTGCGCCGTGGACGTGTGCCTCGCGGAGGAGCCCGGCCACCCGCTCGGTCGGCTGGTGCGCGACTTCCTCGAGGCTGCCGCACCGCCGTCGTGGTGGGAGGACGTGACCGCGGCGCTCGGCGACCCGGCCTGAGCCGTCGTCGCGGCGGGCCCGGCGTGGGGACCGGGCCACTACGCTGCCGACATGGGCGAGGAGGTCGATCACCAGGAGTTCTCGCGTGCCGATCGCACGCGGCACCGTGAGAAGGTCCGTCGTTCGCTGGACGTGCTCGCCAGCATGCTGCGCGAGCCGGCGTTCGCGGCGGAGGACCCGATGACGGGGCTCGAGGTCGAGCTCAACCTCGTCGACGCGCACGAGGAGCCGTCGCTGTCCAGCGCGGAGGTCCTCGACGCGGTCGCCGACCCCGACTTCCAGACGGAGCTCGGGCAGTTCAACATCGAGATCAACGTGGCGCCCGCCCGGCTCCGCCCCACCGGCCCCGGTGCTCCCGGCGGGCTCACGGTGTTCGAGGAGTCGCTGCGGCGCAGCCTCAACGACGCCGAGGCCGCCAGCGCCCCGCTGGGCGCGCACCTCGTCATGATCGGCGTCCTGCCGACGCTGGGCCACGGCCACATGACGCCGGCGTCCCTCAGCCCCAACCCGCGGTACGCGCTGCTGAGCGAGCAGATCCTCGCGGCGCGCGGCGAGGACATCGTCATCGACGTCAAGGGCGTCGAGCGCCTGGAGACCGCGACCGACTCGATCGTCCCCGAGGCGGCGTGCACGAGCACCCAGCTCCACGTGCAGACCTCCCCGGAGGACTTCGCGGACTACTGGAACGCGTCCCAGGCCATCTCGGGCATCCAGCTCGCGCTCGGCGCCAACTCGCCGTTCCTGCTGGGCCGCGAGCTGTGGCGGGAGACGCGGATCCCGCTCTTCGAGCAGGCGACCGACACCCGCAGCGAGGAGCTGAAGGCGCAGGGGGTGCGGCCGCGGGTGTGGTTCGGGGAGCGTTGGGTGACGTCGGTGTTCGACCTGTTCGAGGAGAACGTGCGCTACTTCCCGGCGCTGCTCCCGATCGTCGACGACGAGGACCCGGCGGCCGTGCTCGCCGAGGGCGGCGTGCCGTCGCTGGCGGAGCTGCGGCTCCACAACGGCACGATCTACCGCTGGAACCGCCCCGTCTACGACATCGCCGACGGGGTCCCCCACCTCCGGGTCGAGAACCGCGTGCTGCCCGCGGGGCCCACGGTGGTCGACACCATGGCGAACGCCGCCTTCTACTTCGGGCTCGTGCGGGCCCTCGTCGAGGAGGACCGGCCCGTCTGGTCCCGCATGTCGTTCAGTGCCGCCGAGGAGAACTTCCACCTCGGGGCGCGGCACGGGATCGAGGCCGAGGTCTACTGGCCGGGCGTCGGCCAGGCCGCGGCGACCGAGCTCGTGCTGCGCCGGCTCCTGCCCCTCGCCCACGAGGGCCTGCTGGCCTGGGGAGCCGAGACCGCCGAGGC
Source organism: Nocardioides zeae (assembly GCF_030818655.1). NCBI lineage: Bacteria > Bacillati > Actinomycetota > Actinomycetes > Propionibacteriales > Nocardioidaceae > Nocardioides > Nocardioides zeae. The sequence goes on along the minus strand of NZ_JAUTAN010000001.1, from coordinate 1,738,058 downwards.
CGACCGCCTGCTCGGCATCATCGAGCAGCGGTGCCTGCAGGGCACCAACGGCGCGGAGTGGTTCGTGCGCCGCGTGCACGCCGAGGCCTCGCTCGAACGCCCCGAGGCGCTGCGCCGGGCCCTGCGCGACTACCGCGAGCACATGCACTCGAACGAGCCCGTGCACACGTGGGAGGTGCCCGCCGCGCGCTGAGCGACGGGACGGTGGCCCGGCCGCCCTCAGTGCGGCCGACGGTCGCGCAGCCGCCGCCAGGTGCGTCCGTGACCGTGCGCCGGGTCGGCCCACCCGTGCCGGGTCACCACGACGAACGGGGTCGGTCGGCCCGTCTCGGCGGACGCCGCCCGCACGGCGCGCGACCACGCCTGGTCGCCGTCCTCCACCACGGGCTCGCCGGGCCGGGTCAGCCACACCAGGGGTGCTCCGTCGGTCGACGCCAGGAGCGTCGCGAGCACGTCGGTGCGCAGCGCGTGGTCGTCGAGCTCGGCGGCCGCGAGCGACCGGTGCCGGCCGGGCCGACCGACGTGCACCAGCGACGGGAAGGTGCGGTGCCGGCCCTGGGCGATCAGGTCGAGGACCAGGCGGCGCAGCTCGGCGGAGGACGTGCTGGCCGGCACCTCCGCGGCTCCTGCTCCCGTCGTCGTCCCCACCCGCACAGCCTGCCGCCACGCCGCGTCCGGCGCGAGCCGTTCTCCACAGTGCCGCGATCGGCTAGCGTGCGAGCAGGTGGTGCGGGGTCCCGCGCTCGCCGCCGTCGAGCCGAGGAGGTCGCCGTGACGACGATCGTGGTGGGATACGTCCCCAAGCCCGAGGGAGAGGCCGCGCTCGGCCGCGCGCTGGAGGAGGCCGCCCTGCGCGACGCCCGCATCGTGCTCGTGAGCTCGACCCGGGGCGACCACGTCGACACGGACGTCGACGCTGCCCGTGCGCGCCTGGAGTCGGCCGGGGTCGACCACGAGGTGCGGGTCAGCACGAGCGCGTTCGACCCGGCGGAGGACCTGCTCGCCGTGGCCGAGGAGGTCGGCGCCGACCTCATCGTCATCGGGCTGCGCCGCCGCACGCCGGTGGGCAAGCTCCTGCTCGGCAGCAACGCCCAGCGGATCCTCCTCGACGCCCACGCTCCCGTGCTCGCGGTCAAGGTCGCCTGAGCCCCCGGGAGAGCCGAGGGGGTACGTCGCGCGACGTGGCAGCATGCCCCCATGGCCATCCAGATCACCGGTGACGCCGAGGCCGACCAGGTCCTCGACTCCGACCCGTTCGCGCTGCTCGTCGGGATGATGCTCGACCAGCAGTACCCGATGGAGCACGCCTTCCGCGGCCCCGCGAAGGTGCTCGAGCGGTTCGGCACGCTCGAGCCCGGGCGGATCGCGGCGGCGGACCCCGACGAGTTCGCCGCCCTCTGCTCCACGACCCCGGCGATCCACCGGTTCCCCGGCTCGATGGCCGCCCGCCTCCAGGAGCTCGCCCGCATCGTCGAGGACGAGCACGGCGGCGACGCCTCCCGGATCTGGACCGAGGCGAGCTCGGGCAAGGACCTGCTCAAGCGCGTCATGGCCCTGCCCGGCTTCGGCAAGCAGAAGGCGCAGATCTTCGTCGCGCTGCTGGCCAAGCAGCGCGACGTCCGCCCGGAGGGCTGGGAGGCGGTGGTGGGGGACTACGCGCTCGACGGCCACCGCTCCGTCGCCGACGTCGTGGACGCCGACTCGCTGCAGAAGGTGCGCGACTTCAAGAAGATGAAGAAGGCAGCCGCCAAGGGCTGAGGCCCCCACGACGACGCCGGCCAACGCTCCCGGGGGAGCGGTGGCCGGCGTCCGTGCGTCGTGCGGGCGACCGTCAGGCGGCCGTGCCCACGGCGTCCCGCAGCTGCTGCAGGATGCCCGAGAGCAGGCGCGACACCTGCGTCTGGGTCACGCCCAGCTCGTCGGCGATCTCCTGCTGGGTGCGGTCCTGGAAGAACCGCATCACGAGGATGCGGCGCTCGCGGGCGTCGAGACGCCGCAGGGCCGGCTGCAGCGTCGTCCGCATCTCCACGACCTCCTGCTCGCGCTCGTGGTCGATCGCCGTCTCGGCAGGACCGGCCTGGCCCACCGGCAGGGGGGCGTCGAGCGACACGGGCCGGAAGCAGCCCTCCGCCCGGAGCGCCTGCTGGACGACCGCGACCGGGATGTCGAGGTCACGGGCGATCGCCTCGTCGGGCACCCGGTCGCCGTGGTCCCCGGCGAGCCGGTCGCGGGCCCGGATCACGGCGGACTGGTTCTCCTGCACGTCCCGCGGCGGGCGCACCATCCACCCCAGGTCGCGGAAGTGGCGCCGCAGCTCTCCGCGGATGCAGGGCACGGCGTAGGTCAGGAAGTCCTTGCCCTGGCCGGGGTCGAAGTGGCTGGCGGCCCGCACGAGCGCGAGGTAGGCGACCTGCTCCAGGTCCTCGAGCGGGATGCCGCGGTTGCGCTGGCGGGCGGCGAGGGCGCGGGCGACGCCCATGTTGGCCACGACCACCTCGCGCAGGGCCTCGTCGCGCGACGCCTCGTCGGGGGCGACCTCCGCGGCATGGAGGTGGGTGGTGGTGGCGGCCCGTCGTACTTCTCGTTCGTCGCGCCGGGGGGTGGCGGGACGGGGGGCTGTCGGCGCCGGGGTGCTGCCGGTGCCGGTGGACGGAAGGAGCGCGATGGTGGAGCTGTTCTGCGTGAGCATCCTGAGTCCTGGTTCACTCGGGTGCTGTCCAGCCGCTGGCTTGAGCTGGTGTGGAGGTGCCGAGACACCGCTCAGACGAACGTAGCGGTCTCCGGTGGTCCAGACCAGGAATATCAACAAGAATTTTTCATCTTGTTGAGGGGGCGGGTCGATCGACGGCCCGCCCGTTCCGTCAGGCCGGGTCAGCGGGCGTGCCGACCCGCCAGCAACGGCGCCAACGTCCAGGTGCCCAACAGCACCGCGAGGACGGCGAGCGCGAGGACCAGCCCCGGTCCGCGACCGATCACGAGGTCCCCGACGAAGTGCACGACACCCGCGCAGACGAGCGCCAGGAGGAGCAGGCCGCCGCGGGCGAGGTTGTCGGCCGCGGCGACGAGCCAGGGGCGCCGGCGCTGCCGGAACAGGATCCGGTGGTAGGCGACCGGCGCGACGAGCAGGCCCGTCGTCAGCACCGAGCCGACGAGCAGGACGACGTAGAGCCCGCGCTGGTAGTCGTCGAGCCCCGCGAACCGCTCGGTGAACGGGATCGTCACGAGGAAGCCGGTGAGGAGCTGCACGCCGGTCTGCACGACCCGCAGCTCCTGCATGAGCTCGCTCCAGTTGCGGTCGAGCATCGCCTCCGTCACCGGGTGTCCGGCGTCCTCCTCGTGCACCACGCGACCTCCTCGACCCGGTTCCCGGACCGGTACCCCGCCTCGGCCCGCACCGTACGACGCGACCGTGCGCCAGCGGGAGGTCTGGACCTCCGGGTCGGGGGTACCGGCGCCGCGCCCGGCGAGCCCGTCCGACAACAGGAGTGCGCATGCAGCTTCCCCGCCCCCGTGGACCCGTGAGCGCCGCCGTCGTCGGCGCCCTGCGCGGCGGTCCGTTCGACGCCGCGGCCACCACCGCCGCGACGACGGCGGCCGACCTCCGGGAGGCGGACGTCCAGCTGGCCCTGTGGACGGCCTACGAGCTGGGCTACCGCGGCTTCGAGGACGCCGATCCCGACGCCGAGCGCGACCTGCGGGTCCTCGCGTGGCGGAAGGTCGCCGAGGACCTCCTCGAGCAGGACCTGCGGGCCCGCACCGCCACCGCGGTCGAGGAGGCCCGGGCGTCGGGCCGCTCCGTCGCGGACCGCATCTCCGCGCTCGTGCGCGAGGCGCCCGGCGCGCCCCTGACCCGTCACCTGCAGAAGCACGCGACGCGGGAGCAGTTCCAGACCTACCTCGCCGACCGCAGCATCTACCACCTCAAGGAGACCGACCCCCAGGTGCGGGTGCTCGGCTGGATCGACGGGCCCGCCAAGGTCGCGCACGCCGAGCTGCTCTACGACGAGTACGGCGGGGGTCGGCCCGAGCGGCTGCACTCCCACCTCTTCGCGGAGGCCATGCGCGCGGCCGGGCTGGACGCGTCGTACGGCGCCTACCTCGACACCGTCGAGGCCCCCACGCTCCTCTCCAACAACGTCATGTCCCTCTTCGGGTCGCAACGACGCCTGCGCGGGGCGGCGCTCGGCCACCTGGCGGCGTTCGAGGCGACGAGCACCGACCCGTGCCGCCGCATCGCGGCCGGCGCCGAGCGGGTGGGCCTCCCGGACGCGGTGGCGGCCTACTTCCACGAGCACGTGGAGGCCGACGCCGTCCACGAGCAGGTCGTGCTGGGCGACATCTGCGGCACCGCGGTGGCCGCGGACCCGACCATCGAGGACGACGTGCTCCTCGGCGCGGCGACCTGCCTCCTCGTCGACGCGGAGGCGGCGCAGGCGCTCCACGACCGGTTGGTTGCCGAGGAGCAGCGGCTGGCCCCGTCCCTGCGCGTCGTCGCCGACGAGCGGGCGGCGTCGTGACCGGCCCCCGCGCGGCGGACGCCCCCGACGAGCGTCCCGCTCGGACCGCTCGGGCCGGTCGTCCCGCGGACCCCGTCCGGGTGCGTCTGTGCCCGGGAGGTCCGCTGCTGGTCCGTGGTGCCCAGGAGGTGCTCGACGCGGACGGGGTCGCGCACCCCGTGGAGCGGCCGGTGGTGGCCGTGTGCGCCTGCGGCGCGACGGGACGGGCGCCGTGGTGCGACGGGACCCACGCCCGCATCAGCCCCCGGCGGTGAGGGTCAGTCCGCGGCGGTGAGGTGGGCGAGGAGTCCCCGCTCGAACTCGCGGGCCTCCGCGAAGACGAGCCGACCGTCGAGCACGGCCGCGTGCTGGTTGAGCGGCGGCAGGTGGTGGACCCCGCCGACCTGGATGACGACGCTCCCGCCCGGGAGCAGCACGTCGGCTGCGACGTCGAGGCAGGCCAGGGCGAGATCGATGCCGTCGGGCCCGCCGTCGATGGCGGTGACGGGGTCGAGCGGGAACGTCCCGACGTCGCCGCTCGGCACCCACGGCGGGTCGGCCACGACCAACGGGTAGCGCTCCCCGCGCACCGCCTCGCGCAGGTCGCCGCAGCGCACCTCGGTGGTGATCCCCGCGGCCTCCGCGTTGCGGCGGGCGTAGTCGCACGCCACCGGGTCGGCGTCCACCTGCACCAGGTCGCGGCGTGCCAGGCGGGCGGCGAGGAGCCCGATGTGACCCGCTCCCGAGCACAGCTCGAGCAGCGGGCCGAACGGCGCCTGGTCGGCGATCTTCGCCGCCCACGTCGACTGCGCGGCCGTCCACGGACGCGGCTCCAGCACGCGGGGGTCCCACCGGATGGCCAGGCCGTCGAAGTCCGTCGTGCGCGCGCCGTCCGCGCCGGGGTCGTCCCGCGGGACCTGGGGGAGCAGCGGCACGCCGCCCCGGTGGTCGGTGGGCAGGCCGGCAGGGCGGCCGGGGTCGTCGGTCACGTGCTGCCGGTACCCCGACCGCCCGGGGGCAGTCCCCGAGGGCCGGCAGGTCAGAAGACCGGCTTGCCCCCGGTCACGCCCAGCACCGTCCCGGACACGTACGACGCGTCGCGGGGCGAGGCGAGGAAGACGAAGGCCGGGGCGACCTCGGCCGGCTGGCCCGCACGCCCCAACGGTGTGTCGGAGCCGAACTGCTCGATCTTCTCGGCCGGCTGGGTGGCGGGCTGCAGCGGCGTCCAGATCGGTCCCGGGGCGACCGCGTTGACCCGGATCCCGTCGGGCCCGAGCTCGGCCGCGAGGTTGACGGTCGCGTTGTTGATGGCCGCCTTCGTCGCCGCGTAGTCCACCAGGCTCGTCGAGGGCTCGTAGGCCTGGATCGAGGTGTTGTTGATGACGCAGCCCCGGCTGGCCCGCAGGTGCGGCACGGCCGCCCGCACGGTCCAGAAGAGGGCGTAGAGGTTCGTCTTCAGGGTCCGGTCGAGGTCGTCGTCGTCGAGCGAGGCGATGCCTCCGCCGCGGGCCATCTGGTAGCCGGCGTTGTTGACCAGGACGTCGAGGCGGGCCAGCTCCTCGACGGTCCGCTCCACGACGGAGCGGCACGTCTCCGAGTCGCGCAGGTCCACCGCGAGGGGCAGGACCCGTCGGCCGGCGTCGGTGACGAGACGCACGGTCTCGTCGGCGTCCGGCTGCTCCTCGGGGAGGTGGGTGAACGCGATGTCGGCGCCCTCCCGCGCGTAGGCCAGCGCGACGGCGCGGCCGATCCCGGAGTCGCCGCCGGTGATGAGGGCGACGCGCCCCTCGAGACGCCCGTGGCCCACGTAGGTGTCCTCGCCGTGGTCCGGGACCGGGTCCATCGCGGCGGTCAGCCCGGGCGGGTCCTGGCGCTGTGCCGGGAAGGTCTCGGGTAGGGCGTCAGCCATCGTCGTCTCCTCTGCTCGGGGGTTCGTGCGGACCGCGGCCGGTACCCCCGTCCTTGCGGGTGACACCCGCCGCTCGACGTACGCCGCGGATCATGCGCCCTGACGGCCGCGGGTACCGGACGTCCATGGCCCCCACCACGACGGCCCTCCTGGTCATCGACCTGCAGGAGGGCTACTTCTCCGCTCCCGAGCTCGCCGCCATCCGTGACCGGGTGGTCGCCGGCAGCATCGAGGCGACGGCCGCCGCCCGTGCGGCCGGCGCGCTGGTGGTCGAGGTCCGCACGGTCCACTCGGAGGATCCGACCACCTGGGCGCTCAACATGCGGGAGGACGAGTGCCCGTTCATGATCCGTGGCACCGACGACGTCCGACCGGTCGGCGAGCTCGACGCGGTGCGACCCGACGGACCCGGCGACGACTGGGTCGTCGTGGAGAAGACGCGGGACAGCGCCTTCCACGGCACCGACCTGCTCGACCTGCTCCGCTCGCGAGGCGTCGAGCGGATCGCGCTCGCGGGGATCTCGACCGAGTCGTGCGTGGCCGCCACCGCCGCGGACGCCTACGCGCACGACTTCCGGGTCCTGCTCGTCGAGGGCGCGGTCCTGACGCCGGACGCCGAGCGCCACCACCACAGCCTGCGGCACCTCGAGGACCTCTACCGGCAACCCGCGCTGCCGGTGGCGGAGATCGCCTTCGCGGCGCCGAGGGGCGGAGGCGGGTCGTCGTGAGAGAGGCCGACGGGCCGCTCGAGGTCGCCGGCTTCCTCGCTCGGGTCGCCACGGAGCTGGCGGCGGCCTCCGACGAGGTCGAGCTGACGCGGTGCGCGGCCCGCCGTGCGACCGAGCTCCTCGTCGGCGACGGCGCGGCCGTCGTCGCGCGCCGTCGCCGCGGGCGGCTCGAGACGGTCGCCGCCACGGACGGGGTCGCGCGTCGGGACGAGGAGCTGCAGCGCGAGCTGGGGACCGGTCCCACCCTGACGGCGGTGCGGCACCCGGACGGCCTCGTCGTCGAGGACGCCGTCCGCGAGCCGCGGTGGCCCGGATGGGGCGGACGTCGGGACGCGTCGGGACCGCGCTCGCTGGTGTGCGTCCAGCTGATGCCCACGGGCCTCCACGACCGGCACGAGCCGCTGGGCGTGCTGGCGGTCCACGCGCTGCGTCCGCGCGCCTTCGGTCAGGAGGACCTGGAGGCCCTGCTCCTCCTCGCCGTGCACGTCTCGGCGGCGTGGGCGGCGCTGCGCCGTACGGTCACGCTCGCCGAGGCCGCGGAGTCACGCCACCTGATCGGGGTGGCGCAGGGGATGCTCGCCGCATCGGCACACGTGCCGGTGGACGCGTCGTTCCCGCTGCTGCAGGGGTGGGCACGCGCCGGCAACGTCCGGGTGCGCGACCTGGCCGAGCGGATCATCGCCACCGGAGGGGTGCCCGACGACCTCGAGCTCCCCGACACCCCCTGACGAGCACGGCCGCGCCGGCGCGCCGCACGTGGGTTCCCGACCGCCCCGTACGGCGCGGGTCGAGGTCGTCCCACGTGCGACCGCCGGCCGTGCTCACGGCTGGAAGACCACCTTCACCATCCCGGGCGCCTTGTCGCGGAACGCCCGGTAGGCCTCGGGGGCCTCCGACAGCGGGAGGTGGTGGGTGGCGAACCCGTCGGTGCCGAGCGGGTCGTCGTCCTGCTCGAGCAGCGGCAGGATCTCGTCGGTCCAGGACCGCACGTTGGCCTGGCCCATCCGCAGCTGGAGCTGCTTGTCGAACAGGGTGACCATCGGCAGCGGGTCGGTCGCGCCGCCGTACACCCCCGAGATGGAGATGGTGCCGCCGCGGCGTACCAGGTCGATGGCCGAGGTGAGCGCGCCGAGCCGGTCGACGCCCGCCTTCCGCATGAGCGGCTGGGCCAGGGCGTCGGGCAGGAGGCCGGCGGCCTTCTGGGCCAGGCCGGCGGCGGGGGTGTCGTGGGACTCCATCCCGACGGCGTCGAGCACGGCGTCGGGCCCGCGCCCGCCGGTCATGTCGCGCACCAGGTCGCCGAGGTCCTCGCGCGGCTCGGAGGACAGCACCTCGATGCCGCGCGCCGCGACCCGGTCGCGACGGTCCTGCTCGGGGTCGACGACGATGGTGCGTACGCCGCGGTGCTGCGCGATCCGCGCGGCCATCGAGCCGATCGGTCCGGCGCCGAGGATGACGAGCGAGTCGCCGTCGCCGACCCCGGCGTACTCGACCCCCTGCCAGGCGGTGGGGAGGACGTCGCTGAGGAAGAGGAAGCGGTCGTCGGACGGCCCGTGCGGGACCTTGACGGGCAACGTGTCGCCGAAGGGCACGCGCAGCAGCTCGGCCTGGCCGCCGGGCACGCTGCCGTAGAGCTGGCTGTAGCCGAAGAGGCTCGCCCCGGTGCCCTGGTCGCGGTTCTGCGTGGTCTCGCACTGGCTGTTGAGGCCCTGGCGACACGTCCAGCACTCCTGGCAGCTGACGTTGAACGGCACGACGACGCGGTCGCCGGGGGAGAGGGACGAGACCGCGGAGCCCACCTCCTCGACCACCCCCATGGGCTCGTGCCCGACGATGTCGCCCGCGGTCATGAACGGGGACAGCGGGCCGTACAGGTGGAGGTCGGAGCCGCACAGGCCGGTGGAGGTGATGCGCACCAGCACGTCGGTGGGCTCCTGGATGCGCGCGTCCGGGACCTCCTCGTAGCGCATGTCCTGCGGGCCGTGCCAGGTGACTGCCTTCATCGAGGTCTCCTCGGGGAGGGGAAGCAGGGACGAGGACCGGTACCCGCGCGGTCCGCCACGACCCCGGGGGCTCCCCGAGGGCGGCCGGCAGGTCCCGCACCCTGCCGAAGGTGGAGACGCTTCGGCGGCGTGGCATCATTGCCGGAGCGGCGCTTGACAAGATCCTGGCTCTGCCGCGCCCGGAAGTAGTTGACGAGAGGTGTTCGTGGCTTCGATCACGCGCAAGAAGCTCCCCGCAGAGGTGCTCGCCCACCCCGCCGTGACCGCACTGGTCGAGCAGGGATCCGCCGCGGGGGTGGTCTCCCCCGAGGCCGTCCGACAGGCGAGCGAGGACGCGGCGATCGAGCCGGCGCACCTCAAGGCGCTGCTGGCCCACCTGAGCAGCCACGGCATCACCGTGGAGCTCTCGGCCGCCGGCACCCGTGCCGTCGCGGCGTCGACGGCCCGCAAGACCACGAGCGCCGCAGCCAAGAAGGCGGCGGCGAAGAAGCCGGCCGCCAAGAAGGCCGCGCCCGCGAAGGCGGCCGCGAAGGCGGCGCCCGCCGCCGACGAGCCTGCCGACGAGCCCGAGGACGTCACGGACGAGGTCGAGCTCGAGGAGGTCGACCTCGGTGAGCTCGACGCGGGCGACGACGCGGCCCAGCCGGCCGAGATCGGTCCCGACGGCAAGAAGGTGCTGCCCGACATCCCGGACGACCAGTTCGAGAAGGACGTCGCGGCCGACCCGACGATCAAGCAGGACGAGAAGGAGGCGTCGTTCGTCGTCTCCGCGGCGGACGACACCGACGAGCCCGAGCAGCAGGTCATGGTCGCGGGCGCCACGGCCGACCCGGTCAAGGACTACCTGAAGCAGATCGGCAAGGTCCCCCTCCTCAACGCGGAGATGGAGGTCGAGCTCGCCAAGCGGATCGAGGCCGGCCTCTTCGCCGAGGAGAAGCTCGCCAAGGGCGGCAAGATCACGCCCAAGGTGCTCGAGGAGCTCGAGTGGATCTCCGACGACGGTCGTCGCGCGAAGAACCACCTGCTGGAGGCCAACCTCCGTCTCGTCGTCTCCCTGGCCAAGCGCTACACGGGTCGCGGCATGCTCTTCCTCGACCTGATCCAGGAGGGCAACCTCGGTCTGATCCGTGCGGTCGAGAAGTTCGACTACACGAAGGGCTACAAGTTCTCGACGTACGCGACGTGGTGGATCCGTCAGGCCATCACCCGCGCGATGGCCGACCAGGCGCGCACCATCCGCATCCCGGTGCACATGGTCGAGGTCATCAACAAGCTCGCCCGCGTCCAGCGCCAGATGCTGCAGGACCTCGGCCGGGAGCCCACCCCGGAGGAGCTCGCCAAGGAGCTCGACATGACGCCCGAGAAGGTCGTCGAGGTGCAGAAGTACGGCCGCGAGCCCATCTCGTTGCACACGCCCCTCGGTGAGGACGGCGACTCGGAGTTCGGTGACCTCATCGAGGACTCCGAGGCGATCGTGCCGGCCGACGCCGTGTCGTTCACCCTCCTGCAGGAGCAGCTCCACGCGGTGCTCGACACGCTCTCGGAGCGCGAGGCCGGCGTCGTCTCGATGCGGTTCGGCCTCACCGACGGCCAGCCGAAGACGCTCGACGAGATCGGCAAGGTCTACGGCGTGACGCGCGAGCGCATCCGTCAGATCGAGTCGAAGACGATGAGCAAGCTGCGCCACCCGTCGCGCTCGCAGGTCCTGCGCGACTACCTGGACTGACGCACCCCGTCGTACGCCGCGGCGCCGTTCCCCCGCGGGGGAGCGGCGCCGCGGTGCGTCCGGGGCCCGAAGGCCTCGCCCGGCAGGTCGGTCGGTGTCAGAGGCGGAACGCGGCGACCAGCCAGATGCTGCTCGCGACGACGGCGGCGGTGGCCTCGATGGCCATGCTGAGGCCGACGGCCTTCAGGGCGTGGACCGTCGAGGGCCAGGCCTCCTCGCGTCCCACCCGGGAGGTTTCCGCGAGGTAGACGCCGAGCACGAATCCGATGACGAGGCCCACCACCGGCACCACGAAGAACCCGACCACGCCGAGCACGCCACCGACGAGCAACGTGCGGGTGGGGATGCCGGCGGCCTTGAGGCGCTTCCCGGGCACGGCGTACTGCACCACCGTGCCGACGAGCAGGACGACCACGATCGCAGCGAACCACCACCAGGCGGCGCCGCCGGTGAGGACGGCCCACACGAGGAGCGTGCCGGCGATCAGGATGGTGCCGGGCAGGATCGGCACGACGATCCCCACGATGCCCACGAGGAGGAGCAGGGCCACGACGGCGTCGGTCCAGGTCACGCACGCATCCTCTCGGACGTGCGACGGCCCCGGACCTGTGGGTCCGGGGCCGTCGTGGTGGTCGGGGTCAGCTGCTGCTCGGGCTGCTGCGGGGGTTGCTGGTCAGCGCTCGTCCGCCGGCGCGTTCCCAGGGGTCGACGACAGCTTGTGCGTCTCGTCCTGGACGTTCGCGGCCACCGAACGCAGCGCGTCGCCGTGCTGACGAGCGTGGTGGGCGCAGAACAGGAGCTCGCCGCCGCTGGCAAGCTCGACACGCAGGTAGGCCTGGGCGCCGCAGCGGTCGCAGCGGTCCGACGCGGTCAGTGCCGGGGTGTTGGGGGCAACTGCAGTGGTCACATCGGCCTCTTTTCTCTCGGTGCCTGGCCCAACCTAGCCGTCGGGGAAAACATTCCCGTGGTGCTGTGGCGGGGATGACATGTCGAATCCCATCACGTGGTGCCCTACCCGTTCGCGACCGGCCCACTCCTGGATGGGTCGGGCTGGCCCGGTCGTGGTTCCATCCTCGACCTCCCACCCGCCCCAACGGAGCATTTCGCGACAAGTTCCGGCCCTGGGTCGAGATGGCCCGGTCCCACGCCCGCCCGGTCCACGGAACTGTCCGTGCCCGCCGGTAGATTGCGGTCCACGGCGCCGTCGACCGATGCGCCGCGTCGCACGAGGAGCCTCACCATCGACACGAGCTACAACGCCGCGAACCTCCTGGTCCTCGAGGGCCTCGAGGCCGTGCGCAAGCGGCCGGGGATGTACATCGGGTCGACCGACACGCGCGGTCTCATGCACTGCCTGTGGGAGATCATCGACAACGGCGTGGACGAGGCCCTCGGCGGTCACGCGAGCGCCATCGAGGTGGTGCTCCACGCCGACGGCTCCGCCGAGGTCCACGACGACGGCCGCGGCATCCCGGTCGACGTCGAGCCGCGCACCGGCCTGCCGGGTGTCGAGGTGGTCTACACCAAGCTCCACGCGGGCGGGAAGTTCGGCGGCGGCTCCTACGCGGCGTCCGGTGGCCTCCACGGCGTCGGCGCGTCTGTCGTCAACGCCCTGTCGACCCGGCTCGACGTCGACATCGACCGGCCCCCGGCCCGCCAGGGCATGTCCTTCCGCCGCGGCGTCCCCGGCGTGTTCGACGGCGAGGGTCCCGGCGTCGAGTTCGAGCCACGCTCCGGGCTGACCCGCAAGGGCCCGCGCGTCACGGCCAAGTCGACGACCGGCACGCGCGTGCGCTTCTGGCCCGACCGCCAGATCTTCACGAGCGACGCCACCTTCGTCGTCGACGACCTGATCACGCGGGCCCGCCAGACGGCCTACATCGTGCCGGGCCTGGAGATCAGCGTCCGCGACCTGCGGGGGGAGGAGCCGCGGGAGGAGGTCTTCCGCTACGACGGCGGGATCGCGGAGTACGTCGCGTTCCTCGCCCACGACGAGCCCGTGACCGACGTGCTGCGCCTGCAGGGGTCGGGCCGGTTCACCGAGACGGTGCCCGTGCTGGACGAGCGCGGCCACATGACGCCGCAGGAGGTCGAGCGCGAGCTCGTCGTCGACGTCGCCGCCCGCTGGGGCCACGGCTACGAGACCGAGCTGCGCTCCTACGTGAACGTCATCGCCACGCCCAAGGGCGGCACGCACGTGCAGGGCTTCGAGCGCGCCGCGGTCGACGTCTTCAAGGACGTCATGCGCGCCAGCAAGGTGCTCAAGAACAACGACGACGACCCGATCAAGGACGACGTGCTGGAGGGTCTGACCGCCGTCGTGACGGTCGGTCTCGCCGAGCCCCAGTTCGAGGGCCAGACGAAGGAGATCCTCGGCACGCCGGCCGCCCGCTCGGTCGTCAACAAGGTGGTGGCCGGCGAGCTCCGCGCGTTCCTCACCAGCACCAAGCGCGAGGAGAAGGCCCAGGCCCGCCTCGTCATGGAGAAGGTGGCCGGTGCGACGAAGACGCGCCTCGCCGCCCGGCAGCACAAGGAGACCCAGCGCCGCAAGAACGCCCTCGAGTCATCGGCGTTGCCCGCCAAGCTGGCCGACTGCCGCTCGGGCGACACCGAGCGCAGCGAGCTCTTCATCGTCGAGGGTGACTCGGCCCTCGGCACGGCCAAGCTGGCGCGCAACTCGGAGTTCCAGGCGCTCCTCCCCATCCGGGGCAAGATCCTCAACGTGCAGAAGGCCTCCGTGGCCGACATGCTGAAGAACGCCGAGTGCGCCTCCATCATCCAGGTCGTCGGCGCCGGCAGCGGGCGCACGTTCGACCTCGACGCCGTGCGCTACGGGCGCATCATCTTCATGGCGGACGCCGACTCCGACGGTGCCCACATCCGGTGCCTGCTCGCGACCCTGTTCTTCCGCTACATGCCGGGACTGATCGAGTCGGGCCGGGTGTTCTCCGCGGTGCCGCCCCTGCACCGCATCGAGCTGTCCAACCCGCGCAAGGGGCAGGACAAGTACGTCTACACCTACTCCGACGCGGAGCTGCAGCGGAAGCTGGCCGAGCTCAAGCGCCGCAACCAGAAGTGGCGCGACCCCGTGCAGCGCTACAAGGGCCTGGGCGAGATGGACGCCGACCAGCTGGCGGAGACGACGATGGATCCCCGGCGCCGCACGCTCCGGCGGCTCACCGTCGACGACGCCGCCATGGCGGGCGAAGTCTTCGAGCTGCTCATGGGCTCCGACGTCGCGCCCCGCAAGGAGTTCATCATGGCGGGCAGCTACAGCATCGACCGCGAGGCCATCGACGCGTAGACCTGCGACGGAGTGCCGCACGGACCGTGTGGCATCTGTCGCCGTGTCGCGGACGCGGCCTCGCCGCGCGCCTGTGTGATGCTGGAGCAATGGTGGAGCGAGACGACACGTCGCTGTTCGAGGACATCCTCGACGACGACCGCGACCCCCGTGACCCCGTGGACGCCGACGTCGACGTCGACCACGACGAGGGCCACCGCTTCGGCGCGTCGCGTCGCCAGTGGCTGGTGCTGCTCGGCGGCTTCGTCGTCTTCCTGGTCTGCGTGATCGCCGCCCTGCTGCTCGTGCGCAACGCCTTCGGCGGTGACGACGAGGGCAACGCCGTGCCGTGGCGGGACCCCGTCGTGGAGGGCAGCACCGTGACCGTGACGTTCGACCGCTCTCCCTGTGCGCGCACCGGGGAGACGACGGTCGAGGAGGACGCCGACGAGGTCGTCGTCACCGTGCGCGAGGTGCCCCGCCCGACGCTGTGCTCGTCGCCGGGCGACGTGGCGGAGGAGACCGTCGAGCTGGACGCCCCGCTCGGCGACCGGGCGTTGGTCGACGGGTCCTACTGACCCCGGCGCGGGCGAGCCCGGAACTGTGCGGCTGGGGTGGTCCGGACCGCTTGGGACGTGCCCCAGGTGCACAGTTCCCGACCCCGACCCCGACCCCGACCCCGGCCCGGGGCCCCGGGCTGCCGACACCCGCTACGGGCGGGGGCTCACCGCCCCCGGTCGGCGCGCCGGATCAGACGACCTGCTCGAGCAGGCCCGTGTCGACGTCGTAGACGAACCCGCCGACCTTGACCGACGCCGGCACGAGCGGGTGCGAGGTGACCTTGTGGACGTCCTCGGTCAGCGTCGCCCGCTGGTCCGTGACGACCGGGAAGCCCTGCCACGCGGCGTCGACCCCGGCGGAGGTGCTGACCTTCTGGCGCAGCTCGGCCTCGGTGTTCGACGCCACGGCGCAGCGGGTGTGGGGCACGACCAGCACCCGGTCGACGTTGAGCAGGTGCACGGCCAGCACCAGGGCCTCGAGGGCCTGGGGGGTGACCCGGCCACCCGGGTTGCGGAAGATCTTCGCGTCGCCCGCCTTGAGGCCGAGCATGGCCAGGGGGTCGATGCGGCTGTCCATGCAGGTCACGATGGCGACGCCCGCATGGGCGATGCCGTCGAACCCGCTGAGGCCGAAGTCGTCGGCGAAGACACGGTTGGCGTCGAGGAGGTCGTCGAAGTCGCTCACAGCTGCGCAACCTAGCCGATGAGCAAACCGCGGTTGCCGACCTCCCTGGTGTCGGAGCCGCGCAGCAGCACGAGGGCCAGCACGGCCGCCACGAGCGCGCACACCGCGGCACCCGCGAAGATGAACTGCTCCTGGGTGAGGGCGGCGTCGAGCTGCAGCCGGATGTACGCCGAGCATCGGGACCCCTCGTCCCCGCAGACCTCCGCGGGAGCGGGGATGTCGCGCTGCGCGGCGTAGAAGGCGCGGAGGCCGAGGGCGGTCAGGGCCGAGATGCCGACGAGCATCCCGACCATGCGCGCCACGACGGTCATCGCGGACGCGAGGCCGTGGACGTCGTCGTCGGTGGCGGCGAGCACCGCCGCGTTGACGGGCGCGAGCGCGAGGCCGAAGCCCAGCCCGGTGACGAGCAGCGGCACGGTGGACACGACGTGCTCCAGGCTCTCGGCGTCCCAGCTCGCCATCCAGACGAAGCCGGCCGCGGCCAGGAGCATGCCGCCACCCGCGATGACACCGGCGGGCAGGCGCCGCAGCAGCCAGCCACCGAGCACGGCGCCCACCGGCAGCGCGACGAGCAGCCGCACCAGCACGAGCGAGGCCGCGACCTGGGAGTCCCGGTGCACGGTGAGGGCCGCGAAGATCGGGATCGACACCACGGCGGCGATGAGCGCGGACCCGACGAAGAAGCTGACCAGCAGGCCGCCCCAGGCGTTCCGGTGCGCGAGGGCCCCGCGCGGCACGACGGGGTCCGCTGCCCGACGCAGGTGGACCACGAAGAGCACGGCGGCGACGGCGGAGCCGAGGAGGTACCACGGGCCGGCGGGGGAGAAGACCTGGATGGCGGGGTCGCCGGTGCCGAAGGCGAGGACGATGCCGCCGAGCGCCGCGGCCAGCAGCAGGGCGCCCGGCAGGTCCGCGGCGGAGAACGCCCGCCACCAGCGACGGAGGTCGAGCAGCGGGTGCGCGGTGGCGAGGGACCACACCACGAGGGCCACGAGCGCCAGCACGGCGACGAGGCCGACGGGGGTGAGCCAGCGGTGGGTGCCGACGTAGGACACGAAGAACTGGCCCCAGAACAGGTCGCGCACGATGCCGGGCGGGCGGAGCGCGTTGAGCGCACCGGCCACGGACAGCACGAGCAGGAGCAGCCAGGAGACGACGTCGCGCCCGGCCGCACGGCGGGCCGTGGCGGCCGCGTCCACGACGTCCGAGCGCCGGGCCGCGCGACCGACGGCGACGAGGAGGACCGCCGCGGCTGCGAGGTTGAGGGCGAAGATCCCGCGCCACGTGGCCACGGCCAGCACGAGCGCGCCGGCGACCGGGCCGAGCACGCTGCCGAACTCCTGCACCGCCGAGACCAGGCCCAGCGGCAGTCCCCGCCGCTCCTTCGGGTAGAGGTCGGCGACGAGCGCCATCGTCGCGGGCACGAGCCCCCCGCCGCCCACGCCCTGGAGGAACCGGCCGACCACCATCCCGGGGAGGTCGTAGGCGAGCATCGTCACCGCGGACCCGGCCGCGAACACGGCCAGGGCCAGGAGCAGCACCGGCACCCGACCCTCGAGGTCGGCGACGCGGCCGATGAGGGGGAGCATCGCGACGTACCCGAGGAGGAAGCCCGAGATGATCGGGGCCGAGCGCTGCAGCTCCAGGGCGTCGAGGCCCGCGGCCGCGCTCATGTCGGGCAGGGCGAGCACGACGACGTACGTGTCGGCGGCCGCGATGGCGATGGCGACCGCGGCGAGCGCGAGGAGGGTGCGGTCGGCCGGGCGGAGCGTCACGGCGCGGTGATCTCGATCGTCTCGCCGTAGTCGGAGAACGTGATGACGTAGGTCATGGCGTCGGTGCCCGGGTAGAAGACGCCGCGCAGGCGCGCGGAGAGCAGGTTCTCCTCGTCGTCCACCTGGTAGGTCACGGCGAAGTCGCCGTCGTCGGCGCCCGGGATGATGCGGCGCACGACCGAGGCGTCGAGCGTGCCCGTGTAGGTCGTGGCGACGCCCTCGTTGTTGGGTCCCACGCGCTCGGTCTCGCCCTGCTCGATGTCCTGCGTGGCCGTCAGCAGGCCGGAGACGCCGTTGTCGGGGTCGATGAGGGCGCCGGGGTCGGGGGCGTTGAAGTCCTCGGGGTCGACCTCCGCCCAGCTCGGGAAGATGACGAAGCCCTGGGCGTAGGACTGGCCGTCCACCGAGAGGATGTCGCCGGAGGCGTCGCGCCCCAGCACGCGCACGATCATCTCGCCCGAGAACCCGTCGGGGCGCACGGCGGTGCCGTCCAGGCTGACCAGGGCGGCGTCCGCGTCGGCGAGGTCCTCGCTCGAGACGGCGATCCGCACGCCCTCGGCGTCGTCGAAGTTCTCCTTGACCTCCTTGAGCACGTCCTCGGGTGCGGCGTCGGGGCGCTCGAGGCCACGGTCCTTGTTGCTGAGGAAGAGCGTCGGGACGAGCGCGGCGGCGATGAGCGCCACCACGATGACCGCGCCGATCACCCACCCGCGGCGGCTCGGCCGTCGGGTGGTGTCGTCACCGCCGGGCTCGTGGTGGGAACCGTCGGTGGGCTGGTCGCTGGGGAGGGGGGCGTCCATGGGCGGTCAGCCTTCCACATCGGGGGTCGGGCGGGGCCCGTTCGAGCCGGGCTGCAGGGCGAGCACGGGGGAGCCGATGCCCGCGACGGGCTGGGGCAGCGGCGTACCGGAGCCGTCGCGGCGACCCTGCGCCGACGGCAGGGGGACGGGGCTGCCCGATGCCGCCGCCGCGCGGGCCGGGCCAGGCCCGGCCCAGGCGAGGAGCAGGGCGTCCTCGCCCTTGAGGAACCGGTGGCAGCGGACGCCGCCGGTGGCGCGGCCCTTGCCGGGGTACTCCGAGAAGAGCGTCACCTTGGCGGTGCCCGTCTCGGTGCCGGGCAGGGCGGTCGAGGAGCCGCCGATGGTCACGACCACGGGGGCGTGCGGGTCGGCCGCGCCCCCCGACGGGCCGTCCGGGTCGAAGGCCGAGAAGTGCACCACGCGCGCACCGGGCGCGAGCTTGATGCCCGCGACGCCGCCGCCGGCGCGTCCCTGCGGACGGACGCCGCTCGCCGGGAACCGCAGCAGCTGGGCGTCGGAGGTGATGAAGCAGAGCTCCTCCTCCCCGGTGCGCAGCTCGACGGCGCCGACGACCTCGTCGCCGTCGCCGAGGCGCACGACCTCCCAGTCGTCGCGGTTCGGCACCTCGGGGTTGACCCGCTTCACGACACCCTCGCGGGTGCCGATCGCCAGCCCCGGGCCGTCCGTGCGCAGCGAGGTCAGGCACAGCACGCGCTCCGTGCCCTCGAGCGCGACGAACTCGGCCACGGGGTGACCACCGGCCAGGTGGGGGTCGGCCGCCGTGTCGGGCAGTGCGGGCAGGTCCAGCACGCTGAGGCGCAGCACGCGACCCGCCGTGGTCACGACGCCGACCTCGTCGCGGGCGGTGGTGCGGACCGCGGAGACGACGACGTCGTGCTGCACCCGTGACGCGTCGTCCGCCTCGCTCGAGCCCGCGAGCTCCGCCGTGCGCGTCCGGGCGAGGAGGCCGGTGGAGGAGAGCAGCACCCAGCACGGGTCGTCCGCGACCTCGAGCGGCACCGCCGCGGTGGCCGGCAGGTTGGCCGACTCCAGCAGCACGGTACGGCGCGGGGTGCCGTGCTCGCGGGCGACCTCGGCGAGCTCGTCGGAGACCACCGCGCGGAGCCGGGCGTCGTCGCCCAGGATCGCGTCGAGCTCCTCGATGGTGCGGCGCAGGTCCTCCTGCTCCTTCTCGAGCTCGAGGCGGCTGAAGCGGGTCAGGCGGCGCAGCGGCATGTCGAGGATGTACTGCGTCTGCACCTCGGACAGGTCGAACACGGTCATGAGCCGGTCGCGGGCGGCGGCCGAGTCGTCGCTCGTGCGGATGACCTGGATGACCTCGTCGATGTCGAGGAGCGCCAGGAGGAGGCCGTCGACCAGGTGGAGGCGGTCGGCGGCCTTGCCGCGGCGGAAGGCGGACCGGCGCCGTACGACGTCGTAGCGGTGGGCCAGGAAGACCTCGAGCATCTCCTTGAGACCCAGCGTGCGGGGCTGGCCGTCGACGAGGGCGACGGCGTTGATGCTGAAGGAGTCCTCGAGGGGCGTCAGCTTGAAGAGCTGCTCGAGCAGGGCCTCCGGGTGGAAGCCGTTCTTGACCTCGATGACGAGGTGGAGGCCCTTCTCGCGGTCGGTCAGGTCCTTGATGTCGGCGATGCCGAGGAGCTTCTTCGCCTGCACCAGGTCCTTGATCCGCGTCATCACCTTCTCGGTGCCGACGCCGTAGGGCAGCTCGGTGACGACGATGCCCTTGCGACGCCCCATCGTCTCGATGCGCGTGGTGGCGCGCATCTTGAAGGAGCCCCGGCCGGTCTCGTAGGCGTCGCGGATGCCGTCGAGACCGATGATGCGACCGCCGGTCGGCAGGTCCGGGCCCGGGACGAAGCGCATGAGCGCCTCGAGGTCGGCCGACGGGTCGCTGATGAGGTGGCGCAGCGCGGCGACGGTCTCGCCGAGGTTGTGGGGCGCGCAGTTCGTCGCCATGCCCACCGCGATCCCGGTCGCACCGTTGACGACGAGGCTCGGGATGGCCGCGGGGAGCACGCTCGGCTCGAGCTCGCGGGAGTCGTAGTTGGGCCGGAAGTCGACGGTGTCCTCGTCGATCGACGCCGTCATCGCGATGGCGCCGGGCGCCATCCGGCACTCCGTGTAGCGCATCGCGGCCGGCGGGTCGTCGGGGGAGCCGAAGTTGCCGTGGCCGTCGATCATCGGCAGCCGCATCGACCACGACTGCGCCTGGCGGACCAGCGCGTCGTAGATGGCGCCGTCGCCGTGCGGGTGGAGGCGACCCATCACCTCGCCGACCACGCGGGCCGACTTCACATGCCCGCGGTCGGGCCGCAGGCCCATGTCGTTCATGGTGTGGAGGATGCGGCGCTGCACCGGCTTGAGGCCGTCGCGGGCGTCCGGCAGTGCGCGGGAGTAGATGACCGAGTAGGCGTACTCCAGGAACGAGGTGCGCATCTCGTCCGAGACGTCGATGTCGAGGATGTGCTCCTCGATGTCGTCGGGCGGCGGGGTGGTGGTGCGACGGGCCATGGGGCGCATTCTTTCCTGCCGCCCCTCCGCGTCGGACGGGGCACGCCGGGACCGGCCCCCTCGCGATAGGTTGGGGCCCGTGAGCTCCGCCCCCGAGACCCCCGCCTCCGAGGAGCCCGACGAGCCCGGGGTGCCCGAGGCCCCCCGGCACTGGGAGGCGGACGTGCTGCTGCGCGACGGCCGCACCGCGCACATCCGGCCGATCGGGCCGGAGGACGCCGAGCTGCTCGTCGACTTCTACGCACGGGTCTCCGACCAGTCGAAGTACTACCGGTTCTTCACCCCGATGCCGCGCCTCTCGCCGCGCGACGTGCTGCGCTTCACCAACGTCGACCACGACCGACGGGTGGCGTTCGTGCTGACGGTGGGCGAGGACATGATCGCGGTGGGCCGGTACGACGCGTACGACGACCGTCGCGCCGAGGTCGCCTTCCTCGTGCAGGACGAGCACCAGGGCCGCGGGATCGCGCAGGTGCTGCTCGAGCACCTCGCGCAGGCCGGTCGCGAGCGGGGCATCGAGGTGTTCTCCGCCGACGTGCTCCCCGACAACCAGCGGATGATCCAGACCTTCCGGGACGCGGGCTACAAGGTCGCCTCGGGCTTCGAGGACGGTGTCGTCACCCTCGAGTTCGAGATCGACCCCACCGAGACCGCCATCGGCGTCATGCAGCAGCGCGAGCACCGGGCGGAGTCGGCGTCGATCGAGGCGTTCTTCAACGCCCGGTCGGTCGCGATCATCGGCGCCAGCCGCCGCCAGGACACCGTCGGCCGCACCCTGGTGCGCAACCTCGTCACGGGCGACTACACCGGACGGGTCTACGTCGTGAACCCGTCGACGGAGGCGGTGGCCGGGCTGCCGTCGTACGCGTCGGTCGGCGAGATCCCCGGTGACGTGGACGTCGCGGTCGTGGCGGTGCCCGCCGAGTCGGTGCAGGACGTCGTGCTCGACTGCGCCGCGAAGGGCGTGCACGGCCTCATCGTGATCTCGTCGGGCTTCGCCGAGACCGGCGAGGAGGGCCGGCAGCGGCAGCGGCGCCTGGTCGGGCTCGCCCGCAGCTACGGCCTGCGCCTGATCGGTCCCAACTGCCTCGGGATCATCAACACCGACCCGGCGCACCAGCTCAACGCCTCGCTGTCGACGGTCATGCCGCCCCGCGGCCGCGCCGGCTTCTTCTGCCAGTCGGGCGCGCTCGGCTCGGCCATCCTCGAGAAGGTCAACAACCGCGGGCTGGGCCTCTCGACCTTCGTCTCGGCCGGTAACCGCGCGGACGTGTCCGGCAACGACCTGCTGCAGTACTGGGAGGAGGACGCCTCGACCGAGGTCGTCCTGCTCTACCTGGAGTCGATCGGCAACCCGCGCAAGTTCTCCCGCATCACGCGGCGCGTCTCGCGCCGCAAGCCCATCGTGGCCGTGCGGTCGGGTCGCAACACCCAGGGCGTGCCGATGGGCCACGCGGTGCGCACGATCGGCGCCCCGCCGGAGGCGGTCGACGCGATGTTCGCGCAGTCCGGCGTGATCCAGGTCGACACGCTCGACGAGATGTTCGACGTCGCCCAGCTGCTCGCGCACCAGCCGCTGCCGCGCGGCCGGCGGGTCGCGGTCGTGGGCAACTCCGACGCGCTGGGCCTGCTCGCCACCGACGCGGCGGTCTCGGTCGGCCTCGTCGTCAACAAGTCCGTGCAGCTCGGCGCCGACGCGGGCGCGGAGGACTTCGAGGACGCGCTCGACGCCGCCATCGACGACCCGGACGTCGACGCCGTCGTGGCCGTCTACATCCCGCCGCTCGACGTCTCGGGCGAGGACGTGGCGAACGTGCTGGCCGCGGTGGGGGAGCAGTCCGACAAGCCGCTCGTGTCCACCTTCCTCGGCGCCGAGGGCGTCCCCGAGCTGCTGCGCGTCCCCGACGTCGCCGGCTCCACCGCCGGCCGGGGCTCCGTGCCGTCGTACCCCGCGGTCGAGGCGGCTGTGCGCGCGCTCGCGCGCGTGGTCTCGTACGCCGTGTGGGTGGGCAAGCAGGACGCCGACGAGGACGACGACGAGATCGACCCGACGCCCGCCAAGCGGTTCGTGAACGAGGTGCTGCTGCGCCACCCGGACGGCAAGGTGCTGTCGCCCGACGAGCTCGTCGAGCTGTTGCGCTGCTACGGGATCGACCTGTGGGCGGCGGTGCCCGTCAGGTCCCGCGAGGAGGCGATCGCGGTCGGCGAGCGCCTCGGCTGGCAGGTCGTGCTCAAGGCGACGGCCGAGCGGTTGCGCGAGCGACCCGACCAGGCCCACGTGTGGCGCAACATCGACGACGCCCGCGAGATGGAGGACGCCTGGGACTTCCTCACCGGCGTCATCTCCGACCCCGAGTCGGCCGGGTTCGTCGTGCAGCGCGTCGCGCCTCCGGGCGTGCCCGTCTCCATCGGCTCGGTGGAGGACCCGCTGTTCGGGCCCGTCATCTCGTTCGGCATCTCGGGGCCGCTCACGGAGCTGCTCGGCGACCGCGTCTACCGCATCCCGCCGCTGAGCCGCGTCGACGCCGCCGAGATGGTGCGCGAGATCAAGGCCGCGCCCCTCCTGTTCGGCTACCGGGGCGGGGACGTCGCGGACGTCGAGGACATCGAGCGGCTCGTGCGGCGCGTGGCGCAGCTGCAGAACGACATCCCGCAGGTGCGGACGCTCGACCTCGCGCTCGTGCTCGCCGGGCCCGGAGGGGCCACCGTGCTCAACGCGTCGGCCAAGGTGGAGCCCGTCGCCGACGCCCGGTCGGACTGGTTCGTGCGACGGCTGACGGCGATGGTGGGGGACACGCTCCCGGAGTAGCGGCCTGTGGACGACGGCCGCCGGGGCCGCTCGGATCCCGCTAACGTCAGCGGCAACGGTCCGCCGATCTCGGGAGTCGTCATGCCGTCCGTTCTGCGTCGTGCCCTCGCCAGCTCCGTCAGCCTCCTCTGCTGCGTCGTCCTCGTCGCCTGCGACGATGCGCCGTCCGACGAGGAGCCGAGCGTCCCGCCGCCCCGGGCAGACCTGGCAGCGCCTGCTGCCGATGAGCTCGCCGACGGCGTCGAGCCTCCGTCGTTGCGGGAGGCGGCGATCAACGACGCCGAGGTGGTCGGCGATGTCGTGGTGCTGGCCGGTGCCCAGGAGCAGGGGGGCGGACTCCGGCCGGTCGTGCTCGTCAGCGACGACGGCGGGGCCGGATTCGCTGCGGCAGAGGTGGAGAGCAGCGGGCCGTGGGCCCGTGTGGAGCACGTGGCGGGCGGGCCGGACCGGTGGTTCGCCAGCGGCTGGGACGGCGGCGACGTCCCGGCCCTGTGGACGAGCCGTGACGGTCGGGAGTGGGAGCAGGTGCCCGCGGACTCGCTGCCGTGGGCGGCGGGCGACGAGGTCGACGACCTGGTCCTGGTCGAGGGCGTCCTGGTGGCGGCGGGTCGCACGGCCAGCCGCGCGGGCGACGACGGCGTCGCTCGCCTCGCGCAGACGACGGTGTGGTCGAGCTCCGACGGCGCGCAGTGGGAACGCACCGATGTGGGCGCGCCCGCGGACCCGGCCGAGCAACCGGCCGAGCCCGTCGGTGTCGTGGCCGAGGCGGACGGACTCTCCCTCGCGGTCGAGGTGCCCGGCGGCTCCGACGAGGGTTCCGCCGGCCGCGTGGCGTTCTGGCGCTCCACGGACGGCGGCCGTTCGTTCGAGCAGGAGGGTACGCCGTCCGTGCTGGACGGGGTCGGCGACGTGCGCGCCCTGGGGATGTCCGTGGACGCCGACGGTCGGGTGCTGCTCGCCCTGCAGGGCCCGCCGCGCGACCCGGCGGACACGTCGTGGGCGGGGATCGTGCTGCGCCGGACCGCTGAGGGGTGGGACCTCCTCGAGGCCCGCGCCTGGTCCGACCCGCAGCGCGACGAGGGTCTCGTCGACGTGCTCAGCTCCGACGGCGGGCTCGTCGCGGCCGGCGCCCGCGACGTCGACGGTCAGGTCGACGCGGTGCTCACGGTCGGGCGCGACGCGGTGCCGGTCGAGCACCCGGTGCTGACGGGGGCGGGGGACCAGGAGGTCCACCGGGTCGTGAGCACGTCGCGCGGCGTGCTCGCCGTGGGGCGGTCCCTGGTCGGCGGCATCATGCGACCGTTCGCCCTGCTGCTCGACGAGGACGGGACGCACGAGGTGGCCCTGCCCCTGGCGGACGAGGACGTCCCCGAGCCGACCGACGTCGGGGTCCTGGTGCCGGGCGCCACGGCGGGCGCGGAGGGAGACGACGACGGGCCGGTGGTGCTCGGCGGTGCGGCCGGCTCACCGGTGGCGTGGTCCCGGGTCGGCGGCCGTTGGCAGGCGAACGGCCTGCCCTGGGTGACGGATGCCTGGACCGCCTCGAGTGCGACGGTGCGCGACGCGGTCCGGGTGGGCGGCACCATCGTCGCCGTCGGCGACCTGGAGCGCGCGGGGCCGTCGCGGGGTGCCGTCTGGACGCGGGGGTCCGAGGGGGAGTGGCGGTTGCGGATCCCCTCGGCGCTGCACGCGTACGGGAACGGGTACGGCTCGACGACGATCGAGGCGGTCGCCGTCCGGCCGGGAGCGGACCCGACGCTGGTGGTGGTGGGATCTGCCTCCGTCAACGGGCAGCAGCAGGCCCTCGTCGCGCGGTCCACCGACGGCGGCCGGTGGTGGCAACGCGCCGGCACCGGCGCCCGGCGCGAGGCGACGCTCGACGAGACGCTCCGAGGTCACGTCGCCGACGCGGGCTTCGTGGCGCCACCCGGCGGGAGCATCAGCGTCGACGCCGTCGAGGCGACCGCGGAGGGGTGGATCGCCGCCGGTTCGCGGTCCGAGGCGGGCGGGCCCAGACGCGCCGTGTTCTGGGAGAGCGAGGACGGGCAGCGGTGGACGGCTCCCCAGGAGCTCACGACCCCGGCCCACCCCGACGGTCTGCCGCTCGATGCGGCCGTGACGAGCATCGCGGTGCGTGGCGGCGAGGTCGTGCTCACCGGCAGGCTGCAGGCCGGCGTGGGGAGGAGCGAGGGCTGGGTGACGTGGCGACGGTCGGCGGACGGTTCCTGGGCCACGGGAGGACGTGGTCGGGGGTCTGGAGGAGGGCGCTGAGGGCACGGCGCTCGCCGCCGACGTGGTCGCCCTGGAGGAGGGGTGGCTCGTCGTCGGCCGGTCGGGATCGTTCGCCGACGGTGACGCGGCCACGTGGACGAGTGGCGACGGCCTGCGGTGGGAGATGCACGACCTCGGCGTGGGACCGCCGGCGACGGGCGGCGCCCAGCAGCACCTCGCTGCCCACCGCGAGGACGACCGGGTCGTGCTCGTCTCGTCGGACGTCCGCCGCGACGGTGCGGGGGTCAGCGTGGTCGAGACCGACGAACCGAGCGTCGGCGGCCCGTGACCGGCCCCGCCGGGCGGTGGGGTCGGATGTCCACCGACGCGGGTCTCCGGCCCGCGCCGTGCCACACTTCGAGGCATGCACAGCCGCTTCACACGCCCGGCGGATCCGGCCGCCGCCCTCCGCACCGCCATCGAGCGCACCGGTTACTACCCCGAGGTCGTCGTCGACGGCGTCGAGGGAGCGATCGGCGGGGAGGAGGTCGTCGCGTTCTACGTGCACCACGAGCCGACGATCGAGCGCGACGAGGTGCGGCGGCACATCACCGTGGCCGTGCTGACGACCAGCCGGCTGATCCAGGTCCACACCGACGAGCACGCCGGCGACCAGATGCTGCCGCAGCCCTACACGTCGACCTCCTCGGAGGCCGTGGCCCTCTCGGCCGTGAAGTCCGTCGTCGTCACCCGCATGACGACCAACCCCACGAAGGGTGCCAGCTTCCCCGCGGAGGCCGTCCTCACCATCGGCTGGGGCGGCGTGAGCCGCATCGAGCTGATGCCCGCGAGCTGCGACGACCCTGAGTGCGACGCCGACCACGGCTACACCGGCGACCTGCTGAGCGAGGACTTCTCGCTCCGGGTCTCAGCGGCGGCCGACGGCAAGGAGGCCGTCGTCAACCTGCTGGCCTTCGCCGACGCGCTCTCCGCCCGCACCCGACCCGCCTGATGACGACCACGCCGGGTGGGGCCGACGGCTTCGTCGCGCCGGCGTACGGCGCCCGCTCCCTCGGCGACGTCGTGCCCGCGGTCGCCCGCGCGCTCGGCCACGGCCACGCCCTCACCGGCGACGGCCCCAGCGACCTGGTGCTGCCGGACGCGCCGGCGTACGTCGTCTTCCTCATCGACGGTCTCGGCGCCCGGTTGCTGGAGCGCCACGCGGATGCGGCGCCGTTCCTCTCGGCGCTCGCGGCCGGGGCGGCCCACGGCACGGCGGGGGTGCCGTCGACGACGGCCACCAGCCTGACCTCCCTCGGCACGGGCCTCGCGCCCGGCACGCACGGCCTCGTCGGCTTCACGAGCCGCATCCCCGGCACCGACCGCCTCCTGCAGGCCCTGCAGTGGGACAAGCGCGTCGACCCGGTGGAGTGGCAGCCCCACCCCACCCTGTTCGAGCGTCTCGCGACCAGCGGGGTGCACGTGACGAGCGTGAACAAGCGGGAGTACGCCGGGTCGGGACTCACGCTGGCGGCGCACCGGGGCGCGGCGTACGTGGGCGCCGACCGCGTCGGCGAGCGGATCGCGGCGGTGCAGGCGGCGACGTCGCGGCGTCCGTCGCTGACCTACGTGTACGACGCCGACCTCGACTGGACGGGTCACCGCCACGGTGTCGCCTCGGCGGCCTGGGTGCAACAGCTCGCGATGATCGACGCCGAGGCCGAGCAGCTGCGGGACGCGCTGACGCCCGGCGCCCGCCTCGTCGTGGTCGCGGACCACGGCATGGTGGACACGGGCCCGGCGCACCGGATCGACGTCGACGACCACCCCGAGCTCACCGACGGTGTGTGGCTGTTCGGCGGAGAGGCCCGCCTGCGGCACCTCTACTGCGCCACCCGCGCCGTCCCCGACGTCGTGGCCACCTGGCGCGAGACGCTGGGCGGGCGCGGCGTGGTGCTGACCCGCGAGGAGGCGCTCGAGCGGGGCTGGTTCGGCGAGACGACCGACGCCGTGCGTCCCCGCCTCGGCGACGTGGTGGTCGCGGCGACGGGGAGCACGGCGGTGGTGTCGCGGAGCAGGTTCTCCTACGAGACGGGCCTCATCGGCCTGCACGGGTCGCTCACCCCCGACGAGATGGACATCCCGATCCTCGTCGGTTGAGGCGTGCGGCGACACTTTCCCCGGTCGACCGGGGAACACGCCGCTTAGACCATCAACATTGATGGTCTCAGTGACACCTTCCCCGGTCGACCGGGGAAAGTGCCACGGCCAGCGCACCTCAGTCGCGCACGGCGCTGATGACGGTGAGGTCGGGGGCGAGGGTGACGTCCCACTCGAGGCCGTCGGCCCCGCGCACCTCGACCTCGTAGCCCTCGCCCGGGTCGTCGCTGCGGTCGACGTCGGCCGCGGTGCCACCGCCCTCGACGGCGGCCTCGGCGACGGCCACGACCTGGGCGCGCTCGTCGTCGGTCAGGGGCGCGTCCTCGTCGACGGTCTCGCCGTAGAGGTCCGTCGTGGTGTCGCGGCCCGTGGGCGCCGAGCCCTGCGACGTACCGGCGGCGTCCGAGCTGGCGGCGCCGGGGGCCGTGCGGTCGTCGTCCCGGTCGTCCCGGTCGTCCCGGTCGTCCCGGTCGCCGGCTCCGTTGGAGCCGTCGCGCTCGGTGACCAGCACGGCGTAGTCGTCGTCGAGCGTCACGTCCCAGCGCTGACCGTCGCCGTCGACGACCTCGACCTCGTAGACCCGCTGCCCGCCCTCGTCGGTGTCGTCGTCGACGTCCACCTCGAGCACGCGGCCGCCGCCGACCTCGTCGAGCGCGGCCTGCTCGGCGCTCGAGCGCTGGTCGCCGCTGAGGCGCTCGTCGCGGTCGTCCATCACGGCCCAGGCGGTGCCGCCGATGCCGACGAGGGCGATCGCGGCGACGGTGGGGACGATGATGCGCTTGCTGCGGACGCGGTCACGGATGCTCATGGGGTGCTCCTCGGTGTCGGGTCCGGGCTCCTCGCCCGGCGGTGGCACCACCGTGCCTGACGGTCCCTGAACCCAGCCTGAAGCCGTCTGAAAGCCCGTTCAGGAAGCGTCCGCGACGGCCGGCAGGCGCACGACGAACCGCGCGCCCCCGAGGTCGCCGGCCTCGACCCGCGCGTCGCCGCCGTGGGCGCGGGCCACCTCGCGCACGATCGCCAGGCCCAGCCCGCTGCCGCCGTCGTCGCGGGCGCGCGCCTCGTCGAGCCGCACGAAGCGCTCGAAGACCCGCTCGCGGTCGTCCGCGGGCACGCCGCTCCCGTCGTCCTCCACCACGACGTCGACGTGCCCCGACGCGCCGTCCTCCAGGGACAGGCGCACCGTCCCCGCCGCGTGCCGCGCGGCGTTGTCCGCGAGGTTGCGCACGACCTGTGCCAGGGCGGGTCCGTCGCCGTGCGCCCGGGCCGGTACGACGCGCGAGGAGTCCACCGCGAGGTCCGATCGCAGCCGGCGCAGGCGCGTGGCCTCGGCCAGGAGCAGGTCGTCGAGGTCGACGTCGCCCTGGCGGCGTCCTCCGCCGCCCTCCGCGGTGCGGGTGAGCACCAGCATCTGCTCGACGAGGTGCTGCATGCGGGCCGTCTCCTCGAGCACGGCCTCGACCAGCTCGGCCTGGTCGATCGCGGCGGGGTGGGAGCGGGCCACCTCGGCGGTCTGCCGGAGCCCGGCCAGGGGCGAGCGGAGCTCGTGGGACGTGTCGGACACGAAGCGGCGCTGCTGCTCGGCGGAGTGCTCGAGGCGCTCGAGCATCCCGTTCATCGTGGTGGCGAGTCGGGCGACCTCGTCGCGCGACGGGGGCACGGGCACGCGGGCGGCCAGGTCGTCGCCGCCGATCGACGCGACCTGCGCACGGATCGCCTCGACGGGGCGCAGCGCCCGCCCCGTCACGACCCACGTCGTGGCGCCGACGAGCAGCACCGCGACGGGCAGACCCACCGCGAGCAGCGGCACCAGGGCGGTCACCGAGTCGCTGGCGTCGTCGAGCGACACCGCGACCGCGACGTCGTACCTCGTGCCCTCGTGCTCCACGTCCTCGACGGCCACGGTGTAGCGGTCGCCGTCGAGGCGCGTCGTGCCCTCGCTGCGGGGCAGTGAGCGCCCGCCGGTGCCGGAGGACGCGACGAGGCTGTCGCCGGTGGTGACCTGCCAGGCGACGTCCTCGACGTCGTCGTCCTCGTCGTCGTCGCTCGGCTCGGGATCGTCGGCGCCCGGGTCGAGCACGCCCGGTCCCGACCGCTCGACCTGGGCCGCGATCTCCTCGGCCCGCTGCTCGGCGGTCGACGCGGCCTGGTCGGACAGCGACCGGCCGAGCGCCAGGGCGAGCAGGAGCCCGCCGAGCGCGAACGCGATCGCGACGACGACCGTCGCCGCGACGGTCGTGCGGACCCGGACGCCGGCGCGCCCGCGCCGTACGGGGGTGGCAGGGGCAGGGGCAGGGGTAGTGGGCGCCACGTCAGCCCCCGTCGCTCGCGAGGCGGTAGCCGGCGCCACGCACGGTCTGGATCGCGGCGCGGTCGTAGGGCCGGTCGATCTTGTTGCGGAGGTGACGCACGTAGACCTCGACGATGTTGGGGTCGCCGTCGAAGTCGTCGTCCCAGACGGAGTCGAGCACCTGGCGCTTGGAGACGACGTCCCCGGCGTGGCGCATCAGGAACCCCAGCAGCGACAGCTCCCGGGAGGTCAGTGACAGCTCGTCGTCGCCGCGCCAGGCGCGGCGAGCGGCGGGGTCGAGGCGCAGGTCACCGGCCTCGAGCACCGTGGGCCGCTCCCGGGTGCCGCGGCGGGCGACGGCGCGCAGCCGGGCGACGAGCACGGGGAAGGAGAAGGGCTTCGTGAGGTAGTCGTCGGCGCCGGTGTCGAGCCCCTCGACCTGGTCCCACTCGCCGTCCTTGGCGGTGAGCATGAGGATCGGGGTCCAGTTGCGCTCGTCGCGCAGGGTCGAGCAGACCCGGTAGCCGTTGACGCCCGGCAGCATGAGGTCGAGCACGATGGCGTCGTAGGTGTTCTCCCGGGCGAGCCACAGCCCGTCGGTGCCGTCGTGGGCGACGTCGACGGCGAACCCCTCCGCCTCGAGCCCCAGCTTCAGGGAGCGCGCCAGGCGCACCTCGTCGTCGACCACCAGCACGCGCATGGGCGCCATCGTGCCCCAGGCCTGCTGAACGCAGGCTGAACGCCGCGCGGTCGGTGGGAGCCCGTCGGCGTGGGAGGATGCCTCCTCGTGGCTGAACTGCACTTCTTCACCGGCACCATGGACTCGGGCAAGAGCACCCTCGCCCTGCAGACCAACCACAACCACGCGTCCCGGGGGCGGGTCGGGCGGATCTACACGAGCCACGACCGCGCCGGGTCCGCGACGATCTCCTCCCGGCTCGGTCTGTCCCACGGCGCGACCGAGGTGGCCGACGACCTGGACTTCTGGCAGACCGTCGTCAGCGCGCTCACGCAGGGCGCGCGGATCGACTACCTCATCTGCGACGAGGCCCAGTTCTACACGTCCGAGCAGATCGAGCAGCTCGCGAAGATCGTCGACGAGCTGCAGATCGACGTCTTCTGCTTCGGCATCCTCACCGACTTCCGCACCCGCCTGTTCCCGGGCGCCGCCCGGCTCGTCGAGCTCGCCGACCGCATGCAGGTGCTGCAGGTGGAGGCCCTGTGCTGGTGCGGCCAGCGTGCCACCCACAACGCCCGCACGGAGGACGGCGTCATGGTCACCGAGGGCGACCAGGTCGTCGTCGGCGACGTCGACCAGACCGGCCAGCCCCCCGCGGAGGTGGCCTACGAGGTGCTCTGCCGCCAGCACCACCGGCGTCGCCTCACCGCCGCCCGGGCGCAGGCCGTCTCGCTCGTCCCGGAGCCGCTGCCCTTCGGGGAGTGAGCGTTCCCCTGCGACGCGTCCGCCGTCGTGGGAACCTCGGGGCACCCCCGCCGCGTCTCCTCGCGAGAGCGGTCGAGCGACCGCTGCCGACGGGCGGGGCGCGAGGGGGTGGGATGGAGCGGTACGACGAGTTCAGCGACTTCGTCGCCACCCGCTGGCCCCGCCTGGTGCGGTCGGCCGTGCTGCTCGGATGCTCGCCCGCCGAGGCCGAGGACGTCGTGCAGACGGCGCTCGAGCTCTGCCTGCGCAAGTGGTCGCTCGTGCGGGGGGCCGACGACCGCGACGCCTACGTCCACCGCGTGCTCATCAACACCTTCACCTCCTCCCGTCGTCGCCGGTGGGTGGGGGAGCGGCCCACGGCCGTGCTGCCCGAGGAGCACGGTCCCGACCGCGCCGACGAGGTCGACCTCGCCGACGCCGTGCTGCGTGCCCTGCGCACCCTGACGACCGAGCAGCGTGCCGTCGTCGTGCTCCGCTACTACGCCCACCTCTCCGAGAAGCAGACCGCCGAGGCCCTCGGCGTCGCTCCCGGCACCGTCAAGAGCCGCCTGTCCCGCGCGTTGCGCGTGCTGGCCGGCGACCCCGATCTCGTCGAGCTGCGAGGTGCTCCGTGACCAGACCCGACCGCCCTGACCGCCCCGACCGTTCCCTGCTCCCCGGGGACGTCCACGACGAGGACCACCTCCGGCGGCTCCTCGAGACCGCCGCCGACACCACCCCCGTCGGACCGCCGCCGGTGGCGACGATGCTGCGCCACCACCGCGTACGTCGCCGCTCGCGCCTGCTCGTCGCCGCCGCCGTCGTCGTGGCCGGCGCCGGGGTGGGCCTGGCGACGTCGGTGTCGTTCGACGGTGACCCCGGTGGTGGCCCGGGGGTGACGGCGGCGACGGAGGAGTCCGCGGCGGAGGAGCCCGCCACCGAGGACGTCGACGCCACGCTCGACGGCGTCGTCCGGCAGGAGGCTGAGGGAGACGCCGCCGCCGACCGCGCGGAGGGTGGCGAGATGCCGGCGGGTGTGTCGGGGCGCGGCGGCGCCATGCCCTTGGGCGGGTGGACCACCGCTGACCTCGCCGGCACGTGGTCCGTCGTCCGGGACCCGGCGCCGGCCAGCGCCGCCGCCGACCAGGACGTCCAGGGGCTCAACTACAACGGCGCGCTCCTCGAGGGCCTGTCCGGCCGCCTCTCCACCGCGCCGGCCGCCGCCACGCTCTACTTCGCCGACGACGGCACGGTCACGGCCTGGACCGGCTGCGAGGCCGGTGCCGGCGCCTGGTCCGTCGAGGACGGCGTGCTCAGCATCGAGCTGACGCGCGGCGTACCGCTCTGCGACGACGGGACCGGTCTGCTCGCCCTGCTCGCCGACGACCTCCGGTCCGTGCGGGCGGTGGACGGGGGCGACGGCACCCGTACCCTCCTCGGCGAGGACGGCCGCGTCCTCGGCGTGCTGCGCCGACCCTGACCCGCCCCGCCCCGGCCCGCCCCGCACCGCTCGGGGCGCCGCGGGCATAACCGGACCGCAGTCCGGGTTGCGACGGTCATGGAGAGCAGCCTGCACGAGGCGATCGTCGTGGGAGCGGGGCAGGCCGGGCTGTCGGCCTCCCACCACCTGCGTCGTCTCGGCATCGACCACCTCGTGCTCGACGCCAACCCCACCCCCGGCGGGGCCTGGCAGCACCGGGCCCACTCGTTGACGATGACCGACGTGCACGGCGTCGCCGCTCTCCCCGACGAGCCCCTCCCGGAGGCCGACCCCGCGGCTCCCGCGCGCGACGTGGTGGCGGCCTACTTCGCGGACTACGAGACGCGCCACCGCCTCCCCGTCGTCCGCCCCGTCGAGGTGCGGGCCGTCCGCGACGACGACGGCCTCCTCCTCGTCGAGGCCGCCGACGGCCGCAGCTGGCGGACGCGGACGCTCGTCAACGCGAGCGGCACCTGGCGTCGACCGTTCGTGCCCCACGTCGCCGGGATCGGGGACTTCGCCGGCGAGCAGCTCCACTCCTCGGCCTACGACGGGCCCGCGCCGTACGCCGGCCGCACCGTGCTCGTCGTCGGTGGCGGGGCGTCCGCGGTGCAGGTGCTGGGCGAGATCGCGCCCGCGGCGCGGACGCTGTGGGCGACCCGGCGCGAGCCGCTGTGGCGGGACCCCGAGACGGCGCCGTTCGACGGCCGGGCGGCGGTCGCGCTGGTGGAGGAGCGGGTACGCCGCGGACTGCCCCCGGCCAGCGTCGTCAGCGTCACCGGGCTGCACCTGCGTCCGCAGGAGCACGAGGCGGCCCGGCTCGGGGCCTACACGCGCCTGCCGATGCCGGTGCGGTTCGACGCGGACGGCGCGACGTGGCCCGACGGCACCCACCGTGCGTTCGACGTGGTGCTGTGGGCCACCGGGTTCCGCCCCGACGTCGCCCACCTGGTGCCGCTCCACCTCCGCGGACCCGGCGGCGGCATCGCGCTGGACGGCACGACCGCCGTGGCGGACCCGCGGGTGCAGCTCGTGGGCTACGGCCCCTCGGCCAGCACCATCGGCGCGAACCGCGCCGGCCGTGCCGCCGCCGTGGCGGTGCGCGACCTCCTGAGGAGCGCCGCCGCCTGAGGCGTCCCGCTCACCAGTGCACGCCGCGGAAGAGGCGCGCGAGCATGAGCTGCTCGCTCTGCGTCCCGCCCGCCTCGGCCCCCGCGGGGGCCGGGACGCCGGGCGCGGCCGTGCCCTTGGCCGCGGCGGAGTCCGGGAACACGTGGTAGGCCATGTTGAGCACGCGGAACGCCAGCTTCGGCGCCACGGTGTGGGCGATGGCGCCCGCGTTGCCGAGCGGCGTGTTGATCTCGTGCGGCCGCTCGACGAGCGCCTTCACCACGAGGTCCGCCGCCTGCGCGGGCGAGATGGTGGGGAAGCGGTCGTAGAGCTTCGTCGGCGCGATCATCGGGGTGCGCACGAGCGGCATGTGGATGCTGGTGAACGTGATGCCCTCGCCGACGAGCTCCGAGGCCACGACGTTGCTCCAGGAGTCCAGCGCGGCCTTGGACGCGACGTACGCCGAGAAGCGCGGCGGGTTGGTCTGCACCCCGATCGAGGACACGTTGACCACGTGGCCCCCGGAGCCCGTGCGCATGATGGGGATGAGCCCGATGACGAGGCGGATCGCCCCGAAGTAGTTGAGCTGCATCGTGCGCTCGAAGTCGTGGAAGCGCTCCTGGGAGAGCCGCAGCGACCGGCGGATGGAGCGTCCCGCGTTGTTGACGACCCCGTCCACGCTCGGCAGCTCGCGGATGAGGGCACCGCAGAGGTCGTCGATGGCGTCCAGGTCGGAGAGGTCGCACGGGAAGACGTGGGCCTGGCCGCCGGCGCGCTCGATGTCGCGGCGCAGCGCGTCGAGCTTCTCCTTGCCGCGGGCCACGAGCACCGGGATGCCGCCCGCCTGCGCCACCTTGAGCGCGGTCACGCGGCCGATGCCCGACGACGCCCCGGTGATGACGATGTGCCGACCCTCGAGGGCGGCGCGCTTGGCCGGGTTGCGTCCCGTGCTGGTGTCGAGGTGCTCCTCCCAGTAGCTCCACAGCGTCGCGGCGTAGGACTCCAGGCGCGGGACGGTGATGCCCGACCCCGCGAGCGCCTTGGACGTGCGGCGCGCGTCGAAGACGGTGGGGAAGGAGGTGTGGGCGAGCACCGAGGCCGGGATGCCGAGCCGCCCCACGGTCAGGTCGAGCAGCGCCTGGGCCGGGGCCGAGCCCAGGAGCGTCGACGCGAGGTCGGCCGGGCGCAGCCCGCGGGGGAGCAGGCGGCGCTCGATCGGCAGCCGACCGCGCGCACCCGAGCCCACGAGCTGCGGCGCGCCCGCCGCCGCGCAGAACGCGTTGATCATCTCCAGCACGGGCTGCGGCTCGGGGTCGACGAGGTGGAACGTCTCGCAGTCCCGGCCCGGCAGGTGTGCGAGGTGGTCGAGCGCGCCGGCCACGAAGTCGACCGGCACGACGTTGGTGTCGCCGAGGTCGATCCCCACCAGGGGCGTCCACGCCGGCAGGGTGTCGCGCACCTTCTTGATGAGCGGGAAGAAGTAGTAGGGCCCGTCGACCTTGTCCATCTCGCCCGTCACCGAGTCGCCGACGACGATCGCGGGGCGGTAGATGCGCCACGGCACGGCCGCCTCCGTGCGCACGACCTGCTCGGACTCGAACTTCGTGCGGTGGTACGGCGAGGTGAAGCGCTGACCGACGTCGGCGTCCGTCTCGGAGAACGTGCCGTGGTGGTCGCCGGCCGCGGCCACCGACGACACCTGGTGGAAGCACCCGACGTCGAGCGCGGCGGCGAGCTGGAGGGCGTGGCGCGTGCCGCCCAGGTTGAGGAGCTGGTTCGTCGCGTCGTCCGCGGCCATGTCGTAGCTCGCGGCGAGGTGGAAGAAGTGGTCGATCGTGCCCGCGTGCTCCGCGATCCACCCGGCCTCGACCCCCAGACCCTCGGCGTCGAGCGCACCGATCACCGGTCGCACCCGGTCGGTGCCCCACTCCTCGACGAGCTGCTCGAGCCGGGGCAGCGAGGAGCCGCGCACCAGCACGTGGACCTCGCCCTCGCGCTTGCGGAGGAGCTCGGTGACGAGGAACCGCCCGATGAACCCGGTCGCGCCGGTGACGAAGTAGGCCATGCGCCGCAGCGTAGTGGCCCAGGTCACCCCCGGGGAGGGGTCACTCCGCCTTGCCTCCACCGAACATGATCTCGTCCCAGCTCGGCACCGAGGCCCGACCGCGGCCCTTGCGGGCCGGGCGCCGCGGCGTACGGGTGGGGGCCGGGGCGGGCTCGGGCTCGGGCTCGGGCGCGTCCTCGGCGGCGGCGGGCGCGGGGGCGTCGTCCGTCGGTGCTCCCGGGGTCTCGGTGCTACCGGGGGTCTCGGGGGTCTCGGCAGGCTCCGAGGCGTCCGTCGCGCGCAGGGCCTCGCGCACCTCGCCCAGGTCAGCCGTCGGCTCGTCGCCCGTCGGGGTCGACGTCGGGGTCGAGGTCGGCGTCGGCGTCGGCGTCGGCGTCGGCTCGGAGACGAGGTCGATCGCCTGGTCGATCGGGTCGCCGGTCCCGGTGTCGGTCTCGAAGGGCAGGTCGAGCAGCACGTCCGCGATGCGCTCGCGGGCCGCGCCCGCCCGACGGCGACGTGCCTGCTGGAGGTCGTCGCGGACGGCCGCCGGGGCGGGGGCGTCGCCCACCAGCCAGCGCGCGTCGTCGTCGTCCGCGACGACGTAGCTGCCCCGCATGTCGTAGGTGAAGTGGCCCCGTCCCGTGCGGGCGTCGCTCACGAACGACGCGGCGAGCGTCCAGCGGCCGTCGTCGCGCCGCCAGGAGTCCCACTCGACCGCGTCGGCGCGCAGGGGACCCGTGGAGAGGTGGGTGGCCACCGCCTCGCCCAGGGTGCGGGCGCCGGTGCCGCCGGTCTCCCGGCGCAGCGAGGCGCTCTGCGCGCGCTCGGCGACGTGCGCACGTTCCGCGAGCACGGGCGCGACGAACGACATGATGCGGTCGAGGGTGGTCTGCGCGGCGTCGGCGACCTCGTCCGGACTCGCCCCCGCCCGGATCCTCGCCTGGATGTCGCGGGGACGGAGGGTCGATTCCATGGTGATCTCCAACTGACCGAGTCGATCTGTCTCGCCGCGCAGCGCGGCCTGGAGCCGCCGGTCGATGTCGAGCGTGAACTCGACACCGGCGTCGCTGACCAGCAGGAGACGGCGCTTGTCCTGGCTCACACCGGCGAGCGTCAGGTGCACCATCGAGCGGTCGGCTCCTGCCTGGTCGTCGTTCGCGGGACGGGTTCCCGTGAGGACCGAGCCTACGCTCCCCGGTCCCGTGACCGGGGCAGGACCGACGCGAGCCCGGCGACGATCGCGCCGCAGGTCAGGACGAGGGCCCAGATGCCGGGGACCACATCGGCGGTCGTGGCCTCGCTCCCGACCGCCGCCCGGGCCAGCACCGCCCCCGCTGCGGCGATGCCCAGCGCTGCGCCGAGCTGTCGGGCGGCGGAGGTGATACCGCCGGCCACCCCGGCGCGCTCCGGCGGGAGGCTGCTCACGGCGGTCGTGGTGATGGGGGCGTTGGCCAGGCCGAAGCCGATCCCCAGCACGAGGAGCCCGATCGCCAGGCGGCCGGGGGTGATGTCGTCCGGTCCGAACCGGAGGAGCGCCCCGGCCAGGGCGAGCAGCCCGCCCGCGGCTGCGAGCGGGCCGCGAGGTCCGCACCGGCCGACGAGCACCCCGGAGACGGGTGCGACCAGCGTCGCCGCGAGCGCCAGCGGCAGGGTCACTGCGCCGACGGCGGTCGGCGAGGCCCCCCGTCCGTCCTGCAGGTGCAGGCTGGTCGCCAGGAGAGCGGCGTTCAGCGCAACGAAGACCGCGATGGCCGCCACCACCGCGCCGGCGAACGCCGGGACCCGGAGCAGCCGGGGGTCGAGGAGCGGATCCGTACGGCGCAGCTCCACCCCGACCAGGAGCACGACCGCGATGAGCAGTGCGCCCGCGCCCATCAGGACGGCGGGCGACGTCGCTCCGCGGTGGGGTGCCTCGATGAGCAGGGCGACCGCGCCTCCGACGACGGCGGTGAGGAGGACCTGTCCCGGGAGGTCCAGGCGGCGCGGGTGGTCCACGCGCGACTCCGGCACGACGCGCACGGTCAGGCCGAGCGCCAGCACGGCGACGGGCACGACGATGCCGAACACCCAGCGCCACCCGGCGAGGTCGACGAGCGCGCCCCCCAGCAGCGGTCCGACGGCCATGCTCGCTCCGAAGACGCCGGCCCAGGCGCCGACCGCCCGGGCGCGCTCGCGCGCGTCGGGGAAGACGCCCACCACGATCGCGAGGCCCACCGGGCTGAGCATCGAGGCACCGACGCCCTGGACCGCCCGGGCGGCGACGAGGAGGCCCGGCGTCGGGGCGAGGGCGCACAGCGCGGACGCGGCGGCGAACAGGACGAGACCGGCGCGGAGCAGTCGCCGGCGCCCGAAGCGGTCGGCGAGGGCGCCGGAGGAGATCAGCAGGCTCGCGAGCACGAGCGTGTAGGCGTCGACCACCCACGGGAGCGCCGCCGGCGCGATGCCGAGGTCGGCGCCGATGGCCGGGAGGGCGACGTTGACGGCCGTCGTGTCGAGCCCGACGAGGAAGAGGGCCAGGCAGCAGGTGGCGAGCACCGCCCAGCGCCGGGGGTCCGGGTGGTGGAGGGGCTGGACGGGCTGGGCGGGCTGGGCAGGAGCGAGCGGCTCGGTCACGCGGGGTCGCCTTCCGGTCGGACGGGACGGGGTCGGTGACGAGGCTGGGGCGGGCGGCGTCGCGGGCCCAGGGAAGTTGCGGAAACT
This sequence comes from Nocardioides zeae, assembly GCF_030818655.1. Classification (NCBI taxonomy): domain Bacteria; kingdom Bacillati; phylum Actinomycetota; class Actinomycetes; order Propionibacteriales; family Nocardioidaceae; genus Nocardioides; species Nocardioides zeae. The sequence continues at coordinate 1,699,328 of NZ_JAUTAN010000001.1, read as the reverse complement.
GCAAAGATGAGGCGTGACCTCCGCCGACGACGCCGCGCTGATCGAGGCCGTCGGCCCCCGGGTGCGCAGGCTCCGGCGCTCACGTGGGTGGACCCTCGAGCAGGTCGCGGCCGCCTCCGGCATCTCCGTCAGCACGCTGTCGCGCCTGGAGACCGGGCGACGCAGCCCGTCGCTCGACCTGCTGCTCCCGCTGGCCCGGACGTTCCGCGTCGCGGTCGACGAGCTCGTCGGGGCACCGGAGACGGGTGACCCGCGGGTGCACCTGCGCCCCTTCCGCCACCGCACGGGATCGGTGCTGGTGCCGCTGACCGACTACCCGGGCCGGCTCCACGTGTTCAAGCAGGTGCTCCGCCCCCGCCCGCAGCGCCTGACGACGCACGACGGACGGGCCTGGTTCTGCGTGCTCGCCGGCACCGTGCGGCTGGTGGTCGACGAGGACGAGAGCCTGCTGCGGCCCGGTGACGTCGCCGCCTTCGAGGCGACCCGGCCGCACTGGTTCGGGCCGGCCGACGACGAACCCGTCGAGCTCCTCCACCTCTTCGGCCCGCACGGGGACCGGCCGCGGTTGCCCGGCGTCGACCAGGGGTGACCGTCCCCGACCATCCCTCACCGGGCCCGACCGCCCGGCGATAGGCTCCCGCGGTGCCGCACTGGGACCTGGAACCGACGACCCTGCTGGTCGTCCTCGACCTCGTCGGCATCTTCGTCTTCGCGATCTCCGGAGCCCTCGTCGCGGTGCGCAAGGAGCTGGACCTGTTCGCCGTCCTCGTGCTCGCGGGCACGACCGGTCTCGGCGGGGGGTTCCTGCGCGACGTGCTCATCGGCGCGACGCCGCCGGCGGCGCTCGCGGACTGGCGCTACCTGCTCGCACCCGTCGGCGCCGGGTTGCTCACCTTCTTCTTCCACCCCACGCTCGGGCGGCTCGAGCGGCGGGTCACCGTCTTCGACGCCTTCGGTCTCGCGGTCTTCTGCGTGGCGGGGGCGGTGAAGGCCCTCGAGTACGGCCTCGGCCCGCTGCCGGCCGCCCTCCTCGGCATGGTCACCGGCATCGGTGGCGGCATGGTCCGCGACGTGCTCGCCGGCCGGGTGCCCGTGGTCTTCCGCGGCGAGCTCTATGCGACCCCGGCCCTCGCCGGCGCGGGGGTGGCCGTCGTGGGGCTCGAGCTGGGCGCCCCGCTCCTGCCGGTCGCGGTCGCCGGCGCGGCGGTCTGCCTGGTGTGGCGCCTGCTCGCGCTGTGGCGCAACTGGCAGGCGCCGAAGCCGACGGGGCCGGCCAGCGTCTGACGCGCCTGCCTGGGTCGCGCAACTGTGCGGGTGGGGCGGGTCCGGCTCGATGCGCGGCTCACCAGGTGCACAGTTCGGGTGGGGGTGTGGCGCTCGTCGGGCGTGCTGGTGTCGGGTCGCGCTGGTCGCGCCGTCCTGGGGTCGCGCAACTGTGCGGGTGGGGCGGGTCCGACTCGATGCGCGGCTCACCAGGTGCACAGTTCGGCGGGTGGGGGTGTGGCGCTCGTCGGGCGTGCTGGCGTCGGGTCCGCTGGGTCGCGCCTGCCGGGGTCGCGCAACTGTGCGGATGGGGCGGGTCCGACTCGATGCGCGGCTCACCAGGTGCACAGTTCGGGTGGGGGTGTGGCGCTCGTCGGGCCTGCTGGCCTCGGGTCGCGCTGGGTCGAGCCGTCCTGGGGGCGCGCAACTGTGCGGATGGGGCGGGTCCGACTCGATGCGCGGCTCACCAGGTGCACAGTTCGCGCCGGCCGGGGACCGGCCGCCCCTCAGCTCCCGAGCACCCGCCGCAGGTAGTCGTTGGCGAAGACGCGCTCGGGGTCGAGCCGGTCGCGGAGGGCGAGGAACTCCTCGAACCGCGGGTACGCCGGGGCGAGGTCGGCGGCCGTCCGCGTGTGCAGCTTGCCCCAGTGCGGCCGCCCGTCGTGGGCACGGAGGATCGGTTCCACGCCGGCGAAGTAGGCCGTGTGGTCGACCGCCGCGGGCACGTGGAAGGCCAGGTAGAGCGAGTCGCGGCCGTAGCCCGTCGACAGCGCCACGTCGTCCGCGCGGGCGGAGCGGATCTCCACGGGGAAGCTGAGGTTCCAGCCGGACGCGTCGATCACGCGTCGTACCTCCGTCAGCACCTGCACGCCGACCTCGCGGGGCACGGCGTACTCCATCTCGCGGAAGCGGACCCGCCGCGGGGACGTGAGCACGCGGTGGGCGACGTCGGAGAACGTGCGGGCCGAGAGCACGCGCGAGGTGAGCTGGTTCATCCGCGGCACCACGGCCGGGCGCCGGTTGCTGGCCGCCACCAGGGCTCCGAACGCGCCGTTCGCCAGCAGCTCGTCGTCGACGAAGCCGCGCACCCGGCCGAGCGGGCGGGCATCGGCGAGCGGCGCGTCGAGCCGGTTGTTGCGCTTGGTGAGCAGCCGGTCGGTGTGGGGGAACCAGTGCAGGTCGACGTGGTGGTTCTCGTCGAGCAGCGCGTCGAGCGAGCCGATGGCCTCGTCCCAGGTCATCGGCTGCTCGACGGCCTCGAGCAGGAAGAGCGGCTCGACGGCGAACGTCAGCGCCGTGACGACCCCGAGGGCGCCCAGGCCGACGCGGCCGAGCGCGAGGACGTCCGGGTTCTCGTCCGGTGTCGCCCGCAGGACCTCCCCGGTGCCGGTGACGAGCTCGATGCCGACGACCTGCGGAGCGAGCCCCGCGAACAAGCCGCCGCTGCCGTGCGTGCCCGTCGCGGTCGCGCCTGCGAGGGTCTGCTCGGCGATGTCGCCCATGTTGTGGAGGCTCAGGCCGAACCGCTCCAACGTGCTGTTGAGCTCCCTGAGCGGGGTGCCCGCCAGCGCGGTCACCGTGAGGGCGTCGTGGTCGACGTCCACCACGCCGGTCAGGCCGTGCGGCAGGAGCAGCTCGCCGTCGGTGACGGCGATGTCGGTGAAGCTGTGGCCGGTCCCGACCATGCGGGTGGTCGACCGCTCGGCCCGGGCCCGCTGGACGGCCGCCACGACGTCGGCGACCGAGGCCGGGGTGCTCGTGCGCCGTGGCCGCGCCGTCGCCGTGCCCGCCCAGTTGCGCCACGTCGAGTCGACCTGCGTGCGTCCCATGGCGGGGGAGCCTACGGCGCGGGGACCTCGCTCGGCACCGGCTCCGAGCGGGTGTCGCCCGCCGGGGCGAGCCAGGCCGCGGTCACCGCGATGACGCCCGAGACCACCGGCACGACGTACGCCGCGTGGGCGCCCCAGGTGTCGATGCACAGGCCCGCGAGGGCCGCACCCGGGGCGATCCCGGCCGCCATGCCGGTGTGCAGGACCGCCATCGCCTCGGTGACCCGCTCCCGGGGCGCCGCCTGCTCGATGAGGCTCATCGTGCTGATGAGGGTGGGGGAGATGGCCGCGCCCGCGACGAGGAGCACCAGGCCGAGCACCCAGACGGACGGCGCCACGATGAGGGGCGCCATCGCGAGGGTGAGCGCCGCCGCGGACCACCGCATGCGCACGGCGGGGCCGACCCGCCACACCACGGCGCCGACGACCACGCCCGCCGCGAGGCTGCCGAGTGCCCACAGCGCCAGCAGCACGCCGGCCCAGGCCTTGGCGTCCTGCTCCTCGGCGAAGGCGACGGTCGCGACCTCGGTCGCGCCGAAGATGCTGCCGAGGCCGAAGCAGAGCGCGGTCAGCGCCGCCATGGTGGCCAGGGGCAGCGGGGGGCGGGCGCCCGTGCTCGCGTCGTGCGGGGTGACCGGCGGCTGGGTGCGGCGCTGGGCGGTCAGCGCCAGCGTGCCGACGAGCCCGGTGACCACGGCGGTGAGGATGCCTGCCGCGGGGTGCCACAGCGTGGCGAGGAACGTGACGATGATCGGTCCGGTGATGAAGACGGCCTCGTCGACGACGGCCTCGAGGGCGAACGCCGTCTGCACGCCGGGCGCGTCGCCCCGCAGCACGTGGGCCCAGCGGGCCCGCACGCACGACCCGACCTGCGGCAGCGCTCCACCGGCGACGGCCGCCGCGGCGTACGTCGTCCACGTCGGGGCGCCGGAGGTCACGGTCACGACGACGGCGATGCCGGCGACGCCGAAGACGGCGATCGCGGGACCGAGGGCGCGCGCCTGGCCGAGGCGGTCCGCCAGCCGTCCGTGCACCACGGCCAGCAGCGCGTTCGCGAGCACGTAGACCGCCGAGATCGCGCCGGCCAGCCCGTAGGAGCCGGTCTGCTGGGAGACGAGCAGCACGATGCCGAGGGAGACGGTGGAGATCGGGATGCGGGCCACCAGCCCGGTGGCCGAGAAGGCCAGCGCACCGGGGGTGGCCAGGATCCGCGCGTAGGGCGAGAACGCGGAGGACAGCACCGCAGGAGCCTAGGGCGCGCGGGCCGTCCGGGCCGCATCGGACGCCCATCGGGGCGTCCCTACGATGGGCGCATGCCCGCTGACGTGACCCCCGCCGCGGCTCCCGGACCCGCGCCCGGAGCCGCACCCGATGTCTCGCCCTACGACGCCCTCCTCCTCGTCGGCTTCGGCGGTCCCGAGGGCCCGGACGACGTCGTCCCGTTCCTCGAGAACGTGACGCGCGGTCGCGGCATCCCGCGGGAGCGCCTCGTCGAGGTCGGCCAGCACTACCAGCTCTTCGGCGGCCGCTCGCCGATCAACGACCAGAACCGGGCGCTGCTCGCGGCCATCCGGGAGGACCTCGCCGCGGCGGGCATCGACCTGCCGGTCTACTGGGGCAACCGCAACTGGGACCCCTACCTCGACGACGTGGTCACCGAGATGGCACGCGACGGGGTGCGTCGCGCGGCGGCGTTCGTGACGTCGGCGTACTCGTCGTACTCCTCCTGCCGGCAGTACCGCGAGAACCTCGCCGGTGCGCGGATCGCCGCGGAGGAGGCCGGGCTGGAGCCGCCCGTCCTCGACCGGTTCCGGGTCTACTTCAACCACCCCGGCTTCGTCGGACCCAACGTCGAGGCGGTCCTGACGGCGCTCGAGGAGCTGCCCGCCGAGGTGCGCGACGCGGCCCGACTGGTCTTCGTCACCCACTCGATCCCGACGTCGATGAACGACGTGAGCGGCCCCGAGGGCGACGCCTACCGCACGCAGCACCTCGACCTCGCCGAGGTGATCGTGGCCGAGGTCGCCGCCCGCACGGGCGTCGAGCACGGCTGGGACCTCGTCTACTGCTCGCGCTCCGGCCCGCCGCAGGTGCCGTGGCTGGAGCCCGACGTCAACGACCACCTCGAGGCGCTGCACGCCGACGGCGTGCCGGGCGTCGTCATGGCCCCCATCGGCTTCGTCTCCGACCACATGGAGGTCATCTACGACCTCGACACCGAGGCGCTGGAGACCGCCCGCGAGCTGGGCCTGCCGGCCACCCGGGCCGGCACGGCGGGCGTGCACCCCGACTTCGTGGCGCTGGTGCGCGACCTCCTGCTGGAGCGCGCCGCGGTCGAGCGGGGCGGGTCGCCGGAGCGGGCCGTGTGCGGTGCCCTCGGACCGCGCTGGGACCGCTGCCAGCCGGACTGCTGCGCCAACGCCCGCCGCGACCTCCCCGTCGTCGGGTCCGCCGCCCCGCGCCCGGGGTTCGACAAGTGAGCGCCCCGCGTCCCGGCGTGGCGCCCGACGGCACCTCCTTCGCCGACCTGCGCGACCTGGCGTCCGGCGTCGCCCTGCAGGCGGCCGGGCTCGTGCGGCGCGAACGGGCGGTGGGCGTCGAGGTGACCTCCACCAAGACGAGCTCCATCGACATCGTCACCGCCACCGACGGCGCCAGCGAGGCGCTCGTGCGCGACCTGCTCGGACGCCTGCGACCGGACGACGGCGTCGTGGGGGAGGAGGACGACCCCCGCACGGGCACGAGCGGCGTGCGCTGGGTGGTCGACCCCATCGACGGCACGGTCAACTTCCTCTACGGCATCCCGCAGTACGCGGTGTCGCTCGCCGCGCAGGTCCCCGACGAGGACAGCCCGCTCGGTGACGGGTGGCGCACCGTGGCCGGCGTCGTCGTGAACGTGGCGACGGGCGAGCTCTTCGAGGCGGTCGAGGGCGGCGGGGCCCGTCGCGGCGGCGTCCCGCTGGAGGTGCGCCGCACGGTCCCGCTCGCGCAGCGGCTCGTGCTCACCGGCTTCTCGTACGACGCGGAGCAGCGCCGCCAGCAGGCGGAGGCCCTCGTCGGGCTGCTGCCGCAGGTGCGCGACATCCGTCGCATGGGGTCGGCGGCGCTGGACCTCTGCTCCGTCGCCGCGGGCCAGGCCGACGCCTACCTGGAGGAGGGCACGCGGCTGTGGGACCACGCCGCCGGTGTGCTCGTCGCCAGCGAGGCCGGTGCCCGCTGGGAGCTGCTGCCGGGCGTCGGCGGTCGTTCGCTGCTGCTGTGCGCCCCCGCGCGGGGGTACGACGAGATCCACGCCGCCGTCGTCGGGGCCGGGTTCACGGCGGCCGAACCGGGTACCGAGCGGGCGGCCGACCAGCCGGTCGACCAGCCGGTCCCGCCGACGGAATAGCCCGTCGTCCCGCGCTGTTGTCGCGCCGGTGCCCCTGGATGGGGCACCGGTGTTCGGCGGCCGGGAGCGATGGTGCACAATCTGGCGCGCCCGGCACGGGCCCGCAACACCGCACGCAGCGACTTTTCCGGGGATGGGGACTGATGGCAACCGACTACGACGCACCTCGCAAGAACGAAGAGGACCAGAGCGAGGAGAGCATCGAGGAGCTCAAGGCGCGTCGGCACGACAAGAACTCGGGCAAGGTCGACGAGGACGAGACGGAGGCCGCGGAGTCGTTCGAGCTCCCCGGTGCCGACCTCTCGCACGAGGAGCTCGCGGTGGAGGTGAAGCCGCGCCAGGAGGACGAGTTCACCTGCATGAGCTGCTTCCTGGTGCACCACCGCAGCCAGCTCGCCGACTCGACGCGGCTCATCTGCCGCGACTGCGTCTGAGCGCAGGAGCAGCACAGCAGGAGCACCGCCGCCCGGGACCGGGCGGCGGACACGACAGGCGCCGATCACCCGCGGGTGACCGGCGCCTGTGTCGTTCGCGGGCCCCGGGTCCCGGGGCTGACCCTCAGTGGGCGGGGGCGGACGCCTTGCTCGCGTCCTGGCCGTCCTTCTGCAGCTCGGGCGGCAGGTGGCCGGTCGAGCGCGCGTAGTACTCCGCCGTCTTGCGCGCCGCCAGCATGCGGGCGAGCGCCATCACGGTGCCGGACGCGACGGCCCAGGCCACCGCCTCCCACAGCTCCACGTCGGGGTCGGCGGGGTTGGCGGGCGGGTTCTTGCCCGTCGAGGCCCGCCACGCCGTGGTGAGCGCGGTCTTCGCCGCCATGCCCGCCGCGATCGTGGCCAGTGCGGTGCCGGCGGAGAAGACCTTCGGGTTCTTGGCCTTCTTCTTCTTGGACATCGTGCGCCTCCTCGGGCGGTGGTTCGTCCGGTGGTCCTCCGGGCCCGTGGTCTCCGGGCGTGCGGTCAACCTTAGGGTCGTGGCCCCAGCGCGGCGGCGAGGGCCGCGGCGACCTTCTCGGGGCGCCGGCAGCTCACGAGCCAGTACGGCGTGGGGTCGGCCGGGTCGGTGATGGTCACCTTCACGCTGCGGCGCAGGTAGGGCCGCAGCAGCAGGAACGCGCGGGCGTCCGCGTCGCGGCCCGCGACGAGACGGGTCTGCTCCGCGTCGAGGGCCACGACGTCGCCGACGTGCTCCAGCCCCACCTCCGCCGGGCCGGCCACCAGCGTGCGCCGCTCGGTCACGGCGACCTGCACCCGGCCGTACGAGGTGAGGGCGAGACCCAGGAGCCCCAGCACCACGGCGGTCACGAGGGTGGGGACCCACCAGAGGTGGGCGGGGAAGGCGACGATCGCCGCCAGCCAGAACGTCGCGACCAGCATCGTGCCCTGGACCCACCACCGCAGGGGGACGGTGAGACGTTCGGCGTACACGCGGACGAGTTTCCCATCCGGCACGACGTGCGCGGCCACCGCCCCACCGGGGCCCCGCGGGCCGCGTAGATTGCGCCGACGTGACCACCCCACCCGTCCCGTCCACCGTCGACGTCGAGATCCACCTCCTCGACCGCGGCCTGGAGCCGCCCGCCTACGCGCACCCCGGTGACGCCGGCGCCGACCTCCGCACCACGGAGGACGTCGAGCTCGCCCCCGGCGAGCGGCGCCTCGTGCCCACGGGGGTGGCGATCGCCCTGCCGGAGGGGTACGTCGCGCTCGTCCACCCGCGCTCCGGCCTCGCCCACCGGCACGGGCTCTCCATCGTCAACACGCCGGGGACGGTCGATGCGGGCTACCGTGGCGAGATCAAGGTGCTCCTGGTGAACCTCGATCCGGCGACCCCGGTGCGGCTGCAGCGCGGCGACCGGATCGCGCAGCTCGTGGTGCAGCGCGTCGAGCGGGCGCGGTTCGTCGCCGTCGACGACCTGGCGCCGTCCGTGCGGGGCGTCGGGGGCTACGGTTCTACGGGTGGATTCGCCGGGGCCCCCGGGGCCGACCGGCCGGAAGAGGAGAAGTTGAGTTGAAGTTCCGTCGCAAGCGTCCTGCGGGCGGCCCGGCGAGCGCCGACCAGGGAGTGGCCGGGCCCACCGCGCTGACGCCGTCGTTCGGTGACCCCGAGCGCGTCGAGCAGGTGACGACCGGTCCGTTCGACGTCAAGGACGTCGACCTGGAGGACGGCGTCGAGCGGGTCGACCTCGGCTCCCTCCTCATCACCCCCGGCGAGGGCCGGGACGTGCGGCTCCAGGTGGACCAGAAGACGAACCGCGTGCAGGCCGTGCTCATCGCGAGCCCCGAGGGCGCGATCGAGCTGCGTGCCTTCGCGGCGCCCCGCAACGGCGACCTCTGGGGCGAGACCCGGCCCCGGATCGCGGCGGAGACGACGCGTCGCGGCGGCACCGCCGAGGAGCAGGAGGGCCCGTTCGGCACCGAGCTGCGCGTCCAGACCACCGTCAAGAAGCCGGACGGCACCACCGCGGTGCAGCACTCGCGGGTCGTCGGCATCAACGGTCCCCGGTGGCTGCTGCGGGCGACGTTCCTCGGCACGCCCGTCGTGGACGAGGCCGCGGGCGCCGCGTGGGCCGCGGTGCTCGAGCAGGTCGTCGTACGCCGCGGCGACGCGGCCATGGCCGTGGGGGACGCGCTCCCCATCACGGTGCCCGAGACCGCCCGCCGGGTGCAGTGACCCCCGGATGACCACCGCATCGGACACGCGATGAGCACGGGGCACGGCGAGCGTCGGCGCTCGCTCTTCCGGGGTCGCGGGCGCGACGGGCAGCTGGTGGACCAGCACATCTCCGACCTGCGGCGCGACCACGGCGCGATCGGGCGCGTCACCATCGCCGAGGCGCCCGACCGGGAGCCCGTCGAGCTGTTCGGCACGCTGCGCGCCGTCACGCTCGCGCCGCGCGGTGGCGCGCCCGCCCTCCAGGCGGAGCTCAGCGACGGCACCGGTGTGCTGACGCTCATCTGGCTGGGTCGCCGGTCCATCCGCGGCATCGCCGCCGGGCGGAGCATCTCCGTGTCCGGGCGCGCCGGGGTCCAGGACGGCGTGCGCGTCATGTTCAACCCGCGCTACGAGCTGAGGCCCTGATGTCCTCCGCGCAGCCGGTGAGCGTCGACACGGTCGAGGCGCTGGTCCGCAAGCAGCTCTCCGACGCCTTCGGCGGGGTGCGCGGGTTCGCGGAGGCGGCGGTGCCGACGCTCCTCTTCACGATCCTGTGGCTCTCCACGCGCGACCTGCAGCTCGGGCTCGTGGTCAGCGTCGCCGCCACCGTCGTGCTGCTGCTGGTCCGTCTCGTGCAGCGGTCGACGGTGCAGTACGTCGTCAACGCCCTCGTCGGCATCGGCGTGGGCTGGCTCTTCGTGCACCTGTCGGCCCGCTCGGGCGGCTCGGAGGACGACCAGGCCCTGGCCTACTTCCTGCCCGGCATCCTCTACAGCGCGGGCTACACGGTCGTCGTGGGCGTGAGCTGCCTCGTGCGCTGGCCCCTCATGGGCTTCCTCATCGGCACGGTCACGGGGGACCTCACGGCGTGGCGCGCCAACGACCAGGTGGTGCGCCTGTGCACCCGCCTGACCTGGCTGCTGGTGCTGCCCGGCGCGATCGGCGTGCTGCTCCAGGGACCGGTCTGGGTCGCCGGGCACTCGGGGGCCATCGGCGCGGGCACGGCGGTGGCGCTGCTCGCCGCCCTGCGGCTCGGTCTCGGCTGGCCGCTGCGGATCGCGTCCTTCGCCGCCATGATCTGGCTCCTGTCCCGCGACCGCACGCCGCTGGCCGCCGACGAGGGCACCCCGAGCACCCCGACCGCGACGTGAGCGACGGTCTCTTCGACCTCCCGGGCGGCGGCAGCGCGCCGGCCGCACGCGGTGGTGGGTCGCTCAGCGCCGCCCAGCACGCGGCCGCGCCCCTGGCGGTGCGGATGCGGCCGCGCACGCTCGACGAGCTGGCCGGCCAGGACCAGCTCCGCGCCCCCGGTTCGCCCCTGCGCCAGCTCATCGAGGGCGACAAGTCCCTCAGCCTCCTGCTGTGGGGACCGCCCGGCACGGGCAAGACCACCATCGCCTCGATCGTGTCGCAGCAGACGCAGCGCCGCTTCGTCGAGGTGTCGGCGGTCTCGGCGGGCGTCAAGGAGGTGCGGGCGGCGATCGAGGCCGCGCGCTCCGACCTCGTGCGCACGGGCACCGAGACGGTCCTCTTCGTCGACGAGGTCCACCGGTTCTCCAAGGCCCAGCAGGACGCGCTGCTGCCCGGGGTGGAGAACCGCTGGGTGACGCTCGTGGCCGCCACGACCGAGAACCCCTACTTCTCGGTGATCTCGCCCCTCCTGTCGCGGTCGCTGCTGCTGCGGCTCGAGTCCCTGACCGACGCCGACGTCGCCGGCGTGATCGACCGCGCGCTGACCGACGAGCGCGGGCTCGGCGGCGCGCTCACCATCGACGACGACGCCCGGGCCCACCTCGTGCGCATGGCGGGGGGCGACGCCCGGCGCTCGCTGACCTACCTCGAGGCGGCGGCCGGCGCGGCGCTGGCCCGTGAGGCCACGGTCATCGACCTGTCGACGACGGAGACCGCCGTGGACCAGGCCGCCGTGCGCTACGACCGGCAGGGCGACCAGCACTACGACGTCATCAGCGCCTTCATCAAGTCGGTGCGCGGCTCCGACGCCGACGCCGCCCTGCACTACCTCGCCCGCATGGTCGAGGCCGGGGAGGACCCGCGCTTCATCGCCCGCCGCCTCGTCATCCTCGCGAGCGAGGACATCGGCCTCGCCGACCCGACGGCGCTCACGACGGCGGTCGCCGCGGCCCAGGCGGTCCAGCTGATCGGCATGCCCGAGGCGCGGCTCAACCTCGCCCAGGCCACGGTGGCGCTGGCGGTCGCCCCCAAGTCCAACGCCGTGTACGCCGCGATGAACGCCGCCCAGGCCGACGTGCGCGCCGGGAAGATCGGCACGGTCCCGCCCCACCTGCGCGACGCGCACTACGCGGGGGCCGCGAAGATCGGGCACGGCGAGACCTACGTCTACGCCCACGACGCGCCCTACGGCATCGCCACGCAGGTCTACGCCCCCGACGTGGTCGCCGACCGCACCTACTACGTGCCGACGGCCAACGGCGCCGAGGCCGGGGTGGGGGAGCGGTGGGCCCGCATCCGCCGGATCGTGCGCGGCGAGCCGCGATAGGGTCGGGGCCCATGAGCGACGAACTGACGACGCCCGTCGTGCTGCTGGGCGTCGTGCTCGCAGCGCTCGTCGCCGTCGCGCTCGTCGTCGGCCTGCTGGCCCTGCGCCGGCAGCGGCGCACCGCCGCCGCGCTCGACCGGGCCCACGCGGAGGCCGCCGCGCTGCGCTCCGAGATCGATGCCGTGCGCCGCGCGGTGACGGCCGGGACGGAACCGGATCCCGCCACGGGGCACGAGGAGGCGGGTGCCGTCCTGCCGCGCGACGCCGCCCGCGAGGCCCGCGCTCGGCACGCCCCGGCGCCGCCGAGCTACGTCATCACGCGCCTCGGTGGCGACGTGCCCGAGGCCGTGGGGACCCACGGCGAGGGTCCGACGGCGGGCGGGCCGCGCCGTACGGTCGAGGTCGCGGGCCGCGTCGACGGCAAGCTCTTCGCCGACCTCCTGCTCCGCGAGACCCTGGTGCGGGTCGGCGCCGTCGCGCACGGCGCGCGCCGCGCGCTCGCCCCCGAGACGCGCCACCGCATCCGCTTCGAGATGCGCCGCGAGGTCAAGCGCTCGCGCAAGGAGCGCCGCGCCGAGGTGCGCCAGGCCCGCCGGGAGCTGCACGCCCGCCAGCGCCGCGAGGCGCAGGGTGTCGGCGAGGGCCTCGAGAAGGGCGTCGCGTGAACCGGGCGGTGTGGTTCGCCGCCGGCACGGGCGTCGGCGTCTACGCCGTCGTGCGCGCCCGCCGGCTCGCCGAGGCCCTGACCCCGGACGGCGCCCGTGACCGACTGGCGGGCCTGCGCCTCGGTGCGCGCCTCATGGCGGAGGAGTTCACCGCGGGCGCGGCGGAGCGGGACGCCGAGCTCCGCGACCGTCTCGGTCTCGTGCCCCACGGCGTGCCCGAGCTGGCCGCGGGAGCCACCCCGCGTGCCACCGGCGCCGGGGTGCCTGGCACGATCGCCGCTCCTGAGCACCCCGATCGGCATTCCCACCCCCGAAGCCCCGGTGCGGGCGACCGCGCCACCGAGGAAGGCACGAGCTGATGGACACCGCGGAGATCCGCCGCCGGTTCACGAACCACTTCGCCCAGAACACCACGGTGGGCGAGCACACCGTCGTCCCCTCGGCGTCGCTGCTGCTCGACGACCCCAACCTGCTGTTCGTCAACGCGGGCATGGTGCCGTTCAAGCCCTACTTCCTCGGCCAGGAGACCCCGGGCTACCCGCGGGCCACGAGCATCCAGAAGTGCGTGCGCACCCTCGACATCGAGGAGGTCGGCAAGACGACCCGCCACGGCACCTTCTTCGAGATGTGCGGCAACTTCTCCTTCGGCGACTACTTCAAGGAGGGCGCGATCACGCTCGCCTGGGAGCTGGTCACCAAGTCGATCGCCGACGGCGGGTTCGGGTTCGACGAGTCCCTGCTCTACCCGAGCGTCTACGAGGACGACCCGGAGGCCGTGGCGCTGTGGAAGCGCATCACCGGCCTGCCCGACGACCGCATCGTGCGCCTCGGCAAGTCGGAGAACTACTGGTCGATGGGCGTGCCGGGCCCCGGCGGCCCGTGCTCGGAGATCCTCATCGACCGCGGCCCGGCCTTCGGTGCCGACCGTGACTGGGACGCGGGCGACCGCTACCTCGAGTTCTGGAACCTCGTCTTCATGCAGGACGAGCTGTCGGCCGTGCGGAGCAAGTCGGACTTCGACATCGCCGGCTCCCTGCCGCACAAGAACATCGACACGGGCCTCGGCCTGGAGCGGGTGGCCTACCTGCTCCAGGGCAAGGACAACATGTACGAGATCGACGTCGTCTTCCCCGTCATCGAGCGGGCGCAGGAGCTCACGGGCCGCCGGTACGGCGCGGACCCGGTCGACGACGTGCGCTTCCGCGTGGTCGCGGACCACGTGCGCTCGTCGATGATGCTCATCAACGACGGCGTCACGCCGGGCAACGAGGGCCGCGGCTACGTGCTGCGCCGCCTGCTGCGCCGCGCCGTCCGCTCGATGCGCCTCCTGGGCTACGGCGACCCCGCGCTGCCCGAGCTGCTGCCGGTCAGCCGCGACAAGATGGCCGAGGGCTACCCGGAGCTGCGCAGCAGCTGGGACCGCATCAGCCGCGTCGCGTTCGCCGAGGAGGAGGCGTTCCGCAAGACGCTGCAGGCCGGCACGCAGATCTTCGACCTCGCCGCCGGTGAGGTGAAGCAGTCGGGCGGCACGCAGCTGTCCGGCGCGAAGGCGTTCGCGCTGCACGACACCTACGGGTTCCCGATCGACCTCACCCTGGAGATGGCCTCCGAGGCCGGCCTCGCCGTCGACGAGCAGGGCTTCCGCGGCCTCATGGCCGAGGCCCGGGAGAAGTCCAAGGAGGACGCCCGCCGCAAGAAGGGCCAGCACGCCGACACCACGGCGTACCGCGGCATCCTCGACGCCAACGGCCCCACGGAGTGGCTGGCCTACGAGACGCTCGAGACCGAGTCCCGGCCGCTGGCGCTGCTGAGCGGGGGAGCCCCCGCCGCGGTGCTCGGCACCGGCGAGGTCGGCGAGCTGGTCCTGGACCGCACGCCGTTCTACGCCGAGTCGGGCGGCCAGGCCGCCGACGCGGGCACCATCGAGTTCGACGGCGGGCGCCTCGAGGTGCTCGACGTCCAGCGCCCGGTCAAGGGCCTCGTCGTGCACCAGGTGCGCGTCGTCGACGGCGAGTTCGCCCTCGACGCCGCCTCCTCGCGCGCGCTGCAGGCGCGGGTGGACCCGGAGTGGCGCATCGGCGCCCGGCAGGCCCACTCCGGAACGCACGTCGTGCACGCCGCGCTCCGCGAGGTGCTCGGCCCCTCCGCGCTCCAGTCGGGCTCCTACAACCGCCCGGGCTACCTGCGTCTCGACTTCGGCTGGACGCAGGGCCTCACTCCGGCCCAGGTGCGGGACGTCGAGCAGGTCTCCAACCAGGCGCTGCGGGCGGACCTGCCCGTCGGCTGGCAGTACATGTCCCTCGAGGACGCCCGCGCCTGGGGCGCGGTCGCGCTCTTCGGCGAGACGTACGACGAGACCAAGGTCCGCGTCGTGGAGATCGGCGGCCCCTGGTCGCGCGAGCTCTGCGGTGGCACCCACGTCGACCACTCGTCGCAGATCGGCACCATCGTGGTCACCGGCGAGGCCTCGGTCGGCTCGGGCAACCGCCGGATCGAGGCCTACACGGGCGTCGAGGGCTTCGCCTACCTGGCGCGGGAGCGCGACGTGGTCGGGCAGCTGACCGGTCTCCTCAAGACCAAGCCCGACGACCTGGTCGGTCGCGTCAGCGACCTCGTCGAGCGGCTGCGCTCGGCCGAGAAGGAGATCGAGCGGGCCCGCGTGGCCCAGCTCCTCGCCGCGGCCGGTGAGGTCGCCGCGGCGGCGGCGCGGGTCGGGTCGGCCAACGTGGTCGCCCACCGGGTCGACGGCGCTGCCGGCGGCGACGTGCGCACGCTCGCGCTCGACGTCCGCGCGCGGCTCGCAGCGACCGACCCGGGCGTCGTCGTCGTGCTCGGCGTGGCCGACGGCAAGGTGTCCGTCGTCGCGGCGGTCAACGACGCCGGCCAGGCGGCCGGGCTCTCGGCGGGTGCGCTCGTCAAGGCCGTCGGTCCGCTCGTCGGCGGCAAGGGCGGTGGCAAGGCCGACGTCGCGCAGGGCGGTGGCACGGACGTCGCCGGCGTCGACGCGGCGCTCGCGGCGGTCAGCGCCGAGGTCGCCCGCGTGGTGGGGGCCTGAACCCCCGATGACTGGAGTGCGGCTCGGCATCGACCCGGGCGACGCCCGGATCGGGGTCGCGCGCTGCGACGCCGCCGGCATCCTCGCGACGCCGGTGGAGACCGTCCGCCGGGGTCGTGGCGACCTCGACCGGATCGCGGAGCTCCGCGAGGAGCACGAGGCCGTCGAGGTCGTGGTGGGCCTGCCGCGCTCCCTCTCCGGCACGGAGGGGCCGGCGGCGGCGAAGGTGCGCACCTTCGCCCGCAAGCTGGCCCGCCGGCTCGGCGACGTGCCCGTGCGGCTCGTCGACGAGCGCCTCACGACCGTGTCGGCGGAGTCGATGCTCCGCGCGAGCGGTCGCACGGCGAAGAACCAGCGGTCGGTCGTCGATCAGGCGGCCGCCGTGCTCATCCTGCAGCACGTCCTGGACACCGAGCGCCGTACGGGGGCAGCGCCTGGCCAACTCCTCGAGGAGACCGATGTCTGACCTCCACCCGTCGTCCGGACCCGCGGGCCACGACGACGACTCGCTCCTGCCGGGGGACCCCGATCCCTACGCCACCGGCGAGCAGCCGGCCGTCGGGCGGCGGGCTGCGGGCGGCTCGCGCCGGGCGCCGAAGAAGAAGCGCGGCAAGGGCCTCGGCTGCCTCGTGATCGCCCTCGTGCTGATCGCGGGCGTCGTCGGGGGTCTCTACGTCGGCGTCAGCTGGCTCGCCGACCGCATCAACGGCAGCGGTGAGCCCGAGGACTTCGAGGGCGTCGCCTCCGTCGAGGAGTGCGCCACCGCCGGCGACGTGGAGATCACGGTGCCGGCGGGCTACAGCGCCGGCCAGATCGGCAGCCTCCTCGCCGAGCAGGGCGTCGTGGCCTCCTCCGGTGCCTTCACGGCCGCCGTCGCCAACGACAGCGTCCGTGACGGCACGCGCTCGATGTGCGAGGGCATGACGGGCGCCCAGGCGGCGGAGCTCATGACGAACGCCGACTACATCGGTGCAGGCGGCGGCATCACCATCACCGCCGGCTACACCAAGGCCCAGACCTTCGACCTGCTGGCGGGGGCCACGGACATCTCCGTGTCCGACTTCGAGGCCGCGGCCGAGGACCCGTCGCTGCCGCTCCCCGCGGAGGCCGAGGGTGACGTGGAGGGCTACCTCTACCCCGACAGCTACGACTTCGGCTCCGACCCGACGGCGGTCTCGATCCTGACGCAGATGATCGAGCGGTGGAGCGAGGCGGCCACCGAGGCGGGCCTCGTCGACGACGCGGTGCCGGGCTTCACGCAGCACCAGCTCCTGACGCTGGCGAGCATCATCCAGAAGGAGGTGCTGCTGCCGGAGGAGCGTCCCCAGGTCGCCGAGGTGATCTACGACCGGCTGGCCGACGAGTGCGCCGGGGTGCCCGCCGGGATGCTGCAGATGGACTCGACGATCAACTTCATCCTGGGCAGCGACACCGGCACGGCCTTCACCACCGAGGAGGACCGGCAGATCGACAGCCCCTACAACACGTACCGCTACCCGGGCCTCCCGCCCGGTCCCATCGGCGCGCCGAGCGAGGCCAGCATGGAGGCCGCGGTCAACCCGAGCTCCGAGGGCTACTGCTACTTCGTCGCCGCCGGCGACGGCTCCAACTCGTCCTACTTCGCGGCCGAGTACGCCGACCACCTCGACAATGTCGACCGCGCCCGGGCCAACCAGAACGGCTGAGCCGACCCGACGCTGCGCCGTCGTCGGGGACCCGGTCGAGCACTCGCTCTCACCGGTGCTCCACCGCGCGGCGTACGCGGCCCTCGGCCTCACCGACGTCACGTACGACGCGGTGCGCGTCCCCGCCGGGGGCCTGACCGCCCACGTCGCGGGGCTCGGGCCGGCGTGGCGCGGGCTCTCGGTGACGATGCCGCACAAGCGCGAGGCGCTGGCGCTCGCGGACGTGCGCACGCCGCTCGCGGTCGCGGCCGGGGGAGCCAACACCCTCGTGCTCGGCCCCGACGGGGTGCGCGCCGACAACACGGACGTGCCGGGGGCCGTGGCGGCGCTGCGCGAGCGCGGCGTCACCGCGGTGAGCCGGGCGACGGTGCTGGGCGGTGGCGCCACGGCGGCGTCCACGGCGCTCGCCTTGACCGAGCTGGGCGTCCGCCACCTCACCGTGCTGGTGCGTTCGCCGGAACGGGCCGCCGAGGCCGTCGCCGCGGTGCGCGCCCACCCGTCGGCCCCGCACGTCGAGGTCGTCGCCACCGGCGCCGTACCGGTCGGGCTCGAGGTCGGGGACGTGGTGGTCGCGACGATCCCCGTCGCGGGCCAGACCCCGGACCTCGTCGCCCTGCTCGCCTCGGCACCGGTGGTGTTCGAGGTGGTCTACGACCCCTGGCCGACACCGCTCGCCGCTGCCGCCGCGGCGGCCGGCGCGACCGTCGTCGACGGCCTCGACCTCCTCGCCCACCAGGCGCTGCTCCAGCTGGAGCAGTTCACGGGCGCCAGCGTCGCGGTGGCGGTCATGCGCGACGCCGGTCGTGCCGCGCTCGCCGCGCGCACGGCGGGCGCTGGAACCGGGGCCTGACGTGGCCGTCGAGCTCGGCGCCGTCCTCGTCGCGGCCACCGTCGGGGCGGCTGCGAGCGCGGTGATGCCGGCCGTGCTCGCGCGCGTGCCCGACCCCCCGTCGTACGAGGACGAGGACGGACCCGCGCCGGAACCGGATCCGGGCCGCCCGACGTACCCCACCTTCGGCGAGCTCGCCCGACGCCCCGGCCTGCCGCTGGGGTTCAGCGTCGCGGGGGCGGTCACGGGCGCCCTCGTCGGCGCCTACGCCGGTTGGAGCTGGCCCCTGGCGTGGCTGCTCGTGCTCGTACCGGTGGGGGTGCTGCTCAGCTACGTGGACTGGCGGACGCTGCTGCTGCCGACGCGGGTGATCTACCCGGCGTACGCCGCGGTGGCGACCCTCATGGTCGTCGCGGCGCTGGCCACGGGGGCGACCGACGACCTGCGGCGCGCGGGCATCGCGGCCCTCGTCGGTCTCGTCTGCTACTGGCTGCCGTGGCGCATCAGCGCCAGCTGGATGGGGTTCGGCGACGTGCGGCTCTCGGGGCTGCTGGCCGGTGTGCTCGGCTGGGCCGGGTGGGCCGAGGTCGCGCTCGGGCTCTACCTGCCGTTCCTGCTCGGCGGGGTCGTGGCCGGTCTCCTCATGCTGCTGCGGCTGGTGGCCCGCGGTGCCTACCCGCTGGGGCCCTTCATGTTCGTCGGCACCCTGGTGGGCCTGTGGTGCGGCCCGCTCCTGCTCCCCGGCCTGTCCGCGTAGGAGACCGCGGGCCCGGCAGCACCGCGTGCGTGGAACAATCCGCCCCATGCTCCGATGGCTCACCGCCGGCGAGTCGCACGGCCCCAGTCTGGTCGCGATCCTCGAAGGTCTCCCCGCCCACGTCCGTGTCACCTCCGGTGACGTCGCCGACGCCCTCGCCCGTCGCCGCCTCGGCTACGGCCGCGGGGCGCGCATGAAGTTCGAGCAGGACGAGGTGCGCTTCATCGGCGGCGTCCGCCACGGCGAGACGCAGGGCGGGCCCGTCGCCATCGAGGTGGGCAACACCGAGTGGCCGAAGTGGGAGAAGGTCATGGCGGCCGACCCCGTCGACCCGGCCGAGCTCGCGAGCAGCGCGCGCAACGCCCCGCTGACGCGCCCCCGCCCGGGGCACGCCGACCTGGTGGGCATGCAGAAGTACGACTTCGACGAGGCCCGACCCATCCTCGAGCGGGCGTCGGCCCGCGAGACGGCGGCGCGCGTCGCGCTCGGCACCGTCGCGGCGGCGTTCCTCGAGCAGACCACCGGCGCCCGGATCGTCTCGCACGTCGTCGAGCTCGGCGGCGTGCCCGCGCCGAAGGGCAGCGTCCCGTCGGCCGACGACGTCGAGCGGCTCGACGCCGACCCCGTGCGGTGCCTCGACCCCGACGCGAGCAAGCAGATGGTCGAGCGCATCGACCAGGCCCACAAGGACGGCGACACCCTCGGCGGCGTCGTCGAGGTCGTCGTGCACGGCCTGCCGCCGGGCCTCGGCTCCCACGTGCACTGGGACCGGCGGCTCGACGCGCGGCTGGCCGGCGCCCTCATGGGCATCCAGGCCATCAAGGGCGTCGAGGTGGGCGACGGGTTCGAGCTGGCAGCCACCCCCGGCTCGCTGGCCCACGACGAGATCGTCGCCGACGCGCCGGGCTCGGCCGGCGACGCGCTCGGGCTGCGCCGCGCCTCGGGCCGCGCGGGCGGCACCGAGGGCGGCATGTCGACGGGCGAGGCGCTCCGCGTGCGGGCCGCCATGAAGCCCATCGCGACCGTGCCGCGCGCCCTGCGCACCGTCGACGTCGCCACCGGTGAGCCGACCGCGGCCCACCACCAGCGCTCCGACGTGTGCGCCGTGCCGGCGGCCGGGATCGTCGCGGAGGCGATGGTCGCCCTCGTGCTCGCCGACGCCGTCACCGAGAAGTTCGGGGGCGACTCGGTCGGGGAGACCGCCCGCAACGTCGAGAGCTACCTGGCTGCGCTGAGGTTCCGGTGACCCCCACCCGCCCGCGGGTCGTGCTGATCGGCTCCATGGGGGCCGGCAAGACGACCGTCGGCGAGCTGCTGGCCGAGCGGTGGGACGTCGGGTTCCGCGACACCGACGCCGACGTGGTCGCGGCCGAGGGCCGCGCGATCGCCGACATCTTCGTCGAGGACGGCGAGGCCCACTTCCGCGCGCTGGAGCGCGAGGCCGTGCGGACCGCGCTCGTCGAGCACGCGGGTGTGCTCGCGCTCGGCGGCGGGGCCGTGCTCGACCTCGACACCCGCGCGCTGCTGGCCGACCACACGGTCGTGTTCCTCCAGGTCGGCCTGGCGGACGCGGTGCAGCGGGTCGGCCTGGGCACGTCGCGGCCGCTGCTGCTCGGCGGCGTGCGGTCGCGCATCAAGGCGCTGCTCGACGAGCGCACCCCGATCTACACGGAGCTCGCCACGCTCGTCGTGCCGACCGACGGCCGCGCGCCGGCGGAGGTCGCGGCCACGATCGAGGCCCGGCTGGAGGAGGACGCCCGTGCCTGAGCACGACGGACCGGTCGAGATCCACGTCGGGGGCGCCGCGCCGTACGACGTCGTCATCGGCCGCGGCATC
This sequence comes from Nocardioides zeae, assembly GCF_030818655.1. Taxonomy (NCBI): domain Bacteria; kingdom Bacillati; phylum Actinomycetota; class Actinomycetes; order Propionibacteriales; family Nocardioidaceae; genus Nocardioides; species Nocardioides zeae. Next base: position 1,678,850 of record NZ_JAUTAN010000001.1, on the reverse strand, counting down.
GGTGACCGGGTGCTCCCGATGCTCGGGGACGGGGTACGGCGCGTGGCCGTGCTGTTCCCCGACGGGCTGCGCCACCTGGCGGAGCCGGTCGTCGCGGACCTCGGGGCGGCGGGTCTCGCGGTGCTGGAGCTGCCCCTGCCCGAGGGCGAGGGCGCGAAGACCGCCGCCGTGGCGGTGGCGGCGTGGGACGCCCTCGGCGAGGCGGGCTTCACCCGCTCCGACGCGGTCGTCACCGTCGGGGGCGGCGCCACGACCGACATGGGCGGCTTCGTCGCCGCGACCTGGCTGCGCGGCGTGCCCGTCGTCCACGTGCCCACCACGCTGCTCGGCATGGTCGACGCGGCCGTCGGCGGCAAGACCGGCATGAACACCGCGGCCGGCAAGAACCTCGTCGGCTCGTTCCACGAGCCCGCGGGCGTGGTCTGCGACCTGGCGACCCTGGCGACCCTGCCGCACGACGAGCTGGTCAGCGGGCTCGGCGAGGTCGTCAAGTGCGGCTTCATCGCCGACCCCGAGATCCTCCGGCTCGTGGAGGAGGACCCGGCGGGCGCGGTCGACCCCGCCAGCCCGGTGCTCGCGGAGCTCGTGCGGCGGTCGGTGCAGGTGAAGGTGGACGTCGTCGTCGGCGACCTCAAGGAGACGGCCGGGTTCGCCGGTGGGGGAGCGGGACACCCCGGTCGGGAGGCGCTCAACTACGGCCACACGATGGCGCACGCGATCGAGCGGGCGGAGGACTACACGATGCGGCACGGCGAGGCCGTCGCCATCGGCATGGTCTTCATTGCCGAGCTCGCCCGGCGCACGGGGCACCTCGACGACGCGACGGCGGCGCGGCACGCGTCCACCCTCGCGGCGGTCGGCCTGCCGACGTCGTACGACGGGGCGCCCTACGAGGAGCTGCACGCGGCCATGAAGGTGGACAAGAAGTCGCGCGGCGACCAGCTGCGGTTCGTCGTGCTCGACGGCCTGGCCCGGCCGCGGGTGCTGGCCGGGCCCGCCGACGAGGACCTGCGGGCCGCGTACGAGAGGATGCGCGGCGCCTGATCGGCGCCGCGGAGGAGAGCGGTCATGGCACTGACGAAGGTGCTCGTGCTCAACGGGCCGAACCTCGGCCGGCTCGGTCGGCGGCAGCCGGAGATCTACGGCACGACGACCTACGCGGACCTCGTCGAGCGCTGCCGGTCGTGGGGCGCGGGGCTCGGCCTCGACGTCGAGACGCGGCAGACCAACCACGAGGGCGAGCTCGTCGACTGGCTGAACGCGGCGGCCGACGAGCGGGTGCCGGTGGTGCTCAACGCGGCCGCGTGGACGCACTACTCCTACGCCGTGTACGACGCGTGCGCCCAGCTCGAGGCGCCCCTCGTCGAGGTGCACCTCTCCGACCCGGAGACGCGTCCGGAGGTCTGGCGCCACACGTCGGTGGTCACGCCGCACGCGGCGGCGGTGGTCACGGGCAAGGGCGTGGACGGCTACCGCGAGGCACTGGAGTTCGTCGCCGCGACCGTCGCTGGATAGACTCCTCCGTCGGCGCGCGCCCCGGGGCTGCGCCCGCACCTTCTCGATCCGCTCCATCGACGACTCTGTGAGGCTGACCCGCGCATGGCATCCACGAACGACCTGAAGAACGGCATGGTTCTCAACCTGGAGGGCCAGCTCTGGTCCGTCGTCGAGTTCCAGCACGTCAAGCCCGGCAAGGGCCCGGCGTTCGTGCGCACCAAGCTGAAGAACGTCGAGTCCAACAAGGTCGTCGACAAGACGTTCAACGCCGGCACCAAGGTCGAGACCGCGACGGTCGACCGCCGCACGATGCAGTACCTCTACAACGACGGCTCCAACTACGTCTTCATGGACACGGGGACCTACGACCAGCTCGAGGTCGCCCCGGAGATCGTCGGCACCGCCAAGAACTTCCTCCTGGAGAACCAGGAGGCCATCGTCGCCACCAACGAGGGCCGCGTGCTCTTCGTCGAGCTCCCCGCGTCGGTCGAGCTCCTCATCACCCACACCGACCCGGGCCTGCAGGGCGACCGCTCGACGGGCGGCACCAAGCCGGCCACGCTCGAGACCGGCCACGAGATCCAGGTGCCGCTGTTCCTCAGCTCCGGCGAGAAGGTCAAGGTCGACACGCGCGACTCGTCCTACCTGGGCCGCGTCAAGTCCTGATGGGAGCCCGCACCAAGGCCCGCAAGCGGGCCCTCGACGTGCTGTTCGCCTCCGAGATGCGGGGGCAGAGCGCGGTCGAGCAGCTCGAGGCGGACATCGCCGGGGGCGAGGGGCCGACCAACCCCTACTCGGCCGTGATCGTGCGCGGCGTCGTCGAGCACCAGTCCGAGATCGACCAGCTCCTCCGCGACAGCGCCGACGGGTGGAGCCTCGAGCGGATGCCGGCGGTCGACCGCAACGTCCTGCGCATCGCCGTGTGGGAGATCCTCCACGCGGACGACGTCGACGCGGCCGTCGCCGTCAGCGAGGCCCTCGTGCTCGTCGGCGACCTGTCGACCGACGACTCCCCGGGGTTCGTCAACGGCGTGCTCGGCGCCATCGTGCGGGGCCAGCGGGCCTGAGGGGCTCCTCACCCGAGGGTTTGTCACGCTCGCGGGCGGGGTAACGGCGCAGGCCGTGCCCCGCCCGCGGCCGTTCCGGCCGGGGAGGGGCACCGGTCCTGTCCCCGCCCCTCCCGGAGGCCTCTCGGTGAACGTGCCCCCCGACCACCCCGGTGTCGGCCCGCTGCCCGACTCGACCAGCGAGCGGCTCTACACCACGGACGAGCTCGACGCCTACGCGGCGCAGCAGGACGAGCGTCGCGCAGCGGCGGCCCCCGGCTGGCTCGGGGACGACGACACCCGGGTGGTCCCGCCCGTGCCCGCCGTTCCGCCCGCCGCCACGCCGGCACCCGCCGCCGGGCGCCGTCGCGCCGACGTGCCGCTGCCGGCCCAGCCCGCGGCGTACGGCGCCCTCCCGCCCCGCCCGGCCGCCGCGGCGCCGGCGGTCCACCCGGCCGGGGCGCCGGTCGGTCCCGGGGTGCCGGCGGAGCAGAGCGTGCCGCGGTTCATGACCGCCACCGACTTCCTCGACCGCCGGGTGGGGGAGGAACCGTTCGGGCCCGCGACCTGGGGCTGGCGCGGGGCGCTCAACCGCTGGAGCGGAGGAGCGCTGAAGACGTCCATGGGGCGCGCGGAGCACGAGCACGAGCTGCAGCGGCGGGCGGTGCAGCGCGACCTCGACGGCCCGCGCACCGTCGTTTTCCTCAACCCGAAGGGCGGGGCGGCGAAGACGACGGGCGTGCTGATGGCGGGCTACACGTTCGGCACCGTGCGGGGCGGCGGGGTCGTCGCCTGGGACAACAACGAGACCCGCGGCACGCTCGGCATCCGCGGCGTGCGGGGCGAGCACCGCAACACGACGCGGGAGCTGCTCGAGGACCTCGAGAAGTTCAACGACGTCTACCAGTCGCGCATCGGCGACCTCGGCGCGTTCGTGCGCTCCCAGGGCGACGCCCACTTCGACGTGCTGGCCTCGGACGAGCGGCCCGACGTGAGCGGCACCATCCGCGCCGACGACTTCCGCTCGGTGCACGCGCTGCTGCAGCGCTTCTACCGGCTCGTCATCGTCGACACCGGCAACAACCTGAGGGCCGAGAACTGGCTGGCCGCCGCCCACGCGGCCGACCTGCTCGTCGTGACGAGCACGGTGCGGGAGGACACGGGCTACAGCGGCCTGTGGATGCTCGACGCGCTCGCCGACGCCGGGTACGCCGACCTCCAGCGCCGCACCGTCACCGTGCTCTCCGACCCGTCGCCGAAGGTCGACGAGCAGCTGGCCTCCGACCTCGTGGGGGTCTACGAGCAGCGCACGCGCGCCGTCTACCGGGTGCCCTACGACCCGGTGCTCGTGTCGGGGTCGGTGGTGCCCTACGCGCGGCTGTCCACGGCGACCCAGCGGGCCTGGCTGCGTGCCTGCGCGGGGATGGCCGAGGCGCTCTAGAGATCGTCGTGGCCCCAGCGCCCCGTTTCCCGACGCGCTGAGGCCACGACTCCGCCCCCGGGAACACCCCCGACGGCCGCCGGGTTGCCCCACCATGCGAGCAGTCGTCTACACCGAGACCGGTCCGTCCTCCGTCCTGCGCCTCGTCGAGCGCGACGCCCCCGAGCCCGGTCCGGGCGAGGTGCGGGTCCGCGTCGTGACCGCCGGCGTCAACCCGACCGACTGGAAGTTCCGCGCGGTCATGGGGCCGACGCACGACGAGGTCGCCCCCGGCCAGGACGGTGCCGGGATCGTCGACGCCGTGGGCGAGGGCGTCGACCACCTGGCCGTCGGTGACCGGGTCTGGCTCTACCTCGCGCAGCACGAGAAGGGCATCGGCGCCGCGGCCGAGCTGACGGTGCAGGCCGCGGACCGCGTCGTACCGCTCCCCGACGGCGCGTCCTTCGACCTCGGGGCGAGCCTCGGCGTCCCCGCCGTCACGGCGCACCGCGCGCTGACCTCGGGTGACGTCACCCGTCTCGCGCCCGGTGCGCTGGCGGGCACCACCGTCCTCGTCGCGGGCGGGGCTGGTGCGGTGGGCAACGCCGCCATCCAGCTCGCCGTCTGGGCGGGCGCGACGGTCGTCACGACCGTGAGCAGTCCCGCGAAGGCCGCCCTGGCGCGCGCGGCCGGCGCCCAGCACGTCGTCGACTACCGCACGGAGGACGTCGTCGCCGCGGTCCGCGAGATCGCCCCGGACGGCGTCGACCTCGTCGTCGAGGTGGCCCCGGCCACCAACATCAGCATCGACCTGGCGGTCGTGCGCAACCACGGCACGGTGGCCTACTACGCCAACGACGGCGGCGACGAGGTCACCCTCCCCGTGCGGCAGGCGTTCGCGAAGAACCTGCGCCTGCAGGGCGTGTTCCTCTACCAGGTCGCGCCGCCGCTCCTGCGTGCCGCGGCGGAGGACGTCACGGCCGCGGTCGCCGCCGGCGCGCTCCGCGTGGGCGACGACGCGGGTCTCCCGCTGCACCACTTCCCGCTCGCGGAGCTCGCCGCCGCCCACGACGCCGTCGAGGGCGGGACCGTCGGCAAGGTGCTCGTGCAGGTCACCGAGGCCTGAGGAGCATCACCTCGGACCCGCGCCGAGCCGGTACGCCGCGGGCGGGCGTCCACGTGACGAGCACCGCCCGCGGCACACGTCGCAGGAGGGTCGGGCTGCTGCTAGAGTCCGGGCCGTTCGACATCCTTTAACGAGCCGTCCCGTGAGGCGGAGAAGGAGGTCACTGCAGGCATGCCTGCGACGACTGAGCCCGCCGTCGGCCCACCCGGCCGCACCGTCCTCGACGCCCGTGACATCGCCCGGGCGCTCACCCGCATCTCCCACGAGATCCTCGAGCGGAACAAGGGCCACGAGGGCCTCGTCCTCCTCGGTGTCCCGACCCGCGGCGTGGGCCTCGCCCAGCGCATCGCGGCCCGCATCGCGGAGACCGAGGGCGTGACGATCCCCGTCGGAGCCCTCGACATCACGCTCTACCGCGACGACCTGCGCCGCCACCCGGCCCGGGCGCCGCAGCCCACCGCGATCCCGGCGGGCGGCATCGACGGCAGGACCGTCGTGCTCGTCGACGACGTCCTCTACTCGGGGCGCACCGTGCGGGCCGCGCTCGACGCGCTCGCCGACATCGGCCGTCCGGCCGTCGTGCGGCTCGCGGTGCTCGTCGACCGCGGCCACCGCGAGCTGCCGATCCGCGCCGACCACGTCGGCAAGAACCTGCCGAGCGCCCGCAGCGAGCGGGTGATGGTGCGTCTCGAGGAGACCGACGGCCTCGACGTCGTGCGCATCGCCGACAGCCCGGACGCCGCGCGCCCGACCGAGGAGGTGGCCCGATGAAGAAGCACCTGCTCTCGTCCGAGGACCTGACGGCGGACGACATCGCGACCCTCTTCGCCACGGCGGCCGAGATGCACGACGTGCAGCGGCGCGAGGTCAAGAAGCTCCCGGCCCTCCGCGGCCGCACGATCATCAACCTGTTCTTCGAGGACTCCACCCGCACGCGCTCGAGCTTCGAGATCGCCGGCAAATGGCTCTCCGCGGACACGATCAACATCACCGGCAAGGGCTCCTCGGCCTCCAAGGGCGAGAGCCTGCGCGACACCGTGCTCACCATCGCCTCGATGGGCGTCGACGCGGTCGTCATGCGCCACGGCGCGAGCGGCGCGGCCCAGCAGGTGTCGCAGTGGATCGACGCGGCCGTGGTCAACGCCGGGGACGGCACCCACGAGCACCCGACGCAGGCCCTGCTCGACGCCTACGCGCTGTCCCGCCACTTCGGCGGCGACGGACGGCTCGGCAGCCTCGAGGGGCGGCACGTCGTGCTGGTCGGCGACCTCACCCACAGCCGGGTCTTCCGCAGCAACGTCATCACGCTGACGCGCCTCGGCGCGCAGGTGACGGTGGTGGCCCCGCCGACGCTCATGCCGTCGGGCATCGCCAGCTGGAGCGCCGCGGCGGGGTTCGCCACGTCGTACGACCTCGACGAGGTGCTCCCGAAGGCCGACGCCGTGATGATGCTGCGCGTCCAGAAGGAGCGGATGAGCGGCGGGTTCTTCCCGACCAGCCGGGAGTACACGGTCGGCTACGGCCTCACCCGGGATCGCCTGCGGGTGCTCGGGCCCGAGGTGCCGATCTGCCACCCCGGCCCGATGAACCGCGGCCTCGAGATCGCGGCCGACGCCGCCGACGCGGCGCAGTCGCTCATCCTCGAGCAGGTCTCCGCCGGCGTCGCCGTCCGCATGTCCGTCCTCTACCACCTGCTCGCCGGGGAGGGAACCGCATGACCCACCAGCCAGTCCTCGTGAGGGGCGCCTCGCTCCTGGGCGAGCAGAGCGCCGACGTCCTGCTGGTCGACGGCGTCATCGCGCAGGTCGGTACGGCGCGTGTCGACGCCCCCGCCGACACGCGGGTGGTGGAGGCCGACGGCCTCGTGCTGCTCCCGGGCCTCGTCGACCTCCACACCCACCTGCGCGAGCCCGGCCGCGAGGACGCGGAGACGGTCCGCACGGGCTCGGCGGCCGCGGCGCGCGGCGGCTACACCGCCGTCCTGGCGATGGCCAACACGAGCCCGGTGACCGACACGGCGGAGGCCGCGGAGCGCGTGCACGCGCTCGGCCGCGCCGCCGGCATCGTCGACGTGCAGCCGGTCGGTGCCGTCACCAAGGGCCTGCGGGGCGAGGAGCTCGCCGAGCTGGGGCTCATGGCCCGCAGCCGCGCCGGGGTCCGCGTGTTCTCCGACGACGGGAAGTGCGTCGCCGACGCCCGCGTGATGCGCCGGGCGCTGGAGTACGTGAAGGCCTTCGGCGGCGTCGTCTCCCCAGCACGCCCAGGAGCCCACGCTGGCCGGTGCGACCGCCTGCTGCCACGAGGGGGAGCTGTCCGGCCGCCTCGGGCTGCCGGGCTGGCCGGGGGTCGCGGAGGAGGTCATCGTCGCCCGCGACGTCATGCTCGCCCGCCACACCGGCAGCCGCGTGCACGTCGCCCACGCCTCGACGGCCGGCACCGTGGAGGTGCTGCGCTGGGCCAAGAGCCTGGGCATCCAGGTCACGGCGGAGGTCACGCCCCACCACCTGCTGCTGACGACCGACCTGCTCGGCGGCTACGACCCGACCTTCAAGGTCAACCCGCCGCTGCGTCCCGCGGAGGACGTGGAGGCGCTGCGCGACGCGCTGGCCGACGGCACGATCGACGCCGTCGCCACCGACCACGCCCCCCACGCGCGGCACGACAAGGAGCACGCCTTCGTCGACGCGGCCTTCGGCATGCTCGGCCTCGAGACCGCCCTCGGCGTGGTCGCCACGGTGATGGTCTCCTCGGGCCGGATGGGCTGGGGCGACGTCGCCCGGGTCATGTCGACGCGTCCGGCGGAGATCGCCGGGCTCGCGGGTCGCGGCAACCAGGGCCACGGACGGCCCGTCGCCGTCGGCGAGCCCGCCAACCTCACCCTCGTCGACCCGGCCGCCTCGGTCGTCGTCGACCGCGACGACTCGGCGTCGCTCTCCCGCAACAACCCCTGGCACGGCCGCACGCTCACCGCGGCGGTCCGTGCGACGTTCCTGCGCGGCACCCCCACCGTGCTGGACGGACAGCTCGTCGAGATCGGCGCCACCACGGAAGGAAGCCTCACATGAGCACCCCCGCCCTGCTCGTCCTCGAGGACGGACGCACGTTCCACGGCGAGGCCTACGGCGCGACCGGGGAGACCTTCGGCGAGGCGGTCTTCTCCACCGGCATGACCGGCTACCAGGAGACCCTCACCGACCCCTCCTACCACCGCCAGGTCGTCGTCATGACGGCCCCGCACGTCGGCAACACCGGCATGAACGACGAGGACCAGGAGTCGGCCCGCATCTGGGTCGCGGGCTACGTCGTGCGCGACCCCGCCCGGGTCTCGTCGAGCTGGCGCAGCCGGCGCACGCTCGACGACGAGCTGCGCGAGCAGGGCGTCGTCGGCATCTCCGGCGTCGACACCCGCGCCCTCACCCGCCACCTGCGCGAGCGCGGCGCCATGCGCGTCGGCATCTCCACGACCGAGACCGACCCCGCCCGCCTCCTCGAGCGCGTCCGCACCTCGGGCGAGATGGCGGGCACCGAGCTCTCCGACGAGGTCACGACCACGTCGGCGTACGTCGTGCCCGCGGTCGGCGAGAAGCGCTTCACCGTCGCCGCGGTCGATCTCGGCATCAAGGCCAACACGCCGCGCATGATGAGCGAGCGCGGCATCGAGGTGCACGTGCTGCCCGCGACCGCGTCCATCGACGACGTGCTGGCGGTGGGGGAGGACGGGCCCGACGGGCTCTTCTTCTCCAACGGCCCCGGCGACCCGGCGGCCACCACCGACCAGGTGGCGCTGCTGCAGGAGGCGCTCGGGCGCGACCTGCCGTACTTCGGGATCTGCTTCGGCAACCAGCTGTTCGGGCGGGCGCTCGGCTTCGGCACCTACAAGCTGAAGTACGGCCACCGCGGCATCAACCAGCCCGTCATGGACCGCACGACCGGCAAGGTCGAGGTGACGGCGCACAACCACGGCTTCGCCGTCGACGCCCCGCTCGAGGGCACGACCACGACCCCGTACGGCGCGGCGAGCGTCAGCCACGTCTGCCTCAACGACGACGTGGTCGAGGGCCTCGAGCTGCGCGACGGCGAGGGCGGGGCGCTCAAGAGCTTCTCGGTGCAGTACCACCCGGAGGCCGCCGCGGGGCCGCACGACGCGGCGTACCTGTTCGACCGTTTCCTCGACCTCATGAACGACCGGAGGGCCTGAACCATGCCGAAGCGCGACGACATCACGAGCGTCATGGTGATCGGGTCCGGCCCGATCGTGATCGGCCAGGCGTGCGAGTTCGACTACTCGGGCACGCAGGCGTGCCGGGTGCTCAAGGCCGAGGGGCTCCGGGTCGTCCTCGTGAACTCCAACCCGGCGACGATCATGACCGACCCCGAGTTCGCCGACGCGACCTACGTCGAGCCGATCACGCCCGAGTTCGTCGAGCGGGTCATCGCCAAGGAGCGCCCCGACGCGCTGCTCCCGACGCTGGGCGGCCAGACGGCCCTCAACGCGGCGATCGCGCTCCACGAGCGGGGCGTGCTGGAGAAGTACGGCGTCGAGATGATCGGCGCCAGCTTCGAGGCCATCCACCGCGGCGAGAACCGCGAGCAGTTCAACGCCATCGTGCACAAGGTGGGCGGCGAGGTCGCGCGCAGCATCGTCTGCAACGGCGAGGCGCTGGGCCCGGACGCCCCGAAGTCCGCGAAGGAGAAGCACGCCCTGGAGCGGGCCTTCGAGGCCGCCGAGCAGCTCGGCTACCCGGTCGTCATCCGCCCGTCGTTCACGATGGGCGGCACCGGCTCGGGCATCGCCTACGACGCCGACGACCTGGTGCGCATCGCCGGCTCCGGCTTCTCCGCCAGCCCGACGACCGAGGTCCTCATCGAGGAGTCGATCATCGGCTGGAAGGAGTACGAGCTGGAGGTGATGCGCGACAAGGCCGACAACGTCGTCATCGTCTGCTCCATCGAGAACCTCGACCCGATGGGCGTCCACACCGGCGACTCGATCACCGTCGCCCCGGCCATGACGCTGACGGACCGGGAGTACCAGCACCTCCGCGACCTCGCGATCGACATCATCCGCGAGGTCGGGGTCGACACCGGCGGCTGCAACATCCAGTACGCGGTGAACCCCGCCGACGGCCGCGTGATCGTCATCGAGATGAACCCGCGGGTCTCGCGCTCCAGCGCGCTGGCGTCGAAGGCGACGGGCTTCCCGATCGCGAAGATCGCGGCGAAGGTGGCGATCGGCTACACCCTCGACGAGATCCCCAACGACATCACCGCCGAGACGCCGGCGAGCTTCGAGCCCGCGCTCGACTACGTCGTCGTCAAGGTGCCGCGGTTCGCGTTCGAGAAGTTCCCCGGCGCCGACCCGCGCCTCACCACCCACATGAAGTCGGTGGGCGAGGCGATGGCGATCGGTCGCAACTTCACGGAGGCGCTGCAGAAGGCGCTGCGCTCGCTCGAGAGCAAGGACGCCGCCTTCGACTGGAGCCACCAGTGGGTGGACCTCGACAAGGAGGCCCTGCTCGCCGAGATCGCGGTGCCCCACGACGGCCGGCTCAGGAAGGTCATGGACGCCCTGCGGGCCGGTGCCACGCCCCAGGAGGTGGTCGAGGCCACGGGCATCGACCCGTGGTACGTCGACCAGCTCGTCCTCATCAACGAGGTCGCGGGCGAGATCGCGGCCGCGCCCGAGCTGACCGCGGCCGTGCTCCGCCGCGCCAAGCGCCACGGCTTCTCCGACGTGCAGATCGGCCGGATCCGCAACCTGGCGCCCGCCGTCGTGCGCGGGGTGCGCCACGCCCTGGGCGTGCGGCCGGTCTACAAGACGGTGGACACCTGCGCGGCCGAGTTCGCCGCGCGGACGCCCTACCACTACTCGTCCTACGACGAGGAGACCGAGATCGGGCCGCGCGAGCGGCCGGCCGTCATCATCCTGGGCTCCGGCCCGAACCGGATCGGTCAGGGCATCGAGTTCGACTACTCGTGCGTGCACGCGTCCCTGGCGCTCAGCGCGGCCAAGGACGGCGCGGGCCTGCCCGCCGGCGGCTACGACACGATCATGGTCAACTGCAACCCGGAGACGGTCTCGACCGACTACGACACCTCCGACCGGCTCTACTTCGAGCCGCTGACGCTCGAGGACGTCCTCGAGATCGTCCACGCCGAGCAGCAGGCCGGCCCCGTCGTCGGCGTCATCTGCCAGCTCGGCGGCCAGACGCCGCTCGGCCTGGCCCGCGGCCTGGAGGAGGCCGGCGTCCCGATCGTCGGCACGCAGCCGGCGGCCATCGACCTCGCCGAGGAGCGGGGCGCGTTCGGTCGCGTGCTCGCCGCCGCGGGGCTCACGGCCCCCAAGCACGGCACCGCGACGTCGTACGCCGAGGCGGAGGCCATCGCCGCCGAGATCGGCTACCCGGTCCTCGTCCGCCCGTCCTACGTGCTCGGCGGCCGCGGCATGGAGATCGTCTACGACGACGCGTCGCTCGAGGCCTACCTCGAGAAGTACGTCGCGGCGGGCCTCATCAGCCACGCGGCGCCCGTGCTCGTCGACCGGTTCCTCGACGACGCCATCGAGATCGACGTCGACGCGCTCTTCGACGGCGAGGAGCTGTTCCTCGGCGGGGTCATGGAGCACATCGAGGAGGCCGGCATCCACTCCGGCGACTCCTCCTGCGCGCTGCCGCCGATCACGCTCGGCGCCCGGGAGATCGGGCGGATCCGCCGGGCCACCGAGGCCATCGCGCGTGGCGTCGGGGTGCGGGGCCTCATCAACATCCAGTTCGCGCACGCCTCCGACATCCTCTACGTCCTCGAGGCGAACCCGCGGGCCTCCCGCACCGTCCCGTTCGTCTCCAAGGCGACGGCGACGCCGCTGGCGAAGGCCGCGGCGCGCGTGATGCTCGGCGAGTCGATCGCCGACCTGCGCGCGGCGGGCGTGCTGCCGGCGACCGGTGACGGCGGCACGCTGCCCGACGGCTGCCCGATCGCGGTCAAGGAGGCGGTCATGCCGTTCAACCGGTTCAAGACCCCCGACGGCCAGTTCGTCGACACGGTGCTCGGTCCGGAGATGAAGTCCACGGGCGAGGTGATGGGCTTCGACGCCGACTTCGGCACCGCGTTCGCGAAGTCCCAGGCGGCGGCGTTCGGGTCGCTGCCCAGCGGCGGCAAGGTGTTCGTGTCGATGGCCAACCGCGACAAGCGCGCCATGGTGTTCCCCATCAAGGTGCTCGCCGACCTCGGCTTCGAGATCGTCGCCACCCAGGGCACCGCCGAGGTGCTGCGCCGCAACGGCGTCGCGGCCACCGTCGTGCGCAAGCAGCACGAGGGGCCCGGTCCGAACGGGGAGCCCACCACGGTGCAGCTCATCGACGACGGCGAGATCCAGCTCATCGTCAACACCCCGTACGGCGCGGCCGGAGCCGAGTCGCCCTCCGGGGGTGGCGACGAGCCGGCGCTCGGGACGGGCGGGCAGGTGCGTCTCGACGGCTACGACATCCGCACCGCCGCGATCAAGGCCAACGTCCCCTGCATCACGACCGTGCAGGGCCTCGGCGCCGCGGTCCAGGGCATCGAGGCGCTGCGCCGGGGCGACATCGGCGTGCGCAGCCTGCAGGAGTGGGCCGCCGTGCTGCAGCCCTCGGCCGGCTCGGCCGGCTCGGCCGGCTCGGCCGGCTGAGGGGGCGCACGGTGGGCACCTACGACCTGCTCTTCGACAAGGTCCTGACCCGCACCGACCCGGAGCAGGCGCACCACGCCTCGTTCCCGGGCGATCCGGGCGGCGGGCCCGGCCCTGCGCGCGGCGCGCCTCGCGCCGCGTGCGGGCGCGGGAGCCGTCGAGGTGATGGGGCTGCGCTTCCCGCACCGGTTCGGCCTCGCTGCCGGCTTCGACAAGAACGCCGTCGGCATCGACGCCCTCGGGGCGCTCGGCTTCGGGCACGTCGAGATCGGGACGGTCACGGCGCTCGCCCAGCCGGGCAACCCCACCCCGCGCCTGTTCCGGCTCACCGAGGACCGGGCGATCCTCAACCGGATGGGCTTCAACAACGACGGCGCCGCGGCGGTCGCGCAGCGGCTGGCGGTGCGGGCCGAGAAGCTCGACCGGGCCGGGCGCCGCCCCGAGCTGGTCCTCGGCGTCAACATCGGCAAGTCGAAGATCGTGCCGGAGGACGACGAGGCGGCGGTGCTGGCCGACTACGGCTCGTCGACGCGTCTCCTCGCGCCCTACGCCGACTACCTGGTCGTCAACGTCTCCTCCCCGAACACGCCCGGTCTGCGCACCCTGCAGGCCGTCGAGCGGCTGGCGCCCCTGCTGGAGCACGTGCGGCGCACGGCGGACACCGCCAGCCCGGACCGCCGGGTGCCGCTCGTCGTGAAGATCGCGCCCGACCTCGCCGACGAGGACGTGCTGGCGGTCGCCGACCTCGCCATGGCCCAGGGCCTCGACGGGGTGATCGCCACCAACACGACCGTCCGCCGCGACGGGCTGCGCACGCCCGCGGCCGAGGTCGAGGCGCTCGGCGCGGGCGGGATCTCCGGGGTCCCCGTGGCCACGCGCTCGCGCGAGGTCCTGCGGCTGCTCCGCGAGCGGCTCGACGGGCCGGCCCTCGTCTCCGTCGGGGGCATCGACACCCCCGCGGAGGCCCTGGCGCGGGTGCAGGCCGGCGCCGACCTCGTGCAGCTCTACACGGCGTTCGTCTACGGCGGGCCGCTGCTGCCGCAGCACATCGCCCGACGGCTCGCCGCGTTCGACGCCGCACGCTGAGCGCGACCCGCCCCACCGCCGTACCCCTGCCCCTCGACACCAGGAGCGCTCCGTGACCTCTGCCCCTCCCTTCGGGACCCGCCTCGCCGCCGCGGTCGCCGACCGCGGCCCCCTGTGCGCCGGCATCGACCCGCACCCGCGGCTCCTCGAGTCGTGGGGGCTGGACGTCACCCCGGCGGGCCTGGAGCGGTTCGCGAGGACGGCGGCGGAGGCGCTGGGCGGCACGTGCGCCGTGGTGAAGCCGCAGTCGGCGTTCTTCGAGCGGTTCGGCAGCGCGGGCATCGCCACGCTCGAGCGCACGATCGCCGACCTGCGGGCCGGGGGAGCGCTGGTGCTGCTCGACGTGAAGCGGGGCGACATCGGCTCGACGTCGCAGGCGTACGCCGACGCCTACCTCGACCCGGCGTCGCCACTGGCGTGCGACGCCATCACGGCGAGCCCCTACCTGGGCTTCGGCTCCCTGCGGCCGATGGTGGAGACCGCCGAGCGGTTCGGGGCCGGGCTCTTCGTGCTGGCGCTGACGTCCAACCCGGAGGCGTCGACGGTGCAGTCCGCGCAGCGGCGGGGACGCTCGGTCGCCGCGGAGGTGCTGGAGGAGCTGCGCGTGCTCAACGCCGGGGCGGAGCCGCTCGGCTCCTTCGGCGCGGTCGTGGGGGCCACCATCGCCGGCGTCGACGCCGCCGCGGGGGAGTCGCTGGCCATCAACGGCCCGCTGCTCGCGCCCGGCGTCGGGGCCCAGGGCGGGACGGCGGCGGACGTGCAGCGGATCTTCGGCGACGAGGTGCGGCGGGTCCTGCCGAGCTCGTCGCGGGAGGTGCTCGCCGCCGGACCCGGCCCGCGGGCGCTCGCCGACGCGGCCCGTCGCTTCAACGACACCTTCCGCGCCGCCTGGTCCTGAGGCCGGTCCGGCGCCGATTGCCACCCGCGCGGGCGCGTGGCTAGATTGGCGCTTCGTTCCACGACCCATCTCGACGCGAGGATCCGCCCGTGGCCCTGCCCCCGCTCACCCCCGAACAGCGCCAGGCTGCCCTGGCCAAGGCCGCAGCGTCGCGCCGTGAACGGGCCGAGGTCAAGAATCGTCTGAAGACCGCGGGGGCGACGATCTCCGAGGTGCTGCGGGACCGCGAGGGCAACGAGGTCATCGCCAAGATGCGGGTCTTCGACCTGCTGCAGTCGATGCCGGGCGTCGGCAAGGTGCGCGCGAAGCAGATCATGGAGCGCCTCCAGATCGCGGAGAGCCGCCGGGTGCGCGGGCTCGGGGCCAAGCAGGTCGCGGCGCTCGAGGCCGAGTTCGCCCCGGGCGACTGATCCGGTGGTCCATCCTCTCGACGGCCCGGCCGACGGCTCCGCCGGCCGCTCCCGCCTCGTCGTGCTCGCCGGTCCCACCGCGGTCGGCAAGGGCACGGTCGCGGCCCACGTGCGCGCCCACCACCCCGAGGTCTGGATCTCGGTGTCGGCGACGACGCGCAAGCCCCGCCCCGGCGAGGTGCACGGGGTGCACTACCTCTTCGTGAGCGACGAGGAGTTCGACCGGATGGTCGAGCAGGACGAGCTGCTCGAGTGGGCGGTCGTGCACAAGGCGGCGCGCTACGGCACACCGCGTGGCCCCGTCGAGGCCGCCCTCGAGGCGGGTCGCCCCGCCATGCTCGAGATCGACCTGCAGGGCGCGCGGCAGGTGCGCCGCACCGCGCCCGACGCCTACTTCGTGTTCCTCAAGCCGCCGAGCTGGGAGGAGCTGGTGCGCCGGCTCGTCGGTCGCGGCACCGAGACCCCGGAGGAGCGGGAGCGCCGGCTCGAGACGGCCCGCACCGAGCTGGCCGCCGAGGCGGAGTTCGACCACACCATCGTGAACACGGAAGTTCCGGCCGCCGCCGAAGAGTTGGTACGATGCATGACTGCGCCTGCTCAGGCGCGCTGATCCAACCCCGACCGACTTGTGAGGCTGTTGCGTGTCTGCCCCTGAAATCGCCGCCGTGGGCGTGACGAACCCGCCGATCGACGACCTGCTGACGAAGACCGACAGCAAGTACCAGCTGGTGCTCTACGGTGCCAAGCGCGCGCGGCAGATCAACGCGTACTACTCCCAGCTGGGCGAGGGCCTGCTGGAGTACGTGGGTCCGCTCGTCGACACCCACGTGCAGGAGAAGCCGCTGTCGATCGCGCTCCGCGAGATCAACGCCGACCTCCTGACCTGCGAGGACGTCGACCCGGCCGAGCTCGCCGCGGAGGAGGCCGCCAAGAAGGCCGCCGCCGTCGAGTCGCCCTTCGGCGCCGAGTGACCTCCGGTCACACCCCCTGCTGAATCCGATGCCGCCGTCCGACCCGAGCCCGTCCGTGCCCAAGCCGCGCGTGGTGCTCGGCGTCGGGGGCGGCATCGCGGCGTACAAGGCCTGTGAGGTCCTGCGCCGCTTCTCCGAGTCCGGCCACGACGTGACGCCGGTCCCGACCGCGAGCGCGCTCGAGTTCGTCGGTGCGCCGACGTGGGCCGCCCTGTCCGGCAAGCCCGTCGCGAGCGACGTGTGGAGCCAGGTGCACGAGGTGCCCCACGTGCGCATCGGCCAGACGGCCGACCTCGTCGTCGTGGCGCCGGCCACGGCGGACCTTCTGGCCAAGGCCGCCCACGGCCTGGCAGACGACCTGCTCACCAACACGCTGCTGACGGCGCGGTGCCCCGTCGTCATGGCGCCCGCGATGCACACCGAGATGTGGGAGCACCCCGCGACGCAGGCCAACGTCGCGACGCTGCGCTCGCGCGGCATCGTCGTGCTCGACCCCGCCGAGGGTCGGCTCACCGGCAAGGACACCGGCAAGGGTCGGCTCCCCGAGCCCGTCGAGATCGTCGAGGTCGCGCTGGACGTGCTGACGCGGTCCCGCACCGGGGCGGCGGTCGCCGACCTGGCGGGACGGCGCGTGCTCGTGTCGGCCGGCGGCACGCGGGAGTACCTCGACCCCGTCCGCTTCCTCGGCAACCGCTCGTCGGGCCGGCAGGGCTACGCGCTCGCGCGGGCCGCCGTCGCCCGGGGCGCCGAGGTCACGCTCGTGGCGGCCAACGTGGACCTGCCCGACCCGGCCGGCGTCACCGTCGTGCGGGTCGAGACCACGGAGCAGCTGCGGGACGCCGTCGTGGCGGGCGCCAAGGACGCGGACGCCGTCGTCATGGCCGCCGCGCCGGCCGACTTCCGGCCCTCGTCCTTCAGCGACGCCAAGATCAAGAAGCGCGCGGACGGGTCGGCCGCCCCGCTCGAGCTCGTGCAGAACCCGGACATCCTCGCGGCCATCTCCCACGAGCGGGCCCGCGTCGGCTCCGTCGTCGTGGGGTTCGCCGCCGAGACCGGCGACGCCACCGGCTCCGTGCTCGACCTCGGTCGCGCCAAGCTCGCCCGGAAGGGCTGCGACCTCCTCGTCGTCAACGACGTCAGCGGGGGAGCCGTCTTCGGCAGCACCGAGAACGAGGCGGTCATCCTGGCCGCCGACGGTGCCAGCGTCGAGGTGCCGCGGGCAGCGAAGGGCGTGCTGGCCCACGCCATCTGGGACCAGGTCGCCGCGCGGCTCTGAGACCGGGCCGCCGGCGCCGGCGATGTCCACGCGTCGGGACGCCTGCCCGGATGCTGGCGCTCGCCCAGCGCGCGACTATGGTTTCGGCGGGCGCGACCGCGCGCCCGGACAGCCTCGTCGAGTGGGAGTGAGTGACCGTGCCTGGACGTCTCTTCACGTCGGAGTCGGTGACCGAGGGTCACCCGGACAAGATCGCTGACCAGATCAGCGACACCGTCCTCGACTACCTCCTGGCGAACGACGACGACAAGCGCAACCTCCGGGTCGCGGTCGAGACGCTCCTGACGACGGGTCTCGTCGTCGTGGCGGGCGAGGTGCGCACGAACGCCTACGCCCCCGTCGCCGACCTCGTGCGCCGCAAGATCCTCGAGATCGGCTACGACTCGTCGGAGAAGGGCTTCGACGGCGCGTCCTGCGGCGTGCAGGTGGCCATCGGCGGTCAGTCCGCCGACATCGCCCAGGGCGTCGACGACGGCCACGAGTCCCGCGTGGGCTCCTCGACCGACGAGCTCGACAAGCAGGGCGCGGGCGACCAGGGCCTCATGTTCGGCTACGCGAGCGACGACACCCCCGAGCTCATGCCGCTGCCCATCACCATCGCGCACCGGCTCTCCGAGCGCCTCTCGGCGGTGCGCAAGGACGGCACGCTGGCCTACCTGCGTCCCGACGGCAAGACCCAGGTGACGATCGAGTACGACGAGCAGGACCGCCCGGTACGCATCGACACCGTCGTGCTGTCCACGCAGCACGCGCCCGACGTCGACCTCGCCCGGCTCGAGGCCGACATCAAGGAGCACGTCATCGAGCCCGTGCTGGGCTCCTTCGACATCCCGTCCGACGGCTACCGCCTGCTCGTGAACCCGACCGGCGTCTTCGTCGTCGGTGGTCCGATGGGCGACGCCGGCCTGACCGGCCGCAAGATCATCGTCGACACCTACGGCGGCATGGCCCGCCACGGCGGCGGCGCCTTCTCGGGCAAGGACCCGTCGAAGGTGGACCGCTCCGCGGCGTACGCCATGCGCTGGGTCGCCAAGAACGTCGTCGCCGCGGGCCTGGCCCGTCGCGCCGAGGTGCAGGTGGCTTACGCGATCGGCAAGGCGCAGCCCGTGGGCGTCTTCGTGCAGACGTTCGGCACCGGTGTCGTCTCCGACGAGGTCATCCAGAAGGCCGTCCTCGAGGTGTTCGACCTCCGTCCCGCCGCCATCATCCGCGACCTCGACCTGCTCCGTCCGATCTACTCGCTGACCTCGGCGTACGGCCACTTCGGTCGGGAGCTGCCCGAGTTCACCTGGGAGCGCACCGACCGCGCCGACGCGCTGCGCGCGGCGGCGGGCATCTGAGCACGCTGGACTCCTCGTGAGTGACGGGGGCGGGCACGACGCGTACGGCGGCGGCCTGCCCCCGTCGCACGTCACGGGCCCGTCGGTCGCCGCCGCGGACGAGCTGCGGGAGGGGGCGCCGCGGCACGCCCGTGGCTTCGCGACCTGGATGCCGGACGGCACCACGGTGCCGTGGCTGGGGCTCGAGGTGGCGGCGTACGGCCGGCACCCCGCCGTCCAGGACGCCCTCGACCCGCGGCGCCGCTGGCGACGGCGGGCGGACGCGCTGCCCGTGGCCGGGCTGTGGGCGCTGACGCTGCTCGCCGTGCTCGGTGCGGTCCTGACGGGCACGCTGCTGGGCGGCGAGGCCGGGTACGGCGCGCCCTCGGCCGCCGTCGCCGACCGGTGGGCCGCGGTGGCGGCGACCGTCGGCGGGCTGGCGCTGCTCGCGCGCACGGCGAGCTGGGTCGTGACACGGGCCGCGGGTCGGTGGCCCCGGGCGTACGACCTCGTGGTGGCGGTGGTGGCCGTCGTCGCGCTCCACGGCCTGGTGTCGCTCGGGTGGATGGTGAGCACGCAGCGGTGGACGCCCGCCGTGGTGGTGCCGGTGGCGCTGTCGCTGGCGCTGGCGGTGGTCGCCGGGGTGCTCGTGGGCACGGGGCGGTCACCGCTCGACGGGCCGGCGTCCGCGCCCGGTGATCCGCGGCGTCTCGCGGCGGCGCTTCCCGAGCGTGAGCAGGTCCGGGTGCGCCGCGACCTCGACGCCGCGCTCGACGAGCTGGAGCGGCGGGGGCTGGCCAGCCCGGCGACCCTTGCGCGGGCCCGTGCGGCCGAGCTCGGCGGGCTCGCCGACGCGGCGTTGCGGCGGGGCCGCGGACGCCGCTGAGCCGTGCCGGGGTCGCCCTGGGTCGTGGCCCCAACGAGCCGTTTTCCGTGGCGCTGGGGCCACGCCGCCGGTCATCCCCAGGGAGAGCCGCCCCACGCTGCGGACTGTCGGCGGCGCACGGTAGACCTGTCCCCGTGACCGCCGACGCCCACGAGCAGCCCGAGCAGGGCTCGTTGCTGCCCGAGCTGCGGGAGACGGTGCGGGAGGCCCGTACGGCGACGCAGCGCGCGGCCGCGAAACGGCGCACCGAGGTGGAGCCCTCCGAGGTCGATCCGGTTGCCCAGGTGCTGGTCGACGTGCCGCTGGCCCACCTCGACCGGCCGTTCGACTACCTGGTGCCCGCCGGGATGGCGGAGACGGCACAGCCGGGCGTGCGGGTGAAGGTCCGCTTCGCGGGACAGGACGTCGACGGCTTCGTCGTGGCCCGTCGCGCGGAGTCCGAGCATCCGCGACTGCTGCCGTTGCGCCGGGTCGTGAGTCCTGAGCGGGTGCTGCTCCCCGAGGTCGCGGCGTTGACGGCGGCGGTGGCGGAGCGGTACGCCGGGGCGCGGGCCGACGTGCTCCGCCTGGCGGTCCCGCCGCGCCACGCGACGACGGAGAAGGCGCCGCCGGGTGCGGTGCCTCCGGCGTTGACGTCGGCTGACGGCGAGCGGCGCCTCGCAGCGGCGACGGCGGCCTGGGGCGACCACGAGCACGGTGCGGTCTTCTGCGAGCACCTGGCGCGCGGCGGCTCGCCGCGCGCCGTGTGGACGGCAGGCCCGGCCGTCGACTGGCCGGCGCTGGTCGCGCACGCGGCGGCGGTCGTCGAGGCGTCCGGTCGCGGGGTGATCGTCTGCGTGCCGGACGGACGCGACCTCGACCGGGTCGACGCTGCCCTCACGGCGCTGCTCGGCGAGGGCCGCCACGTGGCGCTGCGGGCCGACGCCGGCCCCGCTGCCCGCTACCGGGACTTCCTCGCCGTCAGCCGGGGCCAGCGGCGGGTCGTCGTCGGCACGCGGGCGGCGATCTGGGCCCCGGTCCACGACCTCGGCCTCGTCGTCGTGTGGGACGACGGCGACGACCTGCACGCCGAGCCGCGGGCGCCGTACCCCCACGTCCGCGAGGTCGCCGCCCTCCGCGCCGAGCGTGCCGGTGCGGCGGCGCTGATCGGGGCGCACGCGTGCTCGGTGGAGGCCCTGGGGCTGCTGCGGAGCGGCTGGGCGCGGCCGATCGCGATGACCCGGTCGACCCTCCGGGAACGTGTGCGTGTGAGCATCGCGGGGGCGACCGACCGCGAGCTGGAGCGGGACCCGTTCGCGCGGAGCGTCCGCGTGCCCACGGCGGCCCGCGACCTCGTCCGGCGTGGCGTCGCCAGCGGGCCGGTGCTGGTGCAGACGCCGCGGTCGGGGTACGCCGCGGGGCTGGCCTGCGAGCGGTGTCGCACGCCGGCGCGGTGCGCCGCGTGCACGGGTCCGCTGCACCAGTCCTCGCCGACCTCGCCCCCGTCGTGCCGGTGGTGCGGCACGCCCGAGCCGCGGTGGGCGTGCGGTGTCTGCGGTCATCGCGGCCTCCGCGCCCCGGCCGTCGGGCAGGAGCGCACGGCCGAGGAGCTGGGGCGTGCCTTCCCCGGCGTCACCGTGCGCACGTCGGCGGCCGACCACGTGCTGGCGGAGGTCGACGGCAGCCCGGCGATCGTCGTGGCCACCCCGGGGGCCGAACCGGTCGCGGAGGGCGGCTACGCCGGGGTGCTGCTGCTCGACACGTGGCTCGCACTGGCGCGGGTCGACCTGCGCACGGGGGAGGAGGCCCTGCGCCGCTGGCTCAACGTGGCCGCCCTCGTGCGGCCGGGGGGCGAGGTGGTCGTGGTGGGTGACGCTGCGCAGCCGGCGTTGCAGGCGCTGGTGCGCTGGGACCCGCTCGGCTTCGCGGAGCGCGAGGCGGCCGAGCGGGCCGCCGCCCACCTGCCGCCCGCGGCCCGGCTCGCGACGGTGACGGGGGAGGAGGCGGCCGTGGCGGCCTATCTGGAGCACCTCGCCGTCCCGCCCCCCGTCGAGGTGCTCGGCCCGGTCCCGGTGCCCGGTCGGCCGGGCGCGCCGGTCGGGGACGACCCGCCCGAGGTGCGCGCGGTGGTGCGGGTGCCGGCCCGGGACGGCGCGGCCCTGGCCGCCGGGCTGGGGGCAGCGTCCCGCGAGCGCTCGGCGCGCAAGCTCGACGCCGTCCGCGTCCAGGTGGACCCCCCGTCGCTCTAGCCCGGCTTGCGTTCGTGCGTCGAGTTGGGTTGGACGGCGCGGCGGGTGCGTCGAGTTGGGTTGGACGGCGCGGCGGGTGCGTCGAGTTGGGTTGTACGGCGCGGCGGGTGCGTCGAGTTGGGTTGGACGGCGCGGCGGGGGCGTCGAGTTGGGTTGGACGGCGCGGCGAGCGCGTCGAGGTGGGTCGGACGGCGCGGCGGGTGCGTCGAGTTGGGTCGGACGGCGCGGCGGGTGCGTCGAGGTGGGTCGGACGGCGCGGCGGGTGCGTCGAGGTGGGTTGGACGGCGCGGCGGGTGCGTCGAGGTGGGTCGGACGGCGCGGCGGGGGCGTCGAGTTGTCAGTACGCCGCGGTGCAGCCGGGAGCTCGTCGCTGCGTACGTGACAACTCATCCACAGATCACCACCGAGAGGTGGTTATCGCACACATGTTCGACTAAAGT
Organism: Nocardioides zeae; assembly: GCF_030818655.1. Lineage (NCBI taxonomy): Bacteria > Bacillati > Actinomycetota > Actinomycetes > Propionibacteriales > Nocardioidaceae > Nocardioides > Nocardioides zeae. The sequence goes on along the minus strand of NZ_JAUTAN010000001.1, from coordinate 1,656,581 downwards.
GGGGCCATGGATCGGGGGACCCAACACACGGCGACTGCGTTGATCGACGCGGTCCGCGAGCGCACACACGCTGCTCGTGTGGCGGAGGCGGCTGCGTTCGTCGCGGTGGGTGACTGGGCTGCGGCGCACACCTCTGAGGAGGTCGTAGGGGATCCGATCACGGCGTTGGGTGAATGGCACGACGAGTCCTACGCCGAGGCCCTGGCTGGTGACCACTTCCTCGAGCTCGGCGGCCCCGGGGCGCCGGTGGTGGCGGAGTTCTGCATCGGCGAGGTGGCCGCTGCTCGGGGGTGTTCGTTCGACGCGGCCCGGCGGTTGGTGGGGGATGCGGTGGAGCTGCGCTACCGCTTGCCCCGGGTGCACGCCCGGATCGCTGCGGGTGAGGTCGACGTGTGGCGGGGACGGCGGATCGCCCAGACCACGCGGACGTTGACGTTCGAGGGCGCGGGGTTCGTCGACCGCCACGTGGCGTACGTCGCGGCCAAGGCCACCGGTCCCGAGGTCGACCGGCTGGTGGCGGAGGCCGCGGCTCGGTTCGACCCCGAGACCTCCGAGGCGGAACGGGCCGAGGCCGACGGCGGCCGGCACCTGACGATCGAGCTGGGCGACGTCGCCTACGCGGACCCGCTCAGCGGCACCCTGCGCGGCACCGTCGACATCCACGGGACGCTGGACCTGGCTGATGCGCTCGACCTGGAACGCACCGTCGCGCACGTCGCCCGGCAACTGACTGACCTGGGCTGCGACCAGGACCACGACGTCCGCCGCTCCATCGCTCTCGGTGAGATCGCGCGGCGCTGCGACGGGGTGGCGACGTTGGAGTACGACGCGGACCAGCCGCCCACGCAGCCGCCCACGCCGGCGCGGACACGGCGGGAGGTGGTGCTCTTCGTCCACCTCGACCAGGCCGCCATCACCGGCGTCACCACCGGGTTCGGTCCGGGGATCGACGCCTGCACCGGCACGACCGGCATCGACCTCGCCCGCCTCGACACCCCCGGCGCACCGCGTGGAGCGGTGACGGTCGAGCAGGTCCAGGCCTGGTGCGCCAGCCCCGACACCACCGTCACGATCAAGCCGGTCATCGACCTCAACCAACACGACGCCGTGAACGGCTACACCCCACCGGACCGCATCGCCGACCACGTCAGAGCCCGCTGGCCCCGCTGCGTCTTCCCCTACTGCACCCGCTCATCGAGAACCGCCGACCTCGACCACTGCCGCGCCTACGAGGACAACGGCCCACCCGGCCAGACCTCGACCAAGAACCTGTACCCGCTGTGCCGGCGTCACCACCGCATGAAGACCCACCGCGAGATGACCACCGGCAACAAGTGGACCTACCGCCCCACCCATCCAGACAACGGCGAACCACCCAACGCACTCATCTGGACCAGCCCGACCGGCCTGCGCTACCTCGTCGACCGAGACGGCACCCGCCCCTGGCCACCAACGACCACCTAGCGCCGCCCACGCCTCACCGCCGCCCGCCCACACCCGTGGCCGGGCGGCGCAGCATGCCCCGGGGGCGTCAGACGTCGGCGACCGACCCCGCCCCGGCGCGCCCCGGCACCACCCGTGCTCTCCACACCACATCGAGCTCGGGCCGTCCGGTGGCGCTGCGGTCGACCCGCTCCACCGCGAACCCCTCGCGCTCGTAGAACGCCCCGGCCCGCGCGTTGCCGGCGAAGTGCTCGATGAGGAGACGGGCCACGTCCGGTGGAAGTGACGCGACCACGGCCTCGATCAACCGTGGCCCGAGGCCGTGCCCGCGGCGCGACGGGTCGACGTACAGCTTGTAGATCACGACGTCGACGCCCTCCCGCGCGTGCTGGGCCACTCCGACGATGCGGTCGTGCGCGACGGCCACGAGCAGCTGTCCGGCCGTCACGGCGGCGCGGATCTGCTCCGGCCGCCACCAGTCGGTGACCTGCTGACGCGCGGCGTCGGCGCCGATGAGCGGCGTGTAGTGCGGCGGGACGTGGGCCTCGCCGAAGGCGCAGACGGCGTCGACGTCGTCGACCCGGGCCGGCCGCACGACGACGTCCTCGGAAGTGCTCACCGTGCCGATGATGGCGAACGGGCGTGGACGCGGCAACCGACGTGGTCGACGCTCCCGCGTACGATCGCGGACGTGGCGATCCAACCCATCCGGCTCTTCGGCGACCCCGTCCTGCGCAGGCGCGCGACCGAGGTGGTCGACTTCGACCGCGAGCTGCGCCAGCTCGTGGCCGACCTCACCGACACGATGCTCGACGCGCCTGGCGCCGGCCTGGCCGCGCCCCAGATCGGTGTCGGGCTGCGGGTGTTCACCTGGAACGTCGGGGGCGAGCTGGGCCACCTGGTCAACCCCACGCTCGAGCTCTCGGAGGAGGAGCAGCTCGACCTCGAGGGCTGCCTCTCGCTGCCCGAGCTGACCTACGAGTGCCGGCGTGCGCTCTCGGTGGTGGCCCGCGGCTTCGACATGCACGGGGAGCCCGTGACGATCAACGGCTCCGAGCTGCTGGCGCGCGCCATCCAGCACGAGACGGACCACCTCGACGGCGTGCTCTTCATCGACCGCCTCGACGACGCGGCCCGCAAGGCCGCGATGCGGGAGATCCGGGAATCGGAGTGGTTCGGCCTGGAGAAGCCGACGGTCAAGGTGTCCCCGCACCCGACGGGCCCGTTCGGACGCTGAGCGGCGTAGGCTCTCCCGGTCCCGCTGCCGTCCCGACCAGGAGCAACCACCCCCTCATGCGCGTCGTTTTCGCCGGCACCCCCGAGGTCGCCGTACCCGCCCTCAACGCGATCGCCGACTCCGCCCACGAGCTCGTGGGCGTCGTCACCCGACCGGACGCCCCGGCCGGTCGAGGTCGCAAGCTGGTCGCGAGCCCCGTCGCGCAGCGTGCCGAGGAGCTCGGCGTCCCGGTCCTCAAGCCCGAGCACCCGCGCGACCCGGAGTTCCAGGAGGCGCTGAAGGCGCTGCGTCCCGACTGCTGCCCGGTGGTGGCGTACGGCGCGCTCCTGCCCCAGTCGGCCCTCGACATCCCCGAGCACGGCTGGGTGAACCTCCACTTCTCGGTGCTCCCCGCGTGGCGCGGCGCCGCGCCGGTGCAGCACTCGGTCTGGGCCGGTGACGAGGTCACGGGCGCGACGACGTTCCGCATCGTGAAGGCCCTCGACGCCGGTCCGACGTTCGGCGTCATGACCGAGCGGATCCGCGCGACGGACACGTCCGGCGATCTCCTGGCCCGTCTCGCCGAGGGCGGTGCCGGCCTCCTCGTCGCCACCCTCGACGGCATCGCCGACGGGTCGCTCGAGGCCCGGGAGCAGCCCGAGGACGGCGTGTCGTTCGCGCCGAAGATCCTCGTGGAGGACGCCGAGATCGACTGGAGCGAGCCCGCCGTTGCGGTCGACCGCCGCGTGCGCGCCTGCACGCCCGCGCCCGGTGCCTGGTCGACGCAGGTCGTCGACGGCGAGACGCAGCGCATCAAGATCGGCCCGGTCACGATCGCCGACGACCGCGACCGCCTCGCCCCGGGCGAGCTCGAGGTCACCAAGAACGCGGTCTTCGTCGGCACGAGCACCGTCCCCCCGTGCGGCTCGGCGAGGTCAAGGCCTTCGGCAAGAAGCAGATGCCGGCCGCCGACTGGGCCCGTGGCGTCCGGCTCGAGTCGGGCACCCGGTTCGGCGCCTGACGTGCCGGGGACCGGCATGAGCGACGAGCCGGTCGGCTCGGCGCCGCGCACCGGGGCCTCGCATGGCTGACCCCCGTCGCCGCGGCGGTCGGCCCACCGGAGCCCGCTCCGGGGGGCGTCCGCCCGCCGCGCGCCGCTCCGCCGACCCGGCCCGGCTCGCGGCGTACGACGTCCTCCGCGCCGTCCGCGTCGACGACGCCTACGCCAACCTCGTGCTGCCCGACGTCCTGCGCAAGCACGGACTGGGCGGGCGCGACGCCGGCTTCGCGACCGAGCTCGCGGCGGGCACGATCCGTCGGCAGGGCACGTACGACGCGGTCCTCGCCACCTGCGTCGACCGGCCGCTCGTCAAGGTCGAGGCCAAGGTGCTCGACGCGCTGCGCCTCGGCGCCCACCAGCTGCTCTCCATGCGGGTGCCCGCCCACGCGGCGATCAGCACCACGGTCGACCTCGTGCGTGCACGGGTCGGGCAGGGGCCGGCCGGCTTCACCAACGCCGTCCTCCGCAAGGTCGCGGCCCACGACCTGCCGGCCTGGGTGCGTCGTGTCGCCCCCGACCCGGGCACCGACCCGGTCGGGTTCGGCTCGGTCGCGCACAGCCACCCCCGATGGGTCGTCGCGGCGTTGACCGACGCTCTGACCGCCTCCGGACGCCCCGACGACCTCGACGCCCTGCTGGCGGCGGACAACGAGGCCCCGGGGGTCACGCTGGTGGCCCGTCCCGGTCGCATCGACCGCGACGGGCTCGTGGTGCAGGCCGAGGGCGAGCCCACGGCGTACTCGCCCGTCGGCGTCAGCCTGCCCGGCGGCGATCCCGGGGCCCTGCCCGCCGTCGCGGCCGGCGACGCGGGCGTGCAGGACGAGGGCTCGCAGCTCGTCGCGCTCGCCCTCGCGGAGGCTGCGGAGGGCGGCGCCGGGGAGCGGTGGCTCGACCTCTGTGCCGGTCCGGGCGGCAAGGCCGCGCTGCTCGCCGCCCTGGCCGCCCAGCGGGGCGCCCGGCTCACGGCCAACGAGGCGCAGGAGCACCGCACCGCGCTCGTACGGCGCGCCCTCAGCCTCGCGGACGGCTCGCTGGCGCCGGGGGTCGAGGACGTGGTGACCGGCGACGGCACCGCTCCCCGCTGGGACGCGGGCACGTTCGACCGGGTGCTCGTGGACGCGCCGTGCTCCGGGCTCGGCGCGCTGCGGCGGCGGCCCGAGTCGCGCTGGCGGCGCCAGCCCTCGGACCTGCGCACGCTCGTCCCCCTGCAGGAGCGGCTGCTCGGCGCTGCCCTCGACCTCGTGCGTCCGGGCGGGACCGTGGTCTACGCGACGTGCTCGCCGGTGCCGGCGGAGACCGTCGGCGTGGTCGACGCGGTGCTCGCGGGGCGCGACGACGTGGAGGCGGTGGACGCGACGGCGGTGCTGCCGGAGGTGCCCGACGCCGTCGGCCCCACCCTGGCGACGGGCGCCGTCACGCTGCAGCTGTGGCCGCACGTGCACCGCACCGACGCGATGTTCGTCGCGGTGCTGCGCCGGCGCTGAGCCGGCGTACCGGCGCTTTCAGTCCTCGACGACGTGCCGCAGGTAGCGGCCCGGGGCGTCCATGAACCGGCGCCAGTGCTGCACCAGCTCGAGCTCCTCCCAGCTCGTCTCGCGGAGCCCCCACGGGCCGACCTCGAGGATGCGGGCGCCGGGGAGCGAGGCGAGCACGGGGGAGTGGGTCGCGCACACGACCTGGCCGCCCTCCGCTGCGATCGCGTGGAGGTGCCCCACGAGCGCCAGGCTGGCGGAGAAGGAGAGCGCGGCCTCCGGCTCGTCCAGGCAGTAGAAACCCGGTCCGTCGATCCGGTTGCGCGCCACCTCGAGGAACGACTCGCCGTGGGACAGCTCGTGGAAGACCGGGTCGCGGCGGTTGCCACCGGTCTGCTCGACGAACGTGTACCAGCTGTGCATGGTCTCGGCGCGCAGGAAGAACCCCCACCGTCCGGACCCGATCCCGCGCTGGACCTCCAGCGCCCACCCGAGGCGCGACTCACTGCGCCTTGTCTCCTGACCGCCGTTGCGCGAGCCGCCCTCGACCGGCAGCCCGTACGCCTCGGCCAGTCCCTCGACGACCGTCGACTTGCCCGAACCGTTCTCGCCCACGAGGAACGTCACTCCCGGTGCGGGTTCGAAGCCCTCGCGGACGACCTGGGCCACCGCCGGCACGGTCATGGGCCACTGCTGCTGCGGGAGGCGACGCTCGTCGACGTACATCCGGACCACGGGAGGTTCGTCGAAGCGCACGTGGCGAACCTACGACCTCCCACCGACACTCGCTCGGGTGGTGCGGCTACGGGCCCGCCGACCGGTTACCGGGCGCGCATGAGCGAGCACCCCGACGACCAGGTCCCCACCGAGCCCAACGAGGTGGTGTCGTCCGACGCCGCTCGCGACCCCGACGACCCCGCGACGACGGGCCCCTCCGACGACGCGATCCCCTCCGCCGACGGGGACGACGTCGAGGACGTCGCCCACGGCCGCACCGAGCGCGATGGTCCCGGCCCGTCCGACGGCGCGACCCCGGGGAGCAACCGCACGGCCTGAGGGCCGTCCGCCGAAAATGCGGACGCGGCGGCGCCCGACCCTGGCAGGATCGGCGGGGTGCTCCTGACCGTCTCGACCACCCACCGGCCCGCGACCGACCTGGGGTACCTGCTGTTCAAGCACCCCGACCGCGTGCAGGAGTTCGAGCAGTCCTTCGGGTCGGCGACGGTCTTCTACCCGGAGGCGACGGAGGAGCGGTGCACGGCAGCGCTCGTGCTCGACGTCGACCCGGTGCGCCTCGTGCGCTCCCGTCCGCAGGGCACGCCGGACTTCTCGCTGGCGCAGTACGTCAACGACCGGCCCTACGCGGCGTCCTCCCTCCTCGCCGTCGCGATCCGCCGGGTGTTCAGCACGGCCCGCAGCGGCCGGTGCGACGCACGCCCCGAGCTCGCGGGCACGCCGATCCCGCTGGAGGTGCGCCTGCCCGCGGTGCCCTGCCGCCCCGGCGGTGAGACGGGACGCGAGCTGCTGCGCCGCATCTTCGAGCCCCTGGGGTGGGAGGTGGACGCGCGCGACGTGCCGCTCGACGAGACGATCCCGGACTGGGGACCGTCGCGGTACCTCGACCTGACCCTGCGGGGCCGGGTCGTGCTCGCCGACGCGCTCAACCAGCTCCACGTGCTGCTGCCGGCGCTCGACCAGGCGAAGCACTACTGGCAGGCGCCGGACGAGGTCGAGAAGCTCCTCCGCTCGGGCGGCGACTGGCTCGCCACCCACCCGGAGCGGGACCTCATCACCCGGCGCTACCTGGGTCGGCGGCGGGCGCTGGCGCGCGAGGCGCTCGCGCGGCTCGAGGAGCTGGACGGCCGGGCCGCGGCCGAGGTCGAGCCCGAGACCGACGAGAGCGGGCGGCCGGAGGGCCAGGGCAAGCGGGCCCGCCCGCCCCTCAACCAGCTGCGCCGCGAGGCGGTGCTCGGCGTGCTCGACGAGCTGGCCGCGGCCGGCGCCACGAGCGTCGTCGACCTGGGCTGCGGCGGCGGACAGCTCCTGGCGGACGTGCTCGCCCGCCCGGCGTACGCCGTCGTGGCCGGCACCGACGTCTCCGCCGTCGGTGTGCTCGCCACGCAGCGCCGGCTCCGGGTCGACGAGCGCTCCCTGCGGCGCACCCCGGACCGCCAGGCCGAGGCCCTCCGCGCCCGCATCAGCGTCTTCCAGGCCTCGGTCACCTACACCGACGAGCGGTTCGCCGGGTACGACGCGGCCGTGCTCATGGAGGTCGTGGAGCACCTCGATCCCGAGCGGCTGCCCGCCCTGGAGCGTGTCGTCTTCGGCGAGGCGCGCCCCGGCGCGGTCGTGGTGACCACCCCCAACGCCGACCACAACGTCCGCTACCCCGGCCTGACCGGGTTCCGGCACCCCGACCACCGGTTCGAGTGGTCGCGCGAGGAGTTCGCCGCGTGGTGCGACGGCGTGGCCGCGCGCACCGGCTACACGGTCGAGCGCCGCTGGGTCGGCGAGGTCGATCCCGAGGTCGGCGCGCCCACGCAGATGGGGGTGTTCCGCCGTGGCTGAGCCTCGATCCCTCGGTGTCCCCGCCGCGGGTCTCGTGCTGCTCGTCGGCGCGTCCGGCAGCGGCAAGTCGACCTTCGCCGCGCGCCACTTCGCCCCGACCGAGGTCGTCTCGTCCGACACCTGTCGCGCGCTCGTCGCCGACGACGCGGAGGACCAGTCGGCGACGCCCGACGCGTTCGACCTCCTGCAGCACCTCGTCGGCATCCGCCTGCGCCGGGGCCTCCTGACGGTCGTCGACGCCACCAACGTGCAGTCGGATGCCCGCGCACAGCTGGTGTCGCTGGCGCGCAGCCACGACCTCCTCGTCGACGCGATCGTGCTCAAGGTCCCCGCCCGGGTCGCCGTCGAGCGCCACCGCGCGAGCGGACGGACCTTCGGTCGCGTGCCCGTCGAGCGGATCGTCGAGCGGCACGACCGCGACCTTCGCCGTTCGCTGCGCGGGCTGCGCCGCGAGGGCTTCCGCCGGGTCCACGTGCTCGACGGCGTCGAGGAGGTCGACGCCGCCACGATCGTGCGTGAGCGCTCCTGGAACGACCGGCGCGAGCTCACCGGACCGTTCGACATCGTCGGCGACGTGCACGGCTGCGCCAGCGAGCTCCGCACCCTGCTCGAGCGGCTCGGCTGGCGGCTCGAGCGCGACGACGCGGGGCGGGCCGTCGGCGCCCACCACCCCGAGGGCCGCACCGCGGTGTTCGTCGGCGACCTCGTCGACCGCGGCCCCGACACCCCGGGCGTGCTCCGGCTCGTGTCCGGCATGGTCGCGGCGGGCACGGCCCTCTGCGTCACGGGCAACCACGAGGACAAGCTCGTCCGGGCGCGCTCCGGGGCCGCCGGGTGACGGTGGCGCACGGCCTCGAGGAGTCCTTGGCCCAGCTGGCGGAGGAGACCGCCGAGTTCCGCGAGCGGATGACCGCGTTCATGGACGGCCTGGTGGCGCACTACGTGCTCGACGAGGGCCGGCTCGTGGTCGCCCATGCGGGCCTCAAGGAGGCCTACCACGGCCGTTCCTCGCGGCGGGTCCGCGCGTTCGCGCTCTACGGCGACACCACCGGCGAGACCGACGACTTCGGCCTTCCCGTGCGCTACCCCTGGGCGCAGGACTACCGCGGGAGCGCGACGGTCGTCTACGGCCACACGCCGGTCCCGACCGCGGAGTGGGTCAACGGCACTATCTGCCTCGACACGGGCGTCGTCTTCGGTGGAGCCCTGACGGCGCTGCGCTACCCCGAGCGTGAGCTCGTCGACGTACCGGCGGAGCGGGAGTGGTACGCGCCCGCCCGCCCCCTCGTGCCCACGGTCCCGGAGCGCGAGCCCGGGGCGCTGGCCGCGGCCGACGTCCTCGGCACGCGCTGGCTGGACACGACGTTCGGCCCGCGCGTGAAGGTGCCGGAGGAGAACGCGGCCGCCGCGCTCGAGGTGATGAGCCGGTTCGCGGTCGACCCGCGCTGGCTCGTCCACCTGCCGGCGACGATGGCGCCCGTCGCCACGTCGACGCTCGACCGCTTCCTCGAGCACCCGGACGAGGCGTTCGAGGAGTACACCCGCGCGGGCGTCACGACCGTCGTGTGCGAGGAGAAGCACATGGGCTCGCGGGCCGTCGCCGTGCTCGCGCGGGACGCGGCGACCGCCGAGCGCCGCTTCGGGATCGCCGACGGCTCGACGGGCCAGGTCGTGACCCGCACGGGCCGTGCCTTCTACCCGGGCGAGCTCGGTCGTCGCCTCGTCGCCTCCCTCACCGAGGCCGCGGCGCCGCTTCTCGAGCGCCTCGGCACCGACTGGCTCGTCCTCGACACCGAGCTGCTGCCCTGGTCGGCGAAGGCGGGGGAGCTCATCCGTGAGCAGTACGCCGCGGTCGGCGCCGCCGCCTCCGTCGCCCTGCCCGCCACCCAGGAGGCGCTCGACGCCGCCCTGGCCCGGGGCCTCGACGCGCCGGCGCTGACGGCCCTCGCGGACCGCACGCGTCGTCGTACCCACGCCGCTGCGGCCTTCCGCGACGCCTACCGCGGCTACGTGCGCCCCACCGACGGGCTCGACGGGGTCACCGTGGCGCCGTTCGCGGTGCTGGCGGGCGAGGGGGAGGCGTACGCCGCGACGCGGTCCCACCGCTGGCACCTCGAGCAGGTCGCGACGATGCACGGTCACCCGCTGGTGACGCCGACCCGGCACCGCTTCGTCGACCTGGCGGACGCCGGGCAGCGCGCTGCTGCGACCCAGTGGTGGCTGGACCTCACCGCAGCGGGCGGCGAGGGCATGGTCGTCAAGCCGGCCGACGACGTGCCGGTACCGGGTGACGGCCGGCGCGTGCAGCCGGGCGTCAAGGTGCGCGGGCGGGAGTACCTGCGCATCATCTACGGCCCCGACTACCTCGACGCCCTCGACGTGCTCCGCCAGCGGCACCTGGGGCGCAAGCGCGACCTGGCGCTCAAGGAGCACGGGCTCGGCCTCGACGCGCTCGTGCGCTTCGTCGCGGGGGACCCGCTGTGGGAGGTGCACCAGCGGGTGTTCGCCGTGCTGGCGCTCGAGTCGGAGCCGGTGGACCCGCGGCTCTGAGGCCCCTCAGGCAGCGGCCTCCTCCGCAGCACGCAGGTGCACGGTCCGCAGCCGGGTCAGCACGATCGGCACCATGACGAGGTAGGCGGCCGCCCCCAGCAGGTACGGCGCGCGCAGCGCCGTCTCACGACCGACCTCGGGCTCGAGGAGGTGGATGACGAGGGCACCGAGGGGGGCGCCGAGCGCCATCATCCCCCAGCCGAAGAACCGGTAGGCCGCGTTGACCCGGCCCAGCAGGTGGTCGGGGATGATGCGCTGGCGCAGGGAGACGGTGACCACGTTCCAGAGCACGACCGTGAGGCCGGTGACCAGCTCGATGCTCCAGAACAGCCAGGGCGACGACGACAGCCCGGCGGCCGCGAGGCCGAGGCCCATGCCGGCGACGGCGAGCAGGAGCGTGGGCCCGGGGGACAGACGCCGCACGATCCGCTCGCTGACGAGTCCCGCCACGACCGACCCGATCGCCGATCCGGTGAGCACGAGGCCGAAGGCCCAGCCGTCGAGCACACCGAGCACCTCCTGCACGAACAGCACGACGGCGGCGAAGGCGGCGGCGCCCATCAGGTTCATCACGCCGAGCATCAGTGCGAGCGTCCGGAGGAGGCGGTGCCGCCACAGCCAGGTGATGCCCTCGGCGAGGTCGGCGCGCCAGGACCGCGCCGTCGGCAACGATGCCGCCACGGCGCTCGCGTCGTCCGCCCCGGGGTCGACGGGTTCGGGCGCCTCCGCCGGCCGCGCCCGGTAGAGCCCGCTCATCCCGAGCAGCAGCACGGCGCTGAGCCCGAGCAGGCCGGCGTTGAGCAGGAACGGCAGGGCCACCGCGATGCCCACGAGCACCCCGCCCAGCGGTGGACCGACGAACTGGTTGGCGCTGATCTCGGCGCTCCACAGACGCGCGTTGGCCTTCTCGAGCTGCGGTCGCTCGACCAGGGCGGGCAGGAGCGTCTGGGCCGCGTTGTCCCGCAGCACCTCGGCACAGCCGAGCACGAGCGAGCTGAGCGCGAGGAGCCCGATGAGGAGGCCCGCGGCCGCGGGCGCGTCGGCGCCGGCGGCCAGCGCGGCGGGGGAGGGCAGGTCCGACTGCACGATCACCACGACGAGCCCGAGCAGCAGCACGGTGGCGCACCGCACGGCGTCCATCGCGACGACGAGCCGGCGTCGGTCGACGCGGTCGACGATGACGCCGGCGGGGAGGCTGAGCAGCAGCCAGGGCAGCCGGTTGGCGAGGCCGATGAGGGCGATCGCGGCCGGTTCGCGCGTGATCGACGACGCCAGCCACATGAGCGCGACCGTCATCAGGCCGTCGCCGAGGTTCGCCGCGGCGGCGGAGACGAGGAAGCGGCGGAACCGCGGGCCCAGGGCCGCGGGCGCGGCCGTCGCGGGAGCCAGCTCGCCTCCGCTCACGCCGTCCCCTCCGGCGACGGCTCCGGCGACTGCTCCGCCGGCTGCTCCGCCCGCTGCCCCGGTCGCAGGCCGGGTGCGGGGTGGAGCCCGACCACGAGCGCGTAGGTCACGTCGCCCTCCGCGGGCTCCTCGAGGAACTCGTCGATGAGGGCCGCCAGCCGCTCGTGCCAGGCGTGGGCACGCTCGGCGGGGATGCGCGCCTGGCGCAGGTAGGCGAACGGCGGCTGCATGCCCGCCTCGCGGGCGGCCACCTCGTCGGTCCCGGCGGCCTGCTGCGCCGCCCGGGTCAGGGTGCGGGCGGCCTCGCCGCGGGCCTCGGCGACGTGGTCGTACCAGAACACCCGGGCCGTGCGTCCGTAGTAGCGCGCCTCCAGGGCCCGCACCCGCTCGGTGCGCACGACCCGCACCAGGCCCGCGTCCTCGAGGACCTTGAGGTGGTGACCGACCGTGCCCTTCGGCTTGCCCAGCACCTCGGCGAGCTCCGTGGTCGTCGCGGCGCGGTCGAGCAGGAGCGTGACGATCCGCGCTCGCGTGTCCTCGAAGAGGGCGCGGTACTGCTCCGGCCGCTCGACGGCCAGCTCGTCGGCGAGGTCGTAGTCGGGTGAGCGGGGCGGCGTACGGTCGGTCATGGTCGTATGGTCGGCGGAAGCCGTACGTTTCGCAAGTGCCGACCATCGGTGACCCGCCCGCCCCGTCACTAGGGTGGTCACGTGCCGTCGAAGCCGCCCGCCGTGGAGATCGAGGTCGAGGACCGCGTCGTGCGGATCTCCAACCCCGACCGCGTCTACTTCCCGGAGTCGGGCGCCACCAAGCTGGATGTCGTCGAGTACTACCTCGCCGTCGCCGACGGGATCACCGGCGCGCTGCACGAACGACCGTGCATGCTGCACCGCTTCCCGAAGGGCCTCGCGGGCGACAAGGTCCACCAGAAGCGCCTGCCCGCCGGCGCGCCCGACTGGGTCGAGACCGTCGAGCTGTTCTTCCCGCGGTGGAAGCGCACCGCCGACGAGCTGTGCGTGACCGAGCCGGCCGCCGTCATCTGGGCGGTCCAGATGTCGACCGTGGAGTTCCACCCCTGGAACAGCCGTCGGGGTGCCGTGGAGCAGCCCGACGAGTGGCGCATCGACCTCGACCCCGGCCCGGGCTGCGACTACGCCACGATCCGTCGCGTCGCCCATGTGGCGCACGAGGTGCTCGACGAGCTCGGCGCCGTCGGCTACCCGAAGACCAGCGGGAGCAAGGGCCTCCACGTCTACGTCCGGATCGCCGCCGAGCACGGCCACGGCGACGTACGCCGCGCGGCGCGCGCCTTCGCCCGCGAGGTCGAGCGGCGTGCGCCCGAGCTCGTGACGACGGCCTGGTGGCGCAAGGACCGCGACCCCGCCGCGGTCTTCGTCGACTTCAACCAGAACGCCCGCGACCACACGATCGCCAGCGCCTACTCCCTCCGCGGCCTGCCCGACGCCCGTGTCTCCACCCCGATCCGCTGGGACGAGGTCGACGACGCCGACCCGCGGGACCTCACGATGTTCACGGTCCCGGCGCGGTACGCCGAGCTCGGCGACCTCCACGCCGGCCTGCACGCCGACGAGCACGTCTTCGACATCGCCCCGCTGCTCGCGTGGGCCGAGCGCGACGAGCGCGACGAGCCGGACGAGCCGGACGAGCCGGACGAGCCGGACGACCCGGGCGGGGAGCCCACGGCCTAGGATCGCCGCCCGTGGGCATCCAGATCACGCCGAGCATCCTCAACGCCGACTTCGCGAACCTCGGGGCGGAGGTGGCGCGCATCCCGAGCGCGGACATGGTCCACGTCGACGTCATGGACAACCACTTCGTCCCCAACCTGACCTTCGGGCCGACGATGGTCGAGGCGCTCGCGCGCTCCACCGACATCCCGCTCGACGCGCACCTCATGATCGAGGACCCCGACCGCCACGCCCCGACGTACGTCGAGGCGGGGTGCGCCTCCGTGACCTTCCACGTGGAGGCGGCCCGTGCCCCCGTGCGCCTGGCGCGGGAGATCCGCTCGGCCGGTGGCCGGGCGAGCATGGCCCTGCGTCCGGCGACGCCGGTGGAGCCCTACGAGGACCTGCTGCCCGAGCTCGACATGCTGCTGCTCATGACCGTCGAGCCCGGCTTCGGCGGCCAGAAGTTCCTCGACCTCGTGCTGCCCAAGCTCCGCCGCGCCCGCGCTATGGTCGAGCGGCACGGTGTCCGGACGCTCCTCCAGGTCGACGGCGGCGTCTCGCTGGAGACGATCGAGCGCTGCGCCGAGGCGGGCGCCGACGTGTTCGTCGCCGGCAGCGCGGTCTACTCCGCCGACGACCCCGACGCGATGATCGCCGCGCTGCGCGCGAAGGGCGACGCCGCCCGCGCCTGAGCCCGTGCGCGGGTCACGGGGGTCCACGGAGCGGGACCCCCGCCGACCGCCGGTGCCGTGTGCTTCAATTCCCACCAGACGAGTTGACCAACTCGCGTGCACTGGGGTCGGTGAAATTCCGAGCCGGCGGTGAGAGTCCGCGACCCGTCCGCAGCCAGCGGACGGTTGACCAGGTGGAATTCCTGGACCGACGGTCAGAGTCCGGAAGGGAAGCGCACGCAGGACGGTCGTCCTCGTGCGGCCTCCGCGGCAGCACGCGCACGACCCGCCCCGCCCGAGCATCCCGCAGCGCCCCGGCGCCCGCGACGTAGCCGGGAAGCAGGGCATGACGCACACCGCGAGCACGACGAGCGCCGAGCGCGACGCCATGGAGCGCGCGCTGCTCCTGGCGCGCGTGCACGGCGTCCCCGGCCCGAACCCCCGCGTCGGCTGCGTCCTGCTCGCCCCCGACGGCGCGGTGCTGGCGGAGGGCTACCACCGGGGCGCCGGTACGCCGCACGCCGAGGTGGACGCGCTCTCCCGGGCGGCCGCGGCGGGAGCCGAGGTGCGGGGTGCGACCGCCGTCGTGACCCTCGAGCCCTGCAACCACACGGGCCGCACCGGGCCCTGCGCCCAGGCGCTCCTGGCAGCCGGCGTCGCCCGCGTGGTCGTGGGCCAGGCCGACCCGAACCCGCTCGCGGCCGGAGGAGCGACGACGCTCCGGGAGGCGGACGTCGAGGTCGTCGAGGGCGTGCTCGCGGGCGAGGCCGCGCAGCTCAACCGGGCGTGGACGTTCGCGGTGACCCACGGCCGCCCCTTCGTGACCTGGAAGTTCGCCACGACGCTCGACGGACGCAGCGCCGCCGCGGACGGCACGAGCCGCTGGATCAGCTCGCCGGCGGCGCGCCGCGACACCCACCGGCTCCGCGGGGAGTGCGACGTCATGCTCGTCGGCACGGGCACGATCGTGACCGACGACCCGCTCCTCACCGTGCGCGACGCGGACGACCAGCCGCTCCCCGTGCAGCCGCTCCGCGTGGTCATGGGGGAGCGCGACCTGCCCGGCGACGCCCGGGTGCTCGGTCCGGACGCGGAGACGCTGCACCTGCGGACCCGGTCGCCCCGCGAGGCCCTCGAGGCGCTCCACGCCCGCGAGGCCCGCCACGTGTTCCTCGAGGGCGGCCCCACGCTGGCGGCCGCGTTCGTCGCGGACGGGTTCGTCGACGAGGTGGTCGTCTACGTCGCGCCCCTCCTGCTCGGCGCCGGCCGCAACGCGGTCGCCGACCTGGGCATCACGACGATCACCGATGCGTTGCACCTGCGCGTCGTCGACGCCGGCGTCGTCGGCGAGGGCGACGAGACCAACGTGCGGCTGGTGCTCCGGCCGCCGACCCGCGAAGGAGAGGCCTGAGATGTTCACCGGCATCGTGGAGGAGCTCGGCTCGATCGCCGCGATCGAGGACCAGGGCGACGCCGTACGGCTCGTCGTGGAGACCGCGGTCGTGCTCGAGGACGCGCACCTCGGCGACTCGATCGCGGTCGACGGCTGCTGCCTGACCATCACCGAGCACGACGGCACCCGCTGGACCGCCGACGTCATGGCCGAGTCCCTGCGGCGCACCACCCTCGGCGAGCGCACGCCGGGGGACCGCGTCAACCTCGAGCGCGCGGTCCGCGCCGACCAGCGCCTCGGCGGCCACGTCGTGCAGGGCCACGTCGACGGGGTCGGGCGGGTGCTCGACCGGCGCCCGAGCGAGCACTGGACCGTCGTGGAGATCGGCTACCCGGCGGAGCTGGCCCGCTTCCTCGTCGAGAAGGGCTCCATCACGGTCGACGGCATCAGCCTGACGCTGGTGGAGGTCGGCGAGAGCAGCTTCACGGTCAGCCTCATCCCGGAGACCCTCGCCCGCACGACGCTGGGCTTCCGCGCGGTCGGCGAGCCCGTCAACCTCGAGGTCGACGTGATCGCCAAGCACGTGGAGCGTCTCGTCGTCGGCGGCTACGCGGACGAGGCCCTCGCCCGCATCGCCGCCCGCCAGGCGGAGGGCGGAGCGGCATGAGTCCCCTCGAGTGGCTGCTGCACGGCCACGTCGCCGTCGGCTCGGGCTACCTCTCGGTCCCCGAGGTCGTCGGCAACCTCTTCGGCCTCGCGAGCGCCCTGCTCGGCATGCGCCGCGTCGTCTGGGCGTGGCCCGTCGGCCTCGTCGGCAACGTCCTGCTCTTCGGCGTCTTCGCGTGGGGCGAGCTGAGCAACGTCGTCGCGGACCCCCTGTGGGGCCAGGCCGGCCGCCAGGTCTTCTTCGCTGCCGTCGGCGTCTACGGCTGGTGGCGCTGGCGCGCCGCCCGCCGGGCCGGTGGCGCCCCGGACGGCGGGGCCGTCGTGCCGCGCTGGGCCGGCGTCGCCGGCTGGGTCCAGCTCGTGCTCCTCGGCGTCGTGGGGTACGCCGCGGCGTACGTCGTGCTCCAGCGGCTCGGCTCCTGGGGACCCGCCACGGAGGCGTGGATCCTCGCGGGCTCGATGCTGGCGACCTACGGCATGGCGCGCGGCTGGGTGGAGTTCTGGCTCGTCTGGCTCGCCGTCGACGTGGTCGGCGTGACGACCCTGCTCGAGGCGGGGTACTACCCGACGGCGGTCATGTACCTGGTCTACGCCGGCTTCGTCGTGCTCGGCTTCGTGACCTGGCTGCGGGCCGAGCGTCGGCTGCGTCCCCTCGAGCAGTCCCTCGGGCACCCCCCGATCCACCCCGCCACCCCCGATCCCACCGGCACGGCGCCCGAGCCGGCCGCACGTTGAGGAGAACCACCATGAGCGAGAGAGTCCGTCTCGACTCCGTCGAGCGCGCCGTCGCCGACATCGCCGCCGGCAAGGCCGTCGTCGTCGTCGACGACGAGGACCGCGAGAACGAGGGCGACATCATCTTCGCCGCCGCGAAGGCGACGCCGGAGCTGATGGCCTTCACCATCCGGCACTCCTCGGGCGTGATCTGCGCCCCGATGCCCGGCGACATGCTCGACCGGCTCGAGATCCCGCTCATGACGCCCCACAACCGCGACCCGCTGCGCACGGCGTACACGATCTCCGTCGACGCCCGCGACGGCACCACGACCGGCATCTCGGCGGCCGACCGCGCCCGCACGGTGAAGGTGCTCGCCGACTCCGCGACCGAGCCCTGGGAGCTGACGCGCCCGGGCCACGTGTTCCCGCTGCGCTACCGCGAGGGCGGCGTGCTCGTGCGGCGCGGCCATACCGAGGCCGCGGTCGACCTGGCGCGCATGGCCGGCCTCACGCCCGCCGGCGTGCTGGTCGAGATCGTCAACGACGACGGCACCATGAAGCGCGCTCCGGAGCTGCGGGCCTTCGCCGACGAGCACGACCTCGCGATGATCTCGATCGAGGACCTCGTGCGCTACCGCCGCCGCACCGAGCAGCACGCGGTGCGGGTCGCCGAGACCCGCCTCCCGACGGCGCACGGCGAGTTCACCGCCGTCGGCTACCGCATCACGATCGACGGCAGCGAGCACGTCGCCCTGGTCCACGGGGACATCTCGGACGCGAGCGAGGCCGACCCGGTGCTGGTGCGCGTGCACTCGGAGTGCCTCACCGGCGACGTCTTCGGCTCGCAGCGCTGCGACTGCGGCCCGCAGCTCGACGAGTCGCTGGCCCGCATCGTCGAGGAGGGCCGCGGCGTCGTCGTCTACCTCCGCGGCCACGAGGGCCGGGGCATCGGCCTCGTCGCCAAGCTGCAGGCCTACCAGCTGCAGGACGGCGGCCGCGACACCGTGGACGCCAACCTCGACCTCGGCCTGCCCGCCGACGCGCGGCACTACGGGACGGCGACGCAGATCCTCCGCGACCTCGGCGTCTCCTCGGTGCGCCTGCTCACCAACAACCCGGAGAAGACGTCGAACCTGGAGGAGTACGGCGTGCACGTCACCGAGCGCGTGCCCCTCGCCCCCCGGCCGAACGACCACAACATCGCCTACCTGCGCACCAAGCGCGACCGCATGGGCCACCAGCTCGACGGCCTCGACGCCTACGTGGCGCGCATCGCCGACCCGCACCTGCGGGACGCGGCCCTCGCCGACGAGGCCGACCTCGTGGTCGACCCGCCCCGCGTGGACGCGGTGACGCACGACCCGAGCGGCAACGCGACCATCCCGAACGTGCACGACGACCGGCACGCCCACGACCTCGAAGGAGACCGCCGATGAGCGGCCACGGAGCCCCCGACCAGCGTCCCGGTGACGCGTCCGACCTGTCCGTCGCCGTCGTCGCCGCGAGCTGGCACGACGTCGTCATGGACGGCCTGCTCGCCGGCACCCACCGCGCGCTGGCGGACGCGTCGGTGACCGCGCCCACCGTCGTACGGGTGCCGGGGACGTTCGAGCTCCCCGTCGTCGCCGCCGCGCTCGCGGCGACGCACGACGCCGTGGTGGCCCTCGGCGTGGTCATCCGGGGCGGCACGCCGCACTTCGAGTACGTCTGCTCCGCGGCGACCGACGGGCTCACCCGCGTGGCGCTCGACAGCGGCACGCCCGTCGGCTTCGGCGTGCTGACCTGCGACACCGAGGCGCAGGCCCTCGACCGCGCCGGGCTCGAGGGCTCGGCGGAGGACAAGGGCTACGAGGCGACGTCGGCGGCCCTGGCGACCGCGCGGCTGCTGAAGGACCTCGCGGTCGGGAGCACGGCGGCGACGCCGTAGGCTGAGCGCCCGTGAAGACGTTCGAGGAGCTCTGGGTCGAGCTCGAGGACAAGGCCCGCACGCGTCCCGACGGCTCCGGCACGGTGGCCGAGCTGGACGCGGGCGTGCACGCCATCGGCAAGAAGCTGGTCGAGGAGGCCGCGGAGGTCTGGATGGCCGCCCGCTTCGAGTCGAAGGAGCAGGTGGCGCTCGAGGTGAGCCAGCTGCTCTACCACGCGCAGGTCATGCTGCTCGCGAGCGGCGTGACGCTCGACGACGTCTACTCCCATCTGTGAGCGCCCCGGTCCCGTCCGTCCGCTCACCCAGGAAGTCCCCGAGATGACCATCCCCAGCACGACCGACCTGCTCCGCGTCGCGGTGCCCAACAAGGGCGCCCTCTCGGTCGCCTCGGCCGAGATCCTCTCCGAGGCCGGCTACAAGCAGCGCTCCGACTCCAAGAAGCTCACGCTGGTCGACGCCGAGAACGGCGTCGAGTTCTTCTACCTGCGGCCGCGCGACATCGCGCTGTACGTCGCGGACGGCACGCTCGACATCGGCATCACCGGCCGTGACCTGCTGCGCGACTCCGGCGCGAACGCGGCCGAGCTGCGGCCGCTCGGCTTCGGCCGCTCGCGGTTCTTCTTCGCCGGCCCCGCCGGTCGGTACTCCGGCCCCGAGGACCTCCACGGCCTCCGGATCGCGACGTCGTACGCCGGCGTGGTGCAGGCCTACCTCGACGAGAACGGCATCGACGCCACGGTGACCCGGCTCGACGGTGCGGTGGAGACCAGCATCCAGCTGGGTGTCGCCGACGTCATCGCCGACGTGGTGGAGACGGGCTCGACGCTGCGCCAGGCCGGGCTCGCCACCTTCGGCGCGTCGCTCCTGGAGTCGGAGGCGGTGCTCATCGGCCGTCCCGACGACGAGCGCACGGCCGAGCAGGCGGGCGCGCTCCGCGTGTTCCGGCGGCGCGTCGAGGGCGTCCTCGTGGCGCGCAGCTACGTGATGATGGACTACGACATCGCCGAGACCGACGTCGCCGCCGCGACGGCCGCGGCGCCCGGCATCGAGTCGCCGACGATCTCGCCGCTGCAGCGCGAGGGCTGGGTCGCGGTGCGGGTCATGGTGCCCCGCGCGAACGCGCAGCGGCTGATGGACGAGCTCTACGACCTGGGCGCGCGCGGCATCCTCATGACGGAGATCCATGCCTGCCGCCTCTGAGCCCGGTCGGCCGGCGCTGCCCCGCACGTGGCGCCCGCTGGGCACCTCGATCGCCGCGGGCTTCTCCAGCGCGACGGTCCTGGTGGCGATGCTGGCCGCGTGGTTCCTGCTCGACGCCGAGGTGCGGGACAACTTCTCCTGGTACCAGCGCATCACCATGCTGCTCCTCCTCGCCGGTGCCGGCGCGGTGCTCTGGGGCGTGGTGCGCTGCCGCGTGACGGCGACCACCGACGGTCTCGTCGTGGTGAACGGCTACCGGCGGTACTCCTACGAGTGGGCGCAGGTCGTCGCGGTGCGGATGCCCGACGGCGCCCCGTGGGCCACGATCGACCTGTCGGACGGCACGGCCCGCCCGGCGATCGGCATCCAGGCCTCCGACGGCTCCCGCGCCCGCACCGCCGTCCGCGAGCTGCGCGAGGTCATCGACGCCGCCTGACCTGCGTCGAGTTGGGTCGGACGGCGCGGCGTTCGCGTCGAGTTGGGTCGGACGGCGCGGCGTTCGCGTCGAGTTGGGTCGTACGGCGCGGCGTTCGCGTCGAGTTGGGTCGTACGGTGCGGTGTTCGCTGATCCGAGTTCAACCGTTCGACCAAACTCGACGGTTCTGCCGCGACGTACGACCAAACTCGACGTCAACCCCTCAGCGGACCACCCGACCGTGCGCGTCGAGGCGCACGTCGGCGGCGGCGCGGGTGCCGTGGGCGCCGAAGTGCACGGTCTCGGCACGCGACCAGGCCCGCAGGTGCTCCGCCGCGGCCTCCCCGTCGCGCTCGATCCCGCGGCGCAGCCGCAGCGCCGCGGGCGCCTCGACCCACACCAGCACGCTCCGGTACGCCGCGAGCGGCGCCGCTCCCGACCCGACGCCCTCGAGGACCACGACGCCACGGGGACCGACCGCCGCCACCTCGTGCTCCTCGGCGAAGGCCCCGGCGTACCAGTCGTAGCGCCGGTACCGCCCCGCTCGTCCGTCCGCCAGCGGCTCCACGACGTCCCGCGCCACCCGGCCGGGCGCGGCACCCAGGCCGTCCCACCCGTCGTACTGGTCGTCCATGTGCAGCTCGACCACGTCGTGGCTCGCGGCCGCGAGCGCCCGCGCGAGGGCGGCGGCCGCCGTGGTCTTGCCGGATCCCGACGGGCCGTCCACGCAGACGAGCCGGCCGGCACCGAGCCGGGCCGGGGACCGGGCCACGAGCCGCAGCAGCACCTCGAGCGTCCCGGCGGGCAGGGCCTCCGCCGGGGGCAGCTCAGCCGAAGGCCTGGCCCGCGCCACGGTAGGTGGGGACGGTCTCGGTGATCCGGTCGCCGGCGAGCAGGTGCGCGACGTCGGTGTGCTCGAAGAGCTCCCCCGACTTGGCGTGCCGGAACCACACCAGCTCCCCGATGCGCAACAGGTCGGCGCCGGGGCCGACCAGCGGCGTCTGCACTTCGCCGGCCGCCTCCAGCGCCGTCAGCTCCAGCCCGGGCGGCGCCCAGGGGAGGACCTGGCGGTCGGGTCCGGCGGGACCGGACGCCGTGTACCCGCCCCCGTGCACCGTCGCGACCCCCGGACCCGGACGGCGCGTCACGGGCACCCCGAAGTACGCCGCGGGCCGCGGCGCGAAGGAGCGGTAGTGGTCGAACAGGCCGGGGACGAGCAGGCCGGAGCCGGCCGTGACCTCGGTGACCGACGGGTCGGCGGCGGACTCGGCGATCGAGCCGGAGCCGCCGGCGTTGAAGAAGGAGAGGTCGGCCAGCTCGGCAATCCCGGTCGCCACGGCTTCCCGACGCTCGCGCAGCTGCGCCAGGGACGCCTGCTTGATGCGCCGCACGACGGCCATCCGGGGCGCCTGGCCCGGCACCCGGTCGGGCACCCCGGCGACCTGTCCCTCGTAGGTCATGACCCCCACCAGCACGAACCCCGGCCGCTCGACGACGGCCCGCGCCAGCGCCAGGGTGGCCTCCGCGCTGCGCAGCGGCGAGCGCTTCGGCCCGACGTGCACGCCTCCGGGTGCCTGCAGCCCGGCGTCCACGTCGATCGCGACGCGCACGGGCACGGCCTTGGAGGACCGCACGCTGTCGACGACGTCGAGGTGGGCGAGGTCGTCCACCATGATCGTCACCGCGCCGGCGGCCGACGGCGAGGACGTGAGGCGCCGCAGTGCGGGGAGGTCCACGGTGGGGTAGGCGACGACGACGTCGTCACTGATGCCCTCGTCGACCAGCCACAGCGCCTCGCGCAGGGTGTAGCCCAGCACCCCGGCGAAGCCGTCCCGCGCGAGCGCGCGCTGCACCAGCGCGGGGACGCGCAGCGACTTCGAGGCCACCCGGATCGGCGTCCCGCCGGCCCGCGCGACGAGGTCGTCGGCGTTCGCGTCGAAGGCGTCGAGGTCGACGACGGCGCACGGCGTCGCGGGCGCGGGGTCGAGCCGGGAGACGGCGGTGCCCAGCCGGGCGGCGAGGCGGTGCCGCTCGACGAGCGCGGGGACGGACCGGCGGCCCGCCACGTCAGCTGATCCCTCGGCGGCGCAGGATCGCCTCGATGTCGTCGAGGTCGTCGTCGCCGCTCGCGCGGCCACGTCCGGCGGGCGGAGCCGCCGGCGCACGGCGGTCCGCCGGGGCCACGGCCGGACGACCGGCCCCGTCCTCGACCTGCCGCGGAGCAGCCGTGCGCGGGCTCGTCCCCACGCCGCGCGCGGCGAGCGCGCCGCCGAGCAGCACGAGCAGCACGCCCGCGCCGGCCAGCGCGATGCCCGTCCACACGACGGGGGAGAACACGAGGCCGCGGGCCCAGTCGCCGACGTCGACGGCGATCTCCCCGGCCAGCTCGAGCGTGCCGGTGAGGTACGCCGCGGGCGCCAGCAACGTCAACCCGGCTCCCCGCACGGCGGCGGCCACGCCCCGCGTGCGCCAGGCCACGACGGTCCAGATGGCCCCGATGGCGGAGAGCACGACGGCGAGGGCGAGCCAGGTTGCGTCCACCCCTCCACCCTAGGCCGTCCGGGGTGGGGGAGCGGGTGCACCGGTTCGGTCGGCGGCGGCGCGGCTGGCATCATGGCGCGGGTGAGTGGACCCCTCGCCCCGCAGGACCGCTTCGCCGGACGCGTCATCCCGACGTCGGCCTTCGGCGACGACACCGGCGAGGCCCCCGAGGCCCTGGCGGCCGTGCTCGCGGCGTACGCCGCGGGGGAGGCCGACGACGCCGACGTGCTCGCGGTGCTGGGCGAGTCCCGGCTGCTCGTGCCCGTCGTCGCCGTGCTCGGCGAGGTCGAGGTCGACGAGAACGGGCTGGCCCACGACAAGAGCAGCGACATGGCCACCGTGCTGGTGACGGGCCGCGACGGCCGTCGGGCCCTCCTCGCCTTCACCGGCCAGGAGGCGCTGACCCGGTGGCGAGCCGACGCCCGCCCGGTGCCCGTCGCGACGCAGCTCGCCGCCGCGTCGGCGCTGCAGGACGGCGCGGCGGCCATCGTCGTCGACATCGCCGGCCCCGTGCGCTTCGTCGTGCCCGGCGACGACCTCGGCGCGCTCGCGCGCGGGTGGGAGCTGCGCCGCGTGGCCGGCGGCCACGCGTGGATTGGCGTCGAGGCGGAATAGTCCACTACTGTCTCCCGTTGACCGATCAGTGGTGAGCTGCGCCTGCAGCGATCCGCCGATCTCCAAGCGGAGACCAGCAGCAATCCCGTCTCCCACCCGCACCGGCCGCCAGGTCGTCGGGTCCGGTCGAGGCGGCGCCCCGCGTGCGGGGTCGTCGGCTCACGCGTCGCTCGACGCCCTCCTCCGGGAGGTGTCGTGGTGGCGTGGCGACGTGGTCGCGACTGGCTTCCGCTAGGACACCCTTGTCAAGCGGGAGCCTTTTTTCGTTCTCCGGCCCGGTCGCTCCGGGCGGGTGCACGCGGGCCGGTTCCCGTCCGCCGTACCCCCAGGAGGACACATCAGCACCGAGCTGCGCATCAACGATCGGATCCGGGTCTCCGAGGTCCGACTTGTCGGTCCCAACGGCGAGACCGTCGGCATCGTCCCCACGGGCGACGCACTTCGACTCGCGCAGGAAGCCGGCCTCGACCTCGTCGAGGTCGCGCCCATGGCGCGTCCGCCGGTCTGCAAGCTCATGGACTACGGCAAGTTCCGCTACGAGACCGCCCAGAAGGCCCGCGAGGCCCGACGGAACCAGTCGAACGTGATCATCAAGGAGATGAAGCTCCGGCCGAAGATCGACTCGCACGACTACGAGACCAAGAAGGGTCACGTCGTGCGGTTCCTCAAGGCCGGAGACAAGGTCAAGATCACGATCATGTTCCGCGGTCGCGAGCAGCACCGCCCCGAGCTCGGGTTCCGGCTGCTGCAGCGCCTCGCCGACGACGTGGAGGAGCTGGGCTTCGTCGAGTCGTCGCCGAAGCAGGACGGCCGCAACATGATCATGGTGCTCGGGCCCCACAAGAAGAAGGCCGACGCTCGCGTCGAGGCCGAGGCCGAGAAGGCGTCGCGCGCCGCGGAGCGGGCCGAGGCCGTGGCGGAGGAGCGCGCCGAGCGCGACGCCGCCCACGCGGCCGGGCCGGTGGCGCAGAAGAAGGAGCGCCGCCGCTCGGAGAACCTCGACCCCGAGATCGAGGCCTGAGCAGCACCACCGACGTCCCACGGCGGCGGGCGAGACGTCCGCCGCCGGTTGTCGAACGCGCCACCCGTCCGCCGGCGGGTGGCACCGAAGAAGAGAGTTGAGTCAACGATGCCGAAGAACAAGAGCCACTCGGGCGCCGGCAAGCGGTTCCGGGTGACGGGCAGCGGCAAGATCCTGCGGGAGAAGGCCGGCAAGCGCCACAACCTCGAGAAGAAGCCCTCGAAGGTCACCCGCCGCATGACGGGCACCGTCGAGGTCGCCGCGGCCGACGTGCCGCGCGCCAAGAAGCTGCTGGGTCGCTGACCCTCCCACCCCCCTCGGGAGTCGAGCACGACCCCGCACCATCCTCGATCTAGGAGATTCACGTGGCACGCGTCAAGCGGGCGGTCAACGCCCAGAAGAAGCGCCGGACGACCCTCGAGCGCGCCAGCGGCTACCGCGGCCAGCGCTCGCGCCTCTACCGCAAGGCGAAGGAGCAGGTCACCCACTCGCTGGTCTACAGCTACAACGACCGCCGCAAGAACAAGGGCAACTTCCGTCGCCTGTGGATCCAGCGCATCAACGCCGCGGCGCGTGCGCAGGGCATGACCTACAACCGCTTCATCCAGGGCCTCGGCCTCGCGGGTGTCGAGGTCGACCGCAAGATCCTCGCGGAGCTCGCGGTCAACGACACGGCCGCGTTCAACGCGCTCGTGGAGACGGCCCGGGCCGCGCTGCCCGAGGACGTCAACGCGGAGAAGGCCTCGGCCTGACCAGCAGCACCCCCGCCGCACCGGACCCGGCGCTCCTCACCACGAGGAGCGCCCGGGTCAGGGAAGCGCGGAAGCTCAGCCGCCGCTCGGTGCGAACCGAGCGGCGGCTGTTCGTCGTGGACGGCCCGAAGGGCCTCGAGGCCGCCCTCGAGACGCCCGGCCGCGTGCGGGAGGTCTTCGTGACCCCCGCTGCCGCGGAGCGGTACGGCGCGCTCATGGCCACCCTCGCCCGCACCGTGCCCGCCGTGCCCGTGCACCGGGTGGACGGCCCGGCGATGGAGGCCCTCAGCGATGCGGTGACCCCCGCCGGCGTGGTCGCGGTGTGCACGCCCCTCGACGTGCCCTTGGCCGAGCTGCTCGCCCCCGGCCCGCGCCTGGTGGCCCTCTGCGCCGACGTGCGCGACCCG
Organism: Nocardioides zeae; assembly: GCF_030818655.1. Classification (NCBI taxonomy): domain Bacteria; kingdom Bacillati; phylum Actinomycetota; class Actinomycetes; order Propionibacteriales; family Nocardioidaceae; genus Nocardioides; species Nocardioides zeae. The sequence continues at coordinate 1,630,852 of NZ_JAUTAN010000001.1, read as the reverse complement.
GGCAACGCCGGCACCGTCGTCCGGTGCGCCGACGCGGCGGGCGCCGACGGGGTGGCCCTCCTCGGCAACGCCGTGGACCTGCACAACCCGAAGACCGTGCGGGCGAGCGTCGGGAGCGTCTTCCACCTGCCGATCGCCGTCGAGACGGACGTCGCGTGCGCGGTGGCCGCGGTGCGCGCCGCCGGGCTGCGGGTGCTGGCCGCCGACGGCGGCGGTCGGCTCGACCTGTTCGAGGCGGAGGCGTCGGGCCTGCTGGCCGAGCCCACCGCGTGGCTGCTCGGCAACGAGGCCTGGGGCCTGCCCGAGGAGGTCGCGGCCCTGGCGGACGACGTCGTCAGCATCCCCATCCACGGCCGGGCGGAGAGCCTCAACCTGGCGACCGCCGCCGCGCTCTGCCTCTACGCCTCGGCCCGTGCCCAGCGGGCGGCAGGCGCCGCGGCACCCCGCCCCTAGGGGCGCGCCCGCCTAGGATCGCCGGCATGGACGCGACGGGGCCCCGCACCGACGACCTGACCGTCTGCGACCTCGTCGACGCGCTGCCCGACGGTGTCGTCGTCGCGGACGCTGACGGGCTCGTCACGCACGTCAACGCCGCGGCGGCCCGCTGGCTCCACGTCCCGGCGGCCGAGGCGCACGGACGACCGTTGGCCGAGGTGCTGGTGCTGCTCAACACCGAGGGCTGCGACTGGGTGCGCTACAACGCGCCGTACGGGGGTCTGCGCACCCGCGTCGGCGTCCCCGAGCAGTCGTGGCTGCTGCCCGACGGTCACGAGGTGCTGACGGCGGCGCGCATCGTGCGCGACGCGGACGGTGTCGTCGTCCGGGTGGCGGTGACGCTCCGCTCGGGACGCGGACGGGAGCGGCTCGACCGCGAGCGCTCCGACCTGGTCGCCACCGTCGCCCACGAGCTGCGCTCGCCGCTGACCGGGGTCAAGGGCTTCGTGCAGGCGATGCTGAACCGCTGGGACGTGCTCAACGACGAGCAGAAGCGGCTCATGCTCACCACGGTCAACGCCGACGCCGACCGCCTGAGCCGGCTCATCACCGAGCTCCTCGACGTGGCGCGCATCGACACGGGGCGGCTCTCGCTGCACCGCCGTCCGTGCGACGCCGCCGAGCTGGCCGGGCGGGTGGTCTGCTCCGTGGGAGCGGGCACGTCGCGCACCATCTCCCTCGAGGCCGACGCCGGGCTGGCGCCGGTGATGGCCGACCCCGACAAGTTCACCCAGGTGCTCACCAACCTGGTGGAGAACGGGGTGCGGCACGGCGAGGGCACCGTGCTGGTGCGGCTCGCGCCGACCGCCGACGGCGACGCGGTCCGCATCACCGTCGACGACGAGGGCCGGGGGATCCCGGAGGAGATCCGGCGCCGCGTGTTCACGAAGTTCTGGCACTTTGGCCAGGCGGGCGGGTCCGGGCTGGGCATGTACCTCGTCGGCGGCCTGGTCGGCGCCCACGGGGGCACCACCGAGATCGGTGAGACCGCGGACGGCGGGGCGCGCGTGGCCGTGACCTGGCCGGTCGCGCGCGACGACGGCTGAGGCGCCCGGCCCGCGGGACGAGACGTCCCTCAGGCGTCGAGCGACACCGCCCAGCGGCGCAGCAGGTGCTCGAGCTGGGCGCGCTCGTCGGCGTCGAGCCCGGCGACGAGCCGGTGCTCGTTCTCCATGTGCTCGGTGTAGGCCCGGTCGATGAGGCGGCGTCCCTCCGCGGTGAGGCCGATGACGCGGCCACGGCCGTCGAGGTCGCTCGGCTGGCGGCGCACGAGGCCGGCCGCCTCGAGCCGGTCGAGCCGCTTCGTCACGGCGCCGCTGGTCACCATGGTGGTCTGCGCCAGCACGCTCGGGGTCAGCTCGAACGGGTCGCCGGCGCGCCGCAGGGTCGCCAGCACGTCGAACTCGCCCTGGCCGAGGCCGTGCCGCCGGTAGACGACCAGCAGCTCCTCCATCAGCCGGTCCGCGAGCCGGTGCGTCCGGCCGATGAGCCCCTGCGGTGACGTGTCGAGGTCGGGACGCTCGCGGGCCCACTGCTCCTGGATGCGGTCGACGTGATCGAGGTCTCGGTCCACGAGTGGGAATATACCTTCCCCGGAAGGCATTTTGCCTTCCGTGGAAGCGAAACTCCGTTGGACCCTCGTCACCGCGATCGCCCCGATCGCGTGGGGCAGCACCTACGTCGTCACCAAGCACGCCCTCCCGGCCGACGCGGCCGTCTGGGGTGCGGCCTTCCGCGCCGCGCCCGCGGGGCTCCTGCTCCTGCTGCTCGCGCGGCGCCTGCCGCACGGCGCGTGGTGGGGGCGCGCGCTGCTGCTCGGCACGACGAACGTGGGTCTCTTCTTCTGGCTCGTGTACGTCGCGGCGCAACGCCTGCCGTCCAGCGTCGCCTCCGTGGTGATGGCCGGCGCGCCGCTGGTGATGCTCGCGATGGCCTGGGCCATCGACGGTGACCGTCCGCGCCTGCAGGGCGCGCTCGCCTCGGTGGTGGGTCTGGGCGGGGTGGTGCTCGTGGTCGGGGGAGCGGTCGGCGCTCCCGACGGCTGGGGGCTCGCCGCCTCCGGTGCCGCGCTCCTCTCCTCGAGCGTGGGCTTCGTGCTCGCCCGCCGCTGGAACCGGATCGATCCCGTGCCGGTCGTCGCGTCGACCGCGTGGCAGCTCGTCGCCGGTGGTGCGGCCCTGCTCGTCGCGGCCCCGCTCCTCGAGGGTGCGCCGCCGGCGGTGGACGTCCCGGCGGTCGCGGGCTACGCCTACCTCTCGCTCGTCACGACGGCATTGGCCTTCGTCTGCTGGTTCAACGGCCTGAGCCGCCTCGGCGTCGTCGAGGTCGGTGTCATCGGCCTGCTCAACCCGGTGACGGGCGTGCTGCTCGGCACGGCCGTCGGCGGCGAGCACCTGGGCCTCGTGCAGGCCCTCGGGATCATGGTGGTCCTCGGCGCCGTCGTCGTCGCCAACCGGCCCCCGCGACCGGTCGCCCCGACGGTCGCCCCGACGGCTGCCGAGCCGCCGACGCGCCCCGCGTCCCGGCCCGTGGCCGCCGCCCCGGTGGCCCGGCGCTCCGAGGAGGACCTCGTGTGCGCCGTACCCGTAACCGGTTCGCCCCGCGCCCGCGCCACTTCCTAGACTGGCCCGCGGCCCGTCGGCCGCGTGCGCGCGACCACGGCGCCCTCCTGCTCGTTCGACCACCGCGGAAAGGCCCCGATGTCCGGCCCCAACAACGAGTTCGATCCCGTCGAGGTGACCCCGCTCAAGGCCGAGGAGGTCGCGGCGATGACCGAGGCGGCCCTCGCCGCGGTCGCCGCCGCGAGCGACCTCGACGCGTTGAAGCAGGTGCGCATCGAGCACACCGGCGACCGTTCCCCGCTGGCCCTGGCCAACCGCGAGATCGGGGCGCTGCCGCCGCAGGCGCGCAAGGACGCCGGCCAGCGGGTCGGCAAGGCCCGGGGCGCCGTCAACCAGGCGCTCGCCGCGCGGCAGACGGTGCTCGAGGCCGAGCACGAGGAGCGGATGCTCGTCGAGGAGACCGTCGACGTGACGGTGGCGGTCGACCGGCGTCCCCGGGGCGCCCGGCATCCCCTGACGACGGGCGCCGAGCGCATCGCCGACGTGTTCGTCGCCATGGGCTGGGAGATCGCCGAGGGGCCGGTGCTCGAGGCGGAGTGGCTCAACTTCGACGCCCTCAACCTGGGCCCCGACCACCCGGCTCGCACGATGCAGGACACGTTCTGGACCGACCCGGCCGAGAACCACGTCGTGCTCCGCACGCACACCTCGCCGGTGCAGGCGCGCACCATGCTGACGCGCACGCCGCCGATCTACGTCGCCTGCCCGGGCCGCGTGTTCCGCACGGACGAGTACGACGCGACGCACTCCCCGATGTTCCACCAGGTGGAGGGCATCGCGATCGACGAGGGCATCACGATGGCCCACCTCAAGGGCACCCTCGACCACTTCGCCGCCGCCATGTTCGGCGAGGGCATCTCGACGCGGTTCCGGCCGTCGTTCTTCCCCTTCACCGAGCCGAGCGCCGAGGTCGACCTCGTCTGCTTCGTCTGCCGGGGCACTGCCGTGGACGCCGACGGCGCCACCTGTCGCACGTGCCGGGGCGAGGGCTGGATCGAGTGGGGCGGCTGCGGGGTCATGAACCCGCGCGTGCTCGTCGCCTGCGGCGTCGACCCGGAGCGCTACACCGGCTTCGCGTTCGGCATGGGCATCGACCGCACCCTGATGTTCCGCCACGGTGTGGAGGACCTCCGCGCCTTCTTCGAGGGCGACGTCCGCTTCGCCACGGCCTTCGGAACGGAGATCTGAGATGAAGGCACCCGTCTCCTGGATCCGCGAGCACGTCGACCTGCCGGCCGACGCGACGACGGAGGAGCTCGCCCGCCGGCTCACCGACCTCGGCCTCAAGCTCGAGGCCATCGAGCGGCCGGGCCACGACATCACCGGCCCGCTCGTCGTCGGTCGCGTGCTCACGAAGTCGCCCGAGCCGCAGAAGAACGGCAAGACGATCAACTGGTGCACCGTCGACGTCGGTGACGCCAACGGCACCGGCGAGCCCCAGGGCATCGTGTGCGGCGCCCACAACTTCGAGCCCGGCGACCTCGTCGTCGTCGTGCTCCCCGGTGGCGTCCTGCCGGGCGACTTCGCCATCTCGGCGCGCAAGACCTACGGGCACCTCTCCGCCGGCATGATCTGCTCCGCGGCCGAGCTCGGCCTGCCCGCCGGGTTCGGCGGCGCGAGCGACGGCATCATCGTGCTCCCGGCCGACGCCGGTGCGCCCGGCGACGACGCCTTCGCGCTGCTCCCGCTCCGCGACGAGGTCATCGAGTTCGAGATCAACCCCGACCGGGCCTACGCGCTCTCCCTGCGCGGCGTGGCACGGGAGGCGGCGCTGGCGTTCGACGCGCCGTACGCGGACCCCGTCGACCGCCCCGTCCCCGCCGCTGACGGCGCGGGCCACCCCGTGGTCGTCGACGACCCCGACGGCTGCCCCGTGTTCGTGGCGCGCACCGTCTCGGGCTTCGACCCGACCGCTCCGACGCCCGACTGGATGGCACGACGCATCCAGCTCGCCGGCATGCGACCGATCTCGCTCGCGGTCGACGTGACGAACTACGTGATGCTCGAGACCGGACGCCCGATCCACGGGTACGACGCCGACAAGGTCACCGGCGCCCTCCGCGTCCGCCGGGCGACGGCGGGGGAGCGGCTCACGACGCTCGACGGCACCGATCGCGCGCTCAGCCCCGAGGACCTCGTCGTCACCGACGACTCCGGGATCATCGGGCTGGGTGGCGTCATGGGCGGGGAGACCACGGAGATGTCGTCGACGACGACCCGGGTGCTCGTCGAGGCGGCCCACTGGGACGCCGTCTCCATGTTCCGCACCGGTCGCCGCCACAAGATCACCTCGGAGGCCGGCAAGCGCAACGAGCGCGGCGTCGACCCGACGATCTGCGAGGCCGCGGCCGACCGCGTCGTCGAGCTGCTCGTCGCCCACGGCGGCGGCACGGCCGACGCGGGCGTCACCGTGGTCGGCACACCGCCGGAGCCCACCACGGTCACCGTGGCCGCCGACCTGCCGGCCCGGGTCTCGGGCATCGACATCGACGCCGCCACCACCCGCCGCCACCTCGCGGCGGTCGGCTGCCGGGTCGACGGCGACGACGCCGCGCTGCAGGTCGTCGTGCCGCCGTGGCGCCCCGACCTCACCGACCCCTTCGACATGGTCGAGGAGGTCGTCCGCATCGTGGGGTACGGCGCGGTCCCGTCCGTGCTCCCCACGCCCACCGCGGGACGTGGCCTGACCCGCGAGCAGCGCCTGCGCCGCCGGGTCGGCCGCGCGCTGGCCGGTGCGGGGCTCGTCGAGGTGGTGAGCTTCCCGTTCACCGGCGAGGCCGGCCTCGACGCGCTCGAGGTGCCGGCGGACGACGAGCGGCGCCGTACGGTGCGGCTCGCCAACCCGCTGTCGGCGGAGGAGCCGGCGTACACGACCACGCTGCTCACCGGGACGCTGGCGGCGGCTGCCCGCAACACGGGCCGCGGACTGCCGGGGGTCGCGCTCTTCGAGACCGGCACGGTCGCCTTCGCGTCGGACGTGGCGGCGCCGCTCCTCGGCGTCGACCGGCGCCCGACCGACGACGAGCTGGCCGCACTGCTCGCGGCCCTGCCGCGCCAGCCGCTGCACCTCGCGGTCGTCCTCGGCGGGCAGCGGGAGAACCCCGGGTGGTGGGGTGCCGGCCGGGACGCCGACTGGGTCGACGTCGTCGGCGTCGTCCGCGACCTCGCGGGGGAGCTCGGCGTCGAGGTACAGGTCGAGAACGCCCAGCTCGCGCCCTGGCACCCGGGTCGGTGTGCCGAGGTCGTGCTGGTGGGTGCCGACGGCACCCGTACGACGCTGGGCCACGCCGGCGAGCTCCACCCCCGGGTGGTCACGCGCCTCGGCCTGCCGCCGCGCACCTCGGCGGCGGAGCTCGACCTCGACCTGCTGCTGGCCGCCGTGCCGGACACGGTGCGGGGACCGGTGTTCTCGACGTACCCCGTCGCCAAGGAGGACGTCGCCCTCCTCGTCGATGCCCCGGTGCCCGCGGGCGACGTCGAGGCGGCCCTCCGCGAGGGAGCCGGCGAGCTGCTGGAGTCGCTGCGCCTGTTCGACGTCTACACCGGCACGGGTGTGCCCGACGGCAAGAAGTCGCTCGCGTTCGCGCTGCGGTTCCGCGCCCTCGACCGCACCCTGGCCGAGGGCGAGGCGGCCGCCGCGCGCGACGCCGCCGTCGCCCTCGCCACCGACCGCACCGGCGCCACCCTCCGCGCCTGACCCCGGATGGTCATGCAGGCGGCACTTTCCCCGGTCGACCGGGGAAAGTGCCGCTTTGACCATCAATATTGATGCGCTAAGTGGCGTGTTCCCCGGTCGACCGGGGAAAGTCGCGGCGGCTCGCCACGCCCAGAACGCAATCAATTCGCACGCTCATGCATCACCATGTATGTTCATGCACATGACGTCTCCCTTCTCCGTCGCTGTCGCCGGGGCGAGCGGGTACGCCGGTGGTGAGGTCCTCCGGCTCCTCCTCGGCCACCCGGACGTCCGCATCGGCGCCCTCACCGGCGGCTCCAACGCCGGCCAGTCGCTCGGCGCCCTGCAGCCGCACCTGGTCCCGCTTGCCGACCGGGTGCTCGAGGAGACCACCCCGGAGACGCTCGCGGGCCACGACGTGGTCTTCCTCGGTCTTCCGCACGGCCAGTCCGCCCCGATCGCGGAGGCCCTCGGCGACGACACGGTCGTCATCGACTGCGGCGCCGACTTCCGGCTCGTCGACGGCGCCGACTGGGAGAAGTTCTACGGTTCGGCGCCACGCCGGCACGTGGCCCTACGGCCTCCCCGAGCTCGCCGGCCAGCGGGAGCAGCTGCGCGGCGCGCGGCGCATCGCGGTCCCCGGCTGCTACCCGACCATCTCGACGCTGACCTTCGCGCCCGCCGTGGCCGCGGGCCTCGTCACCGACGACCTCACCGTCGTCGCCGCCTCCGGCACGTCCGGTGCGGGCAAGGCCCCGAAGCCCCACCTCCTCGGCAGCGAGGTCATGGGCAACGCGAGCGCCTACGGCGTCGGTGGCGTCCACCGCCACACCCCCGAGATCCGGCAGAACCTGGGCCGGCTCACCGACGCGGACCTGAAGGTGGGCTTCACCCCGCTCCTCGTCCCGATGGCGCGGGGCATCCTCGCCACCTGCACGGCACCCCTGACCGGCGACGTCACGGCCGAGGACGCCTACGAGGTCTACGCGAAGGCCTACGCCGACGAGCCCTTCGTCCACGTGCTGCCGCCCGGGACGTGGCCCGCCACGCAGTCGGTCCTCGGCTCCAACGCGGTGCACCTCCAGGTCACCGTCGACGAGGCGGCCCACCGCCTCGTGGCGGTGGGCGCGGTGGACAACCTCGCGAAGGGCACGGGCGGCGCCGCCGTGCAGTGCATGAACCTCGCGCTCGGCCTCGACGAGACGACCGGCCTCTCGACCGTGGGACTGGCCCCGTGAGCGCCCCGGAGAGCGCCCCGGAGAGCGCCCCGGAGAGCGCCCCCGAGAGCGCCGGGCAGGAGCCCGCGGCGTACGAGCTCGCCCGCTTCCCCGAGACCCTCGCGATCGTGCGCCTCGGTCCGGGCGCGTCGATCCCGGCGTGGGCCGAGTCCTCCTCCGTCTTCCAGATCACGGCCACGGCGACGGAGACCACCGTGCTCTGCGCGGCGCGCAACGTGCCGACGAAGGCGCGCAGCGTGCGGCCGCTCACCGCGTTCCAGCTCGGCGGCGAGCGCACCGTCGCCGAGAGCGCCGCCCTCGTCCCGGACCTCCTCGCGCCGCTCGCGGACGAGGGGATCGCCGGGATCCCGCTGACGACGTACGACGCGCTCTGGGTGCTCGTCCCGGGTGCCGAGGCCGATGCGGCCGAGGCGGCGTGGCGACGACGAGGGCACGCGGTCGGCGCCGCCGTCCCGGCGAGCTGAACCGCACCGCCCCGCGCCCCGTCCCGCCCGGCCTCCCGCCGGGCTCCCCGCCCCACCGCCGCCCGACGGGCGGCCGTGCCCCAGGAGCACCCATGACCGTCACCACCCCCGCCGGCTTCCGCGCCGCGGGCGTCCCCGCCGGACTGAAGTCGACCGGCGCCAAGGACGTCGCGCTCGTCGTCAACGACGGCCCGCGCTTCGACTCGGCGTCCGTCTTCACGTCGAACCGCTGCAAGGCCAACCCCATCCTCTGGAGCCAGGAGGTCGTCAAGGACGGCGTCGTGCGCGCCGTCGTCCTCAACTCGGGCGGCGCCAACTGCTACACCGGCGCCGAGGGCTTCCAGACCACCCACGCGGTCGCCGAGCGCGTGGCCGACCGGCTGGGCATCGGCGCGATCGACGTCGTCGTCTGCTCGACCGGCCTCATCGGCCTCGCCAACCCGCGCCAGAACCTCCTCGACGGCGTCGACGCGGCGTACGACGCGCTCAGCGCCACCGGCGGCGAGGAGGCCGCGCAGGCGATCATGACGACCGACTCGGTGCACAAGCAGGTCGTCGTCGAGGGCGCCGGCTGGAGCGTCGGCGGGATGGCGAAGGGCGCCGGCATGCTGGCCCCGCAGCTCGCGACCATGCTCGTCGTGCTCACGACCGACGCGGTCGTGGAGGCCGCCGACCTCGACCGCGCCCTGCGCGCGGCGACGCGGGTCAGCTTCGACCGCCTCGACTCCGACGGCTGCATGTCGACCAACGACACGGTGACCGTCATGGCGAGCGGTGCCAGCGGCATCACCCCGACGCTCGACGACTTCACCGACGCGCTCACCCAGGCGTGCACCGACCTGGCGATGCAGCTGCTCAAGGACGCCGAGGGCGCCGACCACGAGATCGCCATCACGGTCGTCAACGCGGCGAGCGAGGACGACGCGGTCGAGGTCGGCCGCAGCGTCGCCCGCTCCAACCTGTTCAAGGCGGCCGTCTTCGGCAAGGACCCCAACTGGGGCCGGGTGCTCGCCAGCATGGGCACGACGCAGGCGGCGTTCGACCCCGCGGACCTCGACGTCGCGATGAACGGCGTCTGGGTGTGCCGGGCGTCGACGCCGGCGGAGGACCCAGCGGGCGTGGACCTCAGCCCGCGCGAGGTCAGCGTGACGATCGACCTGAAGTCCGGCGACGAGCGCGCGACGGTGTGGACCAACGACCTCACCCACGCCTACGTCCACGAGAACAGCGCGTACTCGTCGTGACCGGCGGCAGCAGCAGCGAGGAGAACCCCGTGAGCACGGAGACCGGGACGACCGACGAGGTCCACTACAAGCCGAAGGTCGACACGGCCAAGGCCGCGACGCTGGCCGCCGCGCTGCCGTGGTTGAAGGCCTACAACGGCAAGATCATCGTCATCAAGTACGGCGGCAACGCCATGACCGACGACACCCTCAAGCAGGCGTTCGCCGAGGACATCGCGTTCCTCCGCTACGCCGGGTTCCACCCGGTCGTCGTCCACGGCGGCGGCCCGCAGATCAGCACGATGCTCAAGCGCCTCGACATCTCCTCGGAGTTCCGCGGCGGCCTCCGCGTCACCACGCCGGAGGCGATGGACGTCGTGCGCATGGTGCTCGTGGGGCAGGTCCAGCGCGAGCTCGTCGGCCTGCTCAACAGCCACGGCCCGATCGCGGTCGGCCTGTCGGGCGAGGACGCCGGCCTGTTCACCGCCGTGCCCGCCACGACGGTGGTGGACGGCGAGGAGGTCGACCTCGGCCTCGTGGGCGAGGTCGGCTCGGTGCGCCCGGAGGCGGTCCTCGACCTCGTCCACGCCGGTCGCGTCCCGGTGATCTCGAGCGTCGCGCCTGACGCCGACGGCGTCGTCCACAACGTCAACGCCGACACCGCCGCGGCGGCCCTGGCGGCGGCCCTGGGCGCCGAGAAGCTGCTCGTGCTGACCGACGTGGAGGGCCTCTACCGCGACTGGCCCAACAGCCCCGACCTCATCGGGGAGATCAGCCCCGAGAGCCTCGAGGAGCTGATGCCGAGCCTGGCCAGCGGCATGGTCCCGAAGATGACGGCCTGCCTCAACGCCGTGCGTGACGGCGTGCCCCGGGCCACCGTCGTCGACGGCCGCGAGCCGCACGCGGTGCTGCTCGAGATCTTCACCGACGAGGGGATCGGCACGCAGGTGCTGCCGGGCGTTCCCACCAAGATCCGCACCGCGAAGGTGCCCCCGAAGCCGAAGGACGAGATCTGATGACGACGAGCGGGTGGGGCGAGCGGTACTCCGACGCCCTGATGAACACGTTCGGCCCCCCGAAGACCACGCTGGTCTCCGGCTCCGGCGCGCGGGTCACCGACGCCGATGGCAAGGAGTACGTCGACTTCCTCGGCGGCATCGCCGTCAACACGCTGGGCCACGGCCACCCCGCGCTGGTGCGCGCGGTGAGCGAGCAGGCCGCGCGGCTCGTCCACGTCTCGAACTTCTTCGCGACGCCGCCGCAGGTCGAGCTGGCCGAGCGCCTCCTCGGCCTGCTCGGCTGCGAGGGCCGCGTGTTCTTCGCGAACTCGGGCACCGAGGCCAACGAGGCGGCGTTCAAGCTGACCCGGCGCACCGGCCGCACCCGGATCGTCGCCGCCGCGGGCGGGTTCCACGGCCGCACGATGGGCGCCCTCGCGCTCACCTCCAAGGAGGCGTACCGCACGCCGTTCGCGCCGCTGCCCGGCGACGTGACCTTCGTCGAGTACGGCGACGCCGCGGCCCTCGAGGCCGCCGTCGACGACTCGGTGGCCGCGGTCCTGCTCGAGCCCGTGCAGGGCGAGGCCGGCGTCGTCGTCCCGCCGAGGGACTACCTGGTCCGCGCCCAGCAGGTCGCCCGTGACGCCGGCGCGCTGCTCTGGCTCGACGAGGTGCAGTCCGGCATCGGGCGCACGGGCACGTGGTTCGCCCACCAGAACCCCGCGCTCGTCGACGGCACGGTGGTGCCCGACGTCATCACGCTCGCCAAGGGCCTGGCCGGCGGCGTGCCGATCGGCGCCTGCATCGCCACGGGCGGCAGCGGCAAGCTGTTCGACCCGGGCAACCACGGCACGACCTTCGGTGGCAACCCGCTGGCGACGGCGGCCGCGCTGGCGGTCCTCGACACCGTGGAGTCCGAGGGCCTGCTCGAGCGCTCGCGCACCGCCGGTGCGCGGCTGGGGGAGCTCCTCGCCGCGGACGCACGCGTCACCGAGGTGCGCGGCGCCGGGCTGATGGTCGGCATCGACCTGTCGGAGCCGTACGCCGCGGAGACCGTGGCCGCGGGCCAGGACGCGGGCTTCGTGCTCAACGCCCCCAGCCCCACGCGGATGCGCTTCGTGCCGCCGCTGGTGGTGACCGACGCTGACCTCGACGCGCTGGCCGCGGCCTGGAGCGGCATCCTCGACACGGCGTACGCCGCGGGCGGTGCCGCATGAGCGCCGTGCAGGCCGGCACGGTCCGGCACCTGCTGCGCGACGACGACCTCACCCCGGCCGAGCAGGCCGAGGTGCTGGCGCTCGCCGCGGCGTACAAGAAGGCGCCCTACGCCGCGAAGCCGCTCGCCGGTCCGCGCACCGTCGCGATGATCTTCGACAAGCAGACCCTGCGCACGCAGGCGTCGTTCGCCGCCGGCATCGCCGAGCTGGGCGGGCACCCGCTCGCGATCGACGGCAAGCTCGCCGCCATCGGCGACCGTGAGTCGGTCGCCGACGTCGCCCGGGTGCTGGGCCGGCAGGCGAGCGCGATCGTGTGGCGCACCTACGAGCAGTCCAAGCTCGCGGAGATGGCGAAGTGGAGCGGGGTGCCCGTCGTCAACGCGCTCACCGACGACTTCCACCCCTGCCAGCTGCTCGCCGACCTGCTGACGGTCCAGGAGGCGAAGGGCCGGCTCGAGGGGCTGATGGTCGCCTTCCTCGGCGACGCCGCCTGCAACATGGGCAACTCCTGGGCCATCGCCGGCGCGATGGCGGGGATGGACGTCGTCTTCGGTGCCCCGGAGGGCCACTGGCCGGCGACCGAGGTCCAGGACCTCGTGGCGACCGCGCCCTGGCCGGGCACGATCCGCACCCTGGCCGACCCCGTCGAGGCGGTCCGCGGCGCCGACGTGGTGGTCACCGACACCTGGGTGTCGATGGGCAAGGAGTCCGAGGCGGCCGAGCGCGCGCGCATCTTCGGCGGCTTCTCCGTCACCGAGGAGCTGCTGGCGCACGCGAGCCCCGACGCGGTCGTCCTGCACTGCCTGCCGGCCTACCGCGGCAAGGAGATCAGCGCCGAGGTCCTCGAGGGACCGCGCTCGCTGGTCTGGGACGAGGCGGAGAACCGCCGCCACGTCCAGAAGGCCCTGCTGGCCTTCCTCATGCAGCGCTCCGGCGTGCTGGAGGAGGACGTCGTCGTCTGAGACGACGCGCCCGCGACGAGCACCACGAGCACCACGAGCACCACGAGAGGAGGACACGATGAGCGAGACCGCCATGACCCCGCTGACGAAGAACGCCCGCCAGCGGCGCATCACCGAGCTGCTCGAGCAGCACGAGGTGCGGTCGCAGACCGAGCTCGCCGAGCTGCTCGCGGCGCGCGGCGTCCACGTCACCCAGGCGACGCTCAGCCGCGACCTCGTCGAGATCGACGCCGTCAAGGTGCGGGCGCTGTCCGGGGCGATGGTCTACGCCGTGCCCGCCGAGGGCGGCGACCGCACCCCGACCCACCTGCGCGAGTCCGCGTCCGCGAGCGCGCGGCTCTCGAAGCTGTGCGCCGAGCTCCTCGTCAGCTCGGAGGCGGCGGGCAACCTCGTGGTGCTGCGCACGCCGCCCGGTGCGGCGCAGTACCTGGCCAACGCGATCGACAAGGCCGACCCGGCCGACGTCCTCGGCACCATCGCGGGCGACGACACCGTGCTCGTGATCGGGCGCGACCCCGACCGGGGGGACGACCTCGCCCGACGATTCACGGCGCTGGCCGACGGTCACGCCGGGGGCTGACCCCCGGCGGCCGTGAGCCCGCGCCGTACCCCACACTCTGCTGCGAAGACCCACGACGAAGGAAGACATCACACGTGAGCAAGGTCCTGACCTCCCTTCCCGCCGGCGAGCGCGTCGGCATCGCCTTCTCCGGCGGCCTGGACACCTCGGTGGCCGTCGCCTGGATGCGCGAGAAGGGCGCGGTCCCGTGCACCTACACCGCCGACATCGGGCAGTACGACGAGCCCGACATCGACGGGGTGCCCGGACGCGCACTGGCGTACGGCGCGGAGCTGTCCCGCCTCGTCGACTGCAAGACCCAGCTGGTGGAGGAGGGGCTCGCAGCACTCGCGTGCGGCGCCTTCCACATCCGCTCGGCGGGCCGCACCTACTTCAACACCACGCCCCTGGGCCGGGCCGTCACCGGCACCCAGCTCGTGCGCGCGATGCACGAGGACGGCGTCGACATCTGGGGCGACGGGTCGACCTTCAAGGGCAACGACATCGAGCGTTTCTACCGCTACGGCCTGCTGGCCAACCCGGAGCTGCGCATCTACAAGCCGTGGCTCGACGCGGATTTCGTGACCGAGCTCGGCGGCCGCGCGGAGATGAGCCAGTGGCTCTCGGAGCGCGACCTGCCCTACCGCGACAGCAAGGAGAAGGCGTACTCCACCGACGCCAACATCTGGGGCGCCACCCACGAGGCGAAGACGCTCGAGCACCTCGACGTCTCACTCGAGACCGTCGAGCCGATCATGGGCGTCCGGTTCTGGGACCCGTCCGTCGACATCGCCACCGAGGACGTGACCATCGCGTTCGAGGGCGGCCGTCCGGTCGCGATCAACGGCCGCCGGTACGACGACGCGGTCGCCCTGGTCCACGAGGCGAACCTCATCGGTGGTCGCCACGGCCTCGGCATGTCCGACCAGATCGAGAACCGGATCATCGAGGCGAAGTCGCGCGGCATCTACGAGGCGCCGGCGCTCGCGCTGCTGTGGATCGCCTACGAGCGCCTGCTCAACGCGATCCACAACGAGGACACGGTCGCGCAGTACCACAACGAGGGCCGCAAGCTCGGCCGCCTGCTCTACGAGGGCCGGTGGCTCGACCCGCAGGCGCTCATGGTGCGGGAGTCCATCCAGCGCTGGATCGCGTCCCTCGTGACCGGTGAGGTGACGCTGCGGCTGCGCCGGGGCGAGGACTACTCGATCCTCCGCACCGACGGTCCCGCGTTCTCCTACCACCCCGACAAGCTGTCGATGGAGCGCACGGAGAACGCCGCCTTCGGTCCCCAGGACCGCATCGGCCAGCTGACGATGCGCAACCTCGACATCGCGGACTCGCGCTGGAAGCTCGAGGCCTACGCGGCGCAGCCGCTCGACCAGGGCCAGGTGCTCGTCGAGAACGGCACCCTCTTCGGCGAGATCGAGACGGGCGGGGCGGAGCGGATCGCCGACAACCCGTCGACCGAGGGCGTCGAGGCGGAGGCGCTCGACGCCGCCGCCATGGAGTTCGGGACGGACTGACGATGGGGGAGCAGCACGCCGCGGGGCCCAAGGACGAGGCGACCAACACCGGGAAGCTCTGGGGCGGTCGGTTCGCCGGCGGCCCCAGCCCGGAGCTCGAGGCGCTGTCGCGCTCGACGCACTTCGACTGGCGCCTGACGCCCTACGACCTCGCGGGGTCGCGGGCCCATGCCGGTGCCCTGCACCGCGCGGGCCTGCTGACCGCCGCCGACCACGCCGAGCTGGTGCGCGGCCTGGACGTCCTGGGGGAGCGGTACGCCGCGGGCGACCTCCGGCCGGACCCGTCCGACGAGGACGTGCACGGCGCCCTGGAGCGGCTGCTCCTCGAGGAGGTCGGACCGGACGTCGGCGGCCGGCTGCGAGCCGGTCGCTCGCGCAACGACCAGATCGCGACGCTCTTCAAGATGTTCCTGCGCGACCACGCCCGGGTGGTGGCGGGCCAGGTGCTGGACCTGGTCGACGCCATCGCGGGGCAGGCGGAGCAGCACCTCGGCGCCATCATGCCGGGGCGCACACACCTGCAGCACGCGCAGCCCGTCCTGCTGAGCCACCACCTGCTCGCCCACGCCTGGGCCCTGCTGCGCGACGTCGACCGGCTCGCGGACTGGGACGCCCGGGTGGCCGCTGACTCGCCGTACGGCTCCGGCGCCCTGGCGGGTTCCAGCCTCGGCCTCGACCCCGCCGGCGTCGCCGCCGAGCTGGGGTTCACGGGCTCGACGGCCAACTCCATCGACGGTACGGCGGCGCGCGACTTCGTCGCCGAGCTCGCGTTCGTGGGGGCGATGGTGGGTGTGGACGTCAGCCGGCTCGCCGAGGAGGTCATCCTCTGGTCGACCGCCGAATTCCGCTTCGTGCGGCTCCACGACTCGTGGTCGACGGGGTCGAGCATCATGCCGCAGAAGAAGAACCCCGACATCGCCGAGCTCGCCCGCGGCAAGGCGGGCCGCCTCATCGGGGACCTGGCCGGCCTGCTCGCGACGTTGAAGGCGCTGCCCCTGGCCTACAACCGGGACCTGCAGGAGGACAAGGAGCCGGTGTTCGACACCGTCGACACCCTGGAGGTGCTGCTGCCCGCGTTCACCGGGATGGTGGCGACGCTCGGCTTCGACACCGACCGGATGGCGGAGCTCGCCCCCCAGGGGTTCTCGCTCGCGACCGACGTCGCGGAGTGGCTCGTGCGGGAGGGGGTCCCCTTCCGGGTGGCGCACGAGGTGGCGGGGGAGTGCGTGCGGCGCTGCGAGGCCGCGGGCATCGACCTCCCCGACCTCAGCGACGCCGATCTCGCCGACATCCACCCGGCCCTGCACGCGGGGGTGCGGGAGGTGCTGACCATCGAGGGTTCGGTGGCATCGCGGGACGGTGTGGGGGGTACCGCCCCCGTGCGGGTCACCGAGCAGCTCGGCCAGGTGCGGGACCGCGCGTCCCACCTGCGGGAGCGGCTGGCCTGACCGCACCGCGGCAGCCCCGACGACGAGGAGCAACGACGTGAGCGACCTGTTCGACCGCCTGACCGGGCCGGTGGAGCAGGTCGCTCCGTCGTTGCTGGGGTGCGAGCTCGTCACCCCCGAGGTGCGGATCCGCATCACGGAGGTGGAGGCGTACGACGGCGAGCACGACCCCGCGTCCCACGCGTGGCGCGGGCGTACCGCCCGCAACGCGACGATGTTCGGGCCGGCGGGGCACGCCTACGTGTACTTCACCTACGGGATGCACCACTGCCTCAACGTGGTGACCGGGGTCGCGGGGGTCGCGAGCGGGACCCTCGTCCGGGCCGGCGAGGTGGTGGGGGGAGTGGAGACCGCCCGGGTACGGCGCGGCGGCGTCCCCGACCGGGACCTGGCGCGGGGACCGGCCCGGCTGTGCCAGGCGCTCGCCGTGGACCGCTCGTACGACGGCGTCCCCCTGTTCGCGGAGGGGAGCCCGATCCGGTTGGTGGAGGGCGACACGCCCGACCCCGAAATGATTCTCGAGGGCCCCCGGGTGGGGGTCAGTCGCGAGGCGGAGCGGCCGTGGCGGTTCTGGATCGCGGGCGATCCGACGGTGAGTGCGTACCGCCCTGCGGTCCCTCGGCGACGCACAACGCGCTGACCTGCGGAAACGCCTCTGGAGCCGATCCGATTTGCACGTGCCGCCAGACAGCCCCTAATGTTTTCCATGTCGCCGCGAGCGGCTCCCGCCGGAAAGGCCGAAAGGCCCGTCCAGTGGTGCGCCAGGAAAGCGATGCAGAACGAGTCAGTCCGAGTTGACAAGCTCGAATCGGTCCGGTAAGTTTCTGCGGGTTGCCCCGAGGGGTTCGGAGAGATCCGGACCAAGCGGTGCGCGTGTGATTCTTGAGAACTCAACAGTGTGTCATATAAGTCGACGAATTAGTTTGTTTGTTTTTGCCTCGTCGGCTCTGCTCTTCGGCTGGCCTATGGCTGGTTGTGGGGTGGGGTTGATGTTTCTTTGGTGGAGACGATGATATCGATGTCTATATGGATGTCGGTGTTTGTTTCTGTCAGGAAGATGGCTCTGTTTATTGGTGAAGCACGGGTTTTCTCGTGTTTTGTTTTCAATGGAGAGTTTGATCCTGGCTCAGGACGAACGCTGGCGGCGTGCTTAACACATGCAAGTCGAGCGGAAAGGCCCTTCGGGGTACTCGAGCGGCGAACGGGTGAGTAACACGTGAGTAATCTGCCCCTCACTCAGGGATAACCGCGGGAAGCTGCGGCTAATACTTGATATGACCACGTCTCGCATGGGGTGTGGTGGAAAGCGTTTAGTGGTGAGGGATGTGCTCGCGGCCTATCAGCTTGTTGGTGAGGTAGTGGCTCACCAAGGCTTCGACGGGTAGCCGGCCTGAGAGGGTGACCGGCCACACTGGGACTGAGACACGGCCCAGACTCCTACGGGAGGCAGCAGTGGGGAATATTGGACAATGGGCGAAAGCCTGATCCAGCAACGCCGCGTGAGGGATGACGGCCTTCGGGTTGTAAACCTCTTTCACCTCTGACGAAGCGAAAGTGACGGTAAGGGGAGAAGAAGGACCGGCCAACTACGTGCCAGCAGCCGCGGTAATACGTAGGGTCCGAGCGTTGTCCGGAATTATTGGGCGTAAAGGGCTCGTAGGCGGTTTGTCGCGTCGGGAGTGAAAACCAGGTGCTTAACACCTGGCTTGCTTCCGATACGGGCAGACTAGAGGTATGCAGGGGAGAATGGAATTCCTGGTGTAGCGGTGAAATGCGCAGATATCAGGAGGAACACCGGTGGCGAAGGCGGTTCTCTGGGCATTACCTGACGCTGAGGAGCGAAAGTGTGGGGAGCGAACAGGATTAGATACCCTGGTAGTCCACACCGTAAACGTTGGGCGCTAGGTGTGGGATCCATTCCACGGGTTCCGTGCCGCAGCTAACGCATTAAGCGCCCCGCCTGGGGAGTACGGCCGCAAGGCTAAAACTCAAAGGAATTGACGGGGGCCCGCACAAGCGGCGGAGCATGCGGATTAATTCGATGCAACGCGAAGAACCTTACCTGGGTTTGACATACGCCGGAAAGCTGCAGAGATGTGGCCTCCTTTTGGCCGGTGTACAGGTGGTGCATGGCTGTCGTCAGCTCGTGTCGTGAGATGTTGGGTTAAGTCCCGCAACGAGCGCAACCCTCGTCCTATGTTGCCAGCACGCCTTTCGGGGTGGTGGGGACTCATAGGAGACTGCCGGGGTCAACTCGGAGGAAGGTGGGGATGACGTCAAGTCATCATGCCCCTTATGTCCAGGGCTTCACGCATGCTACAATGGCCGGTACAAAGGGCTGCGATCCCGTGAGGGGGAGCGAATCCCAAAAAGCCGGTCTCAGTTCGGATTGGGGTCTGCAACTCGACCCCATGAAGTCGGAGTCGCTAGTAATCGCAGATCAGCAACGCTGCGGTGAATACGTTCCCGGGCCTTGTACACACCGCCCGTCACGTCACGAAAGTCGGCAACACCCGAAGCCGGTGGCCTAACCCCTTGTGGGAGGGAGCCGTCGAAGGTGGGGCTGGCGATTGGGACGAAGTCGTAACAAGGTAGCCGTACCGGAAGGTGCGGCTGGATCACCTCCTTTCTAAGGAGCTTTTATCAGTCACACGTCTGCTGCTTGCACCAACAATGGTGTGGGGGCTCTTAGTTGTGTGGCGGCTCTTTTGTGGAATCGTCGATGAAGGACTTGCCTGTTTCTCTGGTTGTCCTGCGCTAGTACTGCAGTGCTCTTGGTTTTGCTGGGGGTGTTGTGTGGAGGGTGTGGGTTGTCGGGGTGGGGGTTTGTCTGTGTGGCGCACTGTTGGGTCCTGAGGGATCACGCGAGTGATACTTCAGTACCAAGGGCTCTGCCCCCTTCGTGGGTGGGGTTGCCTCCTTTGTCCCGTCATCTGGCCGGTTGGTTGGTGGTGGGGGGTTGGTGGGTGTGTTGTTTGAGAACTGGACAGTGGACGCGAGCATCTTATTAATAGTGCTTGGTAGTTTGCGATAGATTTTGCAGCGTTTCTTTTCGCAGCGCATGCCCTTTGATTGGGGGTTGTGTTGTGTTGTGGTTTGTTTGACAAGCTATTAAGGGCACATGGTGGATGTCTTGGCACCGAGAGCCGATGAAGGACGTTGGAGCCTGCGATAAGCCCTGGGGAGTTGGCAACCGAGCGTTGATCCGGGGATGTCCGAATGGGGAAACCCAGCTGGAGTCATGTCCAGTTACCCGCACCTGAATATATAGGGTGTGTGGAGGGAACACCGGGAAGTGAAACATCTCAGTACCGGTAGGAAGAGAAAACAACAGTGATTCCGTGAGTAGTGGCGAGCGAAAGCGGAAGAGGCTAAACCATGTACGTGTGATACCCGGCAGGGGTTGCGTATGTGGGGTTGTGGGGTGCGTTTTGATCGGTCTGCCGGCCGGTCGCACAGTAAGAAACCAGAGTCGAAGTCGAAGCCCATTGGAAAGTGGGGCCGTAGAGGGTGATAGCCCCGTAGACGTAAAGCTCTGGCTGTGTGGACGTATTCCCAAGTAACACGGAACCCCTGAAATTCCGTGTGAATCTGGCGGGACCACCCGTTAAGCCTAAATACTCCTCGGTGACCGATAGCGGACAAGTACCGTGAGGGAAAGATGAAAAGTACCCCTGGCGGGGAGTGAAATAGTACCTGAAACCGTGTGCCTACAATCCGTTAGAGCCTTGAATTCGTTCGGGGTGATAGCGTGCCTTTTGAAGAATGAGCCTGCGAGTTTGCGTTGTGTTGCGAGGTTAACCCGTGTGGGGAAGCCGAAGCGAAAGCGAGTCCGAATAGGGCGTCTGAGTAGCACGATCAAGACCCGAAGCGGAGTGATCTATCCATGGGCAGGTTGAAGCGTGGGTAAGACTGCGTGGAGGACCGAACCCACTTCAGTTGAAAATGGAGGGGATGACCTGTGGATAGGGGTGAAAGGCCAATCAAACTCCGTGATAGCTGGTTCTCCCCGAAATGCATTTAGGTGCAGCGTTACGTGTTTCGCCACGGAGGTAGAGCACTGGATAGCCGATGGGCCCGACCAGGTTACTGACGTTAACCAAACTCCGAATGCCGTGGCGTGAGAGCGTAGCAGTGAGACTGCGGGGGATAAGCTCCGTAGTCGAGAGGGAAACAGCCCAGACCATCAGCTAAGGCCCCTAAGCGGTGACTAAGTGGAAAAGGATGTGGAGTCGCAGTGACAACCAGGAGGTTGGCTTGGAAGCAGCCACCCTTGAAAGAGTGCGTAATAGCTCACTGGTCAAGTGATTCCGCGCCGACAATGTAGCGGGGCTCAAGTCATCCGCCGAAGCTATGGCATTCACATCCTCTTGAGTGAGGAGCCTTAACGGGTGTGTGGATGGGTAGGGGAGCGTCGTGTCGCGGGTGAAGCGGCGGAGTGATCCAGCCGTGGATGCGACACGAGTGAGAATGCAGGCATGAGTAGCGAATCACGTGTGAGAAACACGTGCGCCGAATGATCAAGGGTTCCAGGGTCAAGCTAATCTGCCCTGGGTAAGTCGGGACCTAAGGCGAGGCCGACAGGCGTAGTCGATGGACAACGGGTTGATATTCCCGTACCGGCGAAGTAGCGCCCATGACGAACCTGGTGATGCTAACCGTCCGAAACCCGTGTGACTGATCCCTTCGGGGTGAGGCGCGCGGGCGTAGCGCGGGACCCGAGCTGGTAGTAGTCAAGTGATGGGGTGACGCAGGAAGGTAGTCGGACCACGGCGATGGTTGTTCCGTGGCTAAGAGTGTAGGGAACCACTTAGGCAAATCCGGGTGGTTGTGTTTGATCACGATCCTGAGACTTGATGGGGACCCCGTATGGGGGAAGCCGATGATCCTATGCTGTCGAGAAAAACCTCTAGCGAGTTACGAGCCGCCCGTACCCCAAACCGACTCAGGTGATCAGGTAGAGAATACCAAGGCGATCGAGCGAACCATGGTTAAGGAACTCGGCAAAATGCCCCCGTAACTTCGGGAGAAGGGGGGCCGGATCCGTGACACCACTTGCTGGTGGTAGCGGTGATGGCCGCAGAGACCAGGCCCAAGCGACTGTTTATTAAAAACACAGGTCCGTGCGAAGTTGTAAGACGATGTATACGGACTGACTCCTGCCCGGTGCTGGAAGGTTAAGGGGACCGGTTAGACGCCTTGTGTGTCGAAGCTGAGAACTTAAGCCCCAGTAAACGGCGGTGGTAACTATAACCATCCTAAGGTAGCGAAATTCCTTGTCGGGTAAGTTCCGACCTGCACGAATGGAGTAACGACTTGGGCGCTGTCTCAACCGTGGACTCGGCGAAATTGCACTACGAGTAAAGATGCTCGTTACGCGCGGCAGGACGGAAAGACCCCGGGACCTTTACTATAGTTTGGTATTGGTGTTTGGTTCGGCTTGTGTAGGATAGGTGGGAGACTGTGAAACCTCGACGCCAGTTGGGGTGGAGTCAACGTTGAAATACCACTCTGGTCGTACTAGATGTCTAACCTAGGTCCATTATCTGGATCAGGGACAGTGCCTGATGGGTAGTTTAACTGGGGCGGTTGCCTCCTAAAATGTAACGGAGGCGCTCAAAGGTTCCCTCAGCCTGGTTGGCAATCAGGTGTTGAGTGTAAGTGCACAAGGGAGCTTGACTGTGAGACAGACATGTCGAGCAGGGACGAAAGTCGGAACTAGTGATCCGGCGCTGGCATGTGGAAGCGGCGTCGCTCAACGGATAAAAGGTACCCCGGGGATAACAGGCTGATCTTCCCCAAGAGTCCATATCGACGGGATGGTTTGGCACCTCGATGTCGGCTCGTCGCATCCTGGGGCTGGAGTAGGTCCCAAGGGTTGGGCTGTTCGCCCATTAAAGCGGCACGCGAGCTGGGTTTAGAACGTCGTGAGACAGTTCGGTCCCTATCCGCCGCGCGCGTAGGAAACTTGAGAAAGGCTGTCCCTAGTACGAGAGGACCGGGATGGACGAACCTCTGGTGTGCCAGTTGTTCTGCCAAGGGCACGGCTGGTTAGCTACGTTCGGGAGTGATAACCGCTGAATGCATCTAAGCGGGAAGCACGTTTCAAGATGAGGTTTCCCACCCACTTGATGGGTTAAGGCCCCCAGTAGATGACTGGGTTGATAGGCCGGAGGTGTACAGCAGTAATGCCTAGCCGACCGGTACTAATAGGCCGAGGGCTTGTCATACAAGCCATCATCACCACACAAACCCGACACCGGTAGCACTGGTGGGGTGTTGTGAAGAGGACATGCAGAATCTGTGTGTGCTGCCGAAGCGTTATTGAGAAACTTTTTGTGAGTGTTCGCGTCCACTGTCTGGTGTCTGAGACAACACACCAACATCCGAACCATCCAGTTGACCCCCTAGCGGGGCTGCCTGGGGTGGTGTGCGGGTGGGTGTCAAGTCAATAGAGTTACGGCGGTCATAGCGAGAGGGAAACACCCGGTCCCATTCCGAACCCGGAAGTTAAGCCTTTCAGCGCCGATGGTACTGCGACCGAGAGGTCGTGGGAGAGTAGGACGCCGCCGGACATTTCTTCTAGTAGGGGTTGTCGTGACCTTCGGGTCACGACAACCCCTACTTTCATTTCTGCAGCTCTCGATCGACGCGCCACCGCTGGCGGACGCCAATCCGATCGTCAGAGCACCCGCATCATGGCGCCGATGCTGGGCTTGGGCTGGAAGGACGTGGCCTTCTCCGGCAGGAGGCGTCCTTCGGCGACGGTGCGGGCGAACGCGTCGTACCCCACCGTGGGGACGAGGACCACGAGCCGCGGCTCGTCCTGGCGCGCCGGCGACACGAGACGGGCGAGCGCGCTGTCGGCGGAGTGGTGGTGCTCGACGGTGTGCGTGGGGACGGCGCTCAGTAGGTCCCGGTGGAGGACGTCCACGGGAAGCACACCGTCGTGCACGTCGACGGCCCAGGAGCGCTCCCCGTCGGTGACCACCATGGTGTGCGGTCCGAGGGCACGGAGCTGCTGGTCGGCCGTCAGGTCCCGGACCCCTGCGGTCGGCGCGGTGCGCGCCGCCTCGACCAGGGTCGCGGCGTCGATGCCGCGCACCACCCGGTGGATGGCGCCCAGGAAGAGGGGAGTGGCCGTCTGATCGACGATCATGACGAGGCCGTGCTCCCACCCCGTGCCGGGCTCGGTCCGCTGCAGCTGCTGGTAGGCCGCCAGGCGGTGGTGCCCGTCGGCGACGACGAGGTCGGCGTCCCGGTGGGTCGCCACCAGCCGCGACTGCAGCTCCGGGTCGGTGACGCGCCAGTACTGGTGACGCTGCCCGGCCCGGTCCACGAAGTCGACGTCCGGCTCGCGGTCCGTGGCGCCGTCGATGGCGGCGCGCGCCTCCGGTGTGCCGCGGTGGACGAGGAGCAGGGGAGCGGGGTTGACCCGCATCGCGCGCATCCGTCCGGCCAGCTCGACCGCCTGCTGGCGGTCGACGTGCTCGTGGGGGCGGATCGCCGGCGTACCGGGTCCGGGCACCAGGTCGGCGAGGCCGACGAGGGCGCGGACGGTCAGGCCCTGGCTGCTGTACTCGTGGACGTACAGCGCCGGAGCGTCGTCCTGCGTGAGGTTGCCCAGGCGCCGCCACCGCTGGATGCGCTCGCTGACCGCCCGGTGGGGGCGCGCGAGGAGGCGCGCCGAGGCCGGGTCGCCGACCCGGGCGGGCGACAGTCGTGTGGCGCCGAAGGGTGCGAGGTCGAAGGGCCCCCGGACCGCGTGGGCGGCGGTCTCGTCGGCTGGGTCCACTGTCGCATCGTAGGGTGCAGCGGCAAGGTCGTCGGAAGGGGTGCGTGGTGCTGGAGTCGACTTCTGGTGCGTTGGCCGAGGAGCACGACGTGGTCATGCTCGACCTCGACGGCGTGGTCTACGTCGGGCGTGCGGGTGTGCCCGGGGCCGCGGCGTACCTGGGTGAGGCGCGCGAGCGTGGCGCCCGCCTCGCGTTCGTGACCAACAACGCCTCCCGGCCCCCGAGCGCGGTCGCGGCGCACCTCGCCGAGGTGGGCGTCCCGGCCGAGGAGGCGGACCTCGTCACCTCGGCGCAGGCGGCGGCGCGGGTCCTCCGGGAGCGGTACGGCGCGGGAGCGCGCGTGCTGGCCCTCGGGGCGCAGGGCCTGCTCGAGGCGCTGGCGGCCGAGGAGCTCGTGCCCGTCGGCGTCGAGGACGACGCGGTCGCGGCGGTGACCGGGTACGGCCCCGACGTGCTGTGGCGGGACATCATGGCCGCCTCCGTGCGGATCCGCGACGGGCTGCCCTGGGTCGCGTCGAACACCGACCACACCATCCCCACGCCGATGGGGGTCGCTCCCGGGCACGGGGTGCTCGTCGACATGGTGCAGCGCTTCACGGGGGTGACCCCGACGGTCGCCGGCAAGCCGGAGCGTCCCCTGCTCGACACCACGACCGCCCGCTGCGGTGCGGCACGCGCACTCATGGTCGGCGACCGGATCGACACCGACATCGTCGGGGGTCGTGCCGTCGGCGTACCCACGTTGCTCGTCATGACCGGGGTGACCGGTGCGGCCGAGCTGGCGGCGTGCCCGGCGGAGGAGCGGCCGACGTACGTCGCGGCGGACCTCGGCGGTCTGCTCGAGGCGCAGCCCGCGGTCGAGGCCGGTGTCGTCGACGGCGACGCGACCGGTCGCTCGGCCGTGGGTGGCTGGACGGCGCAGGTGCGGGGGGGCCGGCTGGACGTGGACGGCGACGGCTCGGCCTCCGACTGGTGGCGTGCGGTCGCGGTCGCCTGCTGGCAGCACCTCGACGCCACGGGCACGCCGGCCGACACGACCGCTGTCCACAGCCCGGTGGCGCCGTCCGCGCCGGGGACGACCGACCGGTAGCCTCGGACGCATGCCGGAGAACCCAGGTGCGCCCGACGTCGATCTCGACGACCGCGCGGCACCCGTGGCGCCGACGCCGACCGGCCACGACGCCGTGGACGCCCTGCTCGTCGAGGTCGCGAACCTCGCCGGCACCCCCGTGGCGGAGCACGTCGCCGTCTTCGAGCGGGTGCACCTCGGGCTGCGCGGGGTGCTCGACGCCACGACGGCGGGCTGAGCGTGCCTCCCCGACGACTGCGCCTCGACGCCGAGCTGGTGCGGCGCCAGCTCGCCCGTTCGCGGGAGCACGCCAGCGAGCTGATCGCGGCGGGCCGCGTGCGCGTGTCCGGCGCGGTGGCCACCAAGCCCGCGACCGGGGTGACGACGGACGTCGCCATCGTGGTCCGGGACGACCCCGGACGTCCCGACTTCGTCTCCCGCGGCGGGCACAAGCTCGCCGGGGCGCTCGATGCCTTCGCCGCCCGCGGCGGGTTGACCGTCGACGGCCGGCGGTGCCTCGACGCGGGCGCGTCGACCGGCGGGTTCACCGACGTCCTGCTGCGTCGGGGCGCGGCGGAGGTGGTGGCGGCCGACGTGGGCTACGGCCAGCTGGCCTGGAGCATCCGCCAGGATCCGCGCGTGCTGGTGCGCGACCGCACCAACATCCGTGACCTCACGCTCGAGCACACCGCGGGACCCGTCGACGTCGTCGTCGGCGACCTGTCCTTCATCTCCCTCACGCTCGTGCTCGACGCGCTCGTCGCGGTGACCGATCCTGACGGGGACCTGTCGCTCATGGTCAAGCCGCAGTTCGAGGTCGGCAAGGAGCGGGTCGGCAAGGGCGGCGTGGTGCGCGAGCCCGAGCTGCGCGCCGAGGCCGTCGCGACCGTGGCCGCTGCGGCGGCGGGCCGGGGCTGGGGTGCCGTCGACGTGGTGACCAGCCCCCTGCCGGGCCCCTCCGGCAACGTCGAGTTCTTCCTGTGGCTGCGCCGCGGGCCGGCGCGCATCGGCGTCGCCGAGATCGAGGCCGAGGTGGAGCGCGGGTCGGCGGGTGACGCAGCGGTCGACGCGGCGCAGGACCCGGCGCAGGACCCGGCGCAGGACCCGGCGGAGACCCGGGAGGCCACGTCATGACGGAGCCACGTCGCCGCGTGCTGGTGCTGACGCACACCGGTCGCGAGGACGCGCGTGGCGTCGCCGAGGAGATGGTGCGGGAGCTCGCGCGCGGGGGACTGGACGTCGTGGTCCCGGCGGACGAGGCGCCCGACCTGGAGCTCGCGAGCGTCCCCGGTCCCGTCCACGTCGCGGAGGACCACGAGCTGCCGGACCTCGGGCTCGAGCTCGCGGTGGTCATCGGCGGGGACGGCACGATCCTGCGCGCCGCGGAGCGCACCCGCGCGGCCGGGACGCCGCTGCTCGGGGTGAACCTGGGGCACGTCGGGTTCCTCGCCGAGGCGGAGTCGGACGCCGTCGCGACCACGATCGACGCGATCCTCGCGCGCGCCTACGACATCGAGGAGCGCCTCGCGCTCGCGATCACGGTGTTCCACGACAAGGGAGGTCGTCGCGCGGACGTTCGCGCTCAACGAGGCCTCCGTCGAGAAGGCCTCCCGGGAGCGCATGATCGAGGTCGTGGCCGAGATCGACGGGCGGCCGTTGTCGCGCTGGGGCTGCGACGGGGTCGTGCTGGCCACGCCGACCGGGTCCACGGCGTACAACTTCAGCGCCGGGGGACCGGTCGTCTGGCCGGAGGTCGAGGCCCTGCTGATGGTGCCGATCTCGGCCCACGCGCTGTTCGCGCGCCCCATGGTCGTGGCCCCGACCTCGGTGCTCGCCGTCGAGCTCGTCACGCCGGGCGTCGGCGCCGGCGTGCTCTGGTGCGACGGGCGCCGCACGGTGGACCTGCCCCGCGGCGCCCGCATCGAGGTGACCCGCTCGGACGACCCGGTCCGGCTCGTGCGCCTCCACGCGGCGCCCTTCGCCGACCGGCTGGTCGCGAAGTTCGGGCTCCCGGTCGAGGGCTGGCGCGGTGCGGCGGAACGACGACGCAACGAGCGCGAGGCGCGGGACGGAGGTCGTGGTGCTTGAGGAGATCCGCATCAGCTCCCTCGGGGTCATCGACTCCTCGACGTTGCAGCTGGGACCAGGCCTGACGGTCGTCACGGGTGAGACCGGCGCCGGCAAGACCATGGTCGTCACGGCTCTCGGCCTCCTCCTGGGCGGCCGCGCCGACTCCGGCGCGGTGCGCACGGGGGCGCGGGCGGCCCGGGTGGAGGGCGTCGTCGACGTGTCCGGCCTCGGCGGCTTCGCGGAGGCCGTCGAGGACGCCGGTGGCGTCGCCGAGGACGACCGGGTGGTGCTGGCCCGCAACATCGCGGCCGAGGGCCGCAGTCGCGCGTTCGCGGGTGGTGCGTCCGTGCCGGTGGCGGTGCTCGGCGAGCTGGCCGGTCCGCTCGTGGCGGTCCACGGACAGTCCGACCAGCACCGCCTGCTCCGGCCGGTGGCCCAGCGCGAGGCCCTCGACCGCTTCGGCGCCGCCGACGTCGGGGGGCTGGTCGCGGCGTACCGGACGGTCTTCGACGAGCTCGTCGCCGTCGAGCGCGAGCTCGCGGACGTCGTGACCCACGCGGCGGAGCGCGCCCAGGAGGCGGACCTGCTCCGCTTCGGGCTCGAGCAGGTCGCGGCCGTGGAGCCCCAGCCGGGTGAGGATGACGAGCTGGCCGCGGAGGAGTCGCGGCTGGGGTACGCCGACGAGCTGCGCACCGCTGCCGAGCGCGCCCGCGAGGCGCTCTCGAGCGAGCAGGGCACACCGGACGCCCTGGGCGCCGTCGCCGCCGCGCGGCACGCCCTCGACGGCGTGGTCGAGCACGACCCGGCGATCGCGGCGCTCGCGCAACGCCTCGCCGAGGTGGGCTACCTGATGACGGACGTCGCCGCCGACGTGGCGTCCTACGCGTCGGGCGTCGACACCGACCCGCAGCGGCTCGCCGCGGTCTCGGAGCGGCGGGCGGCGCTGACGGCGCTGACGCGGAAGTACGGCGCGACCATCGACGAGGTGCTGGCCTGGAGCGAGCGGTCGGCGCGGCGGCTCGCCGAGATCGACCTCGCGGACGACAGCGTCGGGGAGCTCGAGGCCCGGCGGGCGGAGCTGCGCTCCCGTCTCGCCGCGGCAGGGCAGGCGCTGAGCGCCGCACGCGCGACGGCGGCGGCCGACCTGGGCGCCCGCGTCGAGGAGGAGCTGGCCCACCTCGCCATGCCCCACGCCCGGTTCCGCATCGCGGTGCGCCAGGTCGAGGTGGCGCCCGGCGACGGCGAGGGCGAGCGGGAGCCGCTCGAGGTCGACGGCCGACGGCTGCGCTTCTCGGCCCACGGCCTCGACGAGGTCGAGATGCTGCTGGCGGCCAACACCGGCAGCGAGCCGCGGCCCCTGTCGAAGGGCGCCTCCGGCGGCGAGCTCTCCCGGGTCATGCTGGCGCTCGAGGTCTCGCTGGCCGCCACCAGCCCCGTGCCGACCTTCGTGTTCGACGAGGTCGACGCGGGCGTCGGCGGCAAGGCGGGCATCGAGATCGGGCGGCGTCTCGCCGCGCTCGCGGTGCACAAGCAGGTGCTGGTGGTCACCCACCTGCCGCAGGTCGCGGCGTACGCCGACACGCACGTGGTGGTGCGCAAGGAGAGCGACGGGTCGGTCACCAGCTCGGGCCTCGACGTGCTCGACGACGCCGCCCGGGAGCACGAGCTCTCGCGGATGCTGGCCGGCCTGGAGTCCTCGGACACCGCGGTCGCCCACGCCCGGGAGCTGCTCGCCACGGCCGCCGCGAGCCGCTCGCAGCGCCCGCGCACCCGCGCTGGCTGACCCGTCGGGCGCCGGCCGGGACCTCGTGTCCGGTGCCACCCCGACGCGCCCGGCGCGGGGTGCGCGATCCGGGGCTCCGTCGCTGTCACCATGGTCGGGCCATGAGACTCCGCACGCGCTCCGACGCCACCGACGTCCTTCCCGGCCACCGCGGCACCGTCCGTGTCGGTCGCCGGGTCTCGAACCTGTTGCCCCGCATCCGCAGCGGCGACGTCGCCTGTGTCGACCTGGTCGACATGGACACGAGCACGGCGCAGGCGCTCCTCGACGCGGGTGTCTCCGCGGTGCTGAACGTGCAGCCCATGATCTCGGGGCGCTACCCCAACCGGGGCCCCCAGCTGCTCGTCGACGCCGACGTGCTCGTCGTGGACTCGCTCGGCGAGGAGGCGCTGACGGCCATCCGCGACGGCGCCGACGTCCGGGTCCACGAGGGTGCGGTGCACGCCGCCGACAAGGACGGTGCACTGCTGGCACAGGGCCGTCCGGTCGACGGACCGCTCGTGCAGCGCCTGCTGGCGAGCGCCCGGGAGGGCCTGACCAGCCAGCTCGACACGTTCACCCACAACGCGAGCGAGTTCCTGCGCCGTGAGCAGGACCTGCTGCTCCACGGCCAGGGCGTGCCCGAGATCGAGACGGCCATCGAGGGCCGTCCGGTCGTGCTCGTCGTCCGCGGGGAGAGCTCCGCCGCCGAGCTGGGCGACCTGCGCCGCTTCATGGCCGAGCAGCGCCCCGTCGTGATCGGCGTGGACCGCGCGGCCGACGACCTCCTCGAGGCGGGACACCCGGCCGACGTCGTCGTGCTGAGCAGCGGCGTCGACTCGTCCCTGCCGTCGACCAAGGCGCTGAAGGCCGCGACCGACGTCATCGCCGTCGTGCCCGAGGGCATCAGCCGCGAGGCCACCGCCCAGCTCGACCGCCTCGGCGTGCGTCCCGACAAGGTGCAGACCCAGGCCACGGCGGAGGACGTCGCCCTCCTCGTCGCCGACCGCGAGCAGGCGTCCGTGATCGTCGGCGTCGGTGTCGGCGCGACGCTGCCCGACTTCCTCGACCGCCAGCGCTCCGGCCTGGCCAGCACCTACCTCACCCGGCTCAAGGTCGGCCGTCGCCTCGTCGACGCCTCGACCGTGCCGACCCTGTACTCCGGGCGCCTGCGCCCCGTGCACCTGCTCCTGCTGGTGCTCGCGGGCTTCGTCGCGCTCGTCGCCGCCATCGCCGTGACGCCGGCGGGCCAGCTGTGGGGCGAGGACATCGCCGCCTGGTCCCGCGACGTCGTCGACTACCTCCGAGGACTCCTCCCGTGATCTCGTTCCGCCACCACGTCGCCTCCCTCGTCGCCGTCTTCGCCGCCCTCGCCGTCGGCGTGGTGCTCGGCGGCGGCCCGCTCTCCGAGCTGGGCCGCGACGACGACGAGCCAGCCCCGCAGCAGGTCTCCGACTCGTCCGCCCACGCGACGTACGGCGACGAGTTCGCCGAGGCGTCGGCCTCGACGCTCTACGGGGAGCGCCTGAGCGGCCAGCAGGTCGCGGTGCTCTCCCTCGCCGGGGCCGACACGGAGATCACGGACGGTGTGGTCACGCAGCTCGAGGCGGCCGGCGCCCAGATCGCGGGCCGCTACGAGGGGCGCACCAACCTGACGAGCCCCGACCAGCAGGGCATGGTCGACTCGCTCGCCACCCAGCTGACCGAGGACCTCGACCTCGGCGACGCCGTGCCCAGCGACCTCTCCTCGCACGAGCGCATCGGGCGGCTCCTCGGCCGGGCGGTCGTGAGCACCCAGCCCGAGGGCGAGGCCGCCGACACGACGTCGGGCACCATCCTCGACGTCATGGAGACGGGCGAGCTCGTCACGGCCCCCACCGAGCGCGTCGGCCGCGTGCCGTTCCTCGTCGTGGTGATGGGGGAGGAGCGCGACGACGCGACCGCCACGGCGCTGCTCACGGGCCTCGTCAGCGGCCTGGGCACGGCCGCCCTGGGCGAGGTCGTCGTGGGCTCCACCGACTCGGGCGACGACGGCGACCTGGCCCGGCTCCGGGCGGAGGACCTCGGCGACGTGGCGACCGTGGACGGCGGCGAGACGCTGGTGGGCCAGGTCAGCGCGGTGCTGGGCCTCGCCGCGGTGCGTGACGGCGTCGCGGGCGCGTGGGGTGCCTTCGGCAACGACGGCGCCGTGCCGGTCGTCGCCGCGAGCACGTCCGGCGGCACCGGCGACGACGCCGCCGACGACGAGTGACCTCCTCGGGGCGGTCGACACGTGCCGCTCCGAGGACGCCTGGACCGACCACGACGATTTCTCCGGTAGGGTGGAAGCCCGTGAAGAACCCGACCCCCACGAAGCACGTATTCGTCACCGGGGGCGTCGCCTCCTCGCTCGGCAAGGGGCTCACCGCCTCCAGCCTCGGCAGCCTGTTGAAGGCGCGCGGGCTCACGGTCACGATGCAGAAGCTGGAC
This sequence comes from Nocardioides zeae, assembly GCF_030818655.1. Taxonomy (NCBI): domain Bacteria; kingdom Bacillati; phylum Actinomycetota; class Actinomycetes; order Propionibacteriales; family Nocardioidaceae; genus Nocardioides; species Nocardioides zeae. The sequence continues at coordinate 1,599,259 of NZ_JAUTAN010000001.1, read as the reverse complement.
CCCTACCTCAACGTGGACCCCGGCACGATGAACCCCTTCCAGCACGGTGAGGTGTTCGTCACCGACGACGGCGCGGAGACCGACCTCGACATCGGTCACTACGAGCGCTTCCTCGACACCGACCTCAACCAGATCGCCAACGTCACCACGGGGCAGATCTACTCGACGGTGATCCAGCGCGAGCGGCGCGGCGACTACCTGGGCGACACCGTGCAGGTGATCCCCCACATCACGAACGAGATCAAGGACCGCATGCTCGCCATGGGCGGCGACGGCGTCGACGTGGTGATCCACGAGATCGGCGGCACGGTCGGCGACATCGAGTCCCAGCCGTTCCTCGAGTCGGCGCGTCAGGTGCGACACGAGGTCGGCCGTGGCAACGTCTTCTTCATCCACGTCTCGCTGGTGCCCTACATCGGGCCGTCGGGGGAGCTGAAGACGAAGCCGACGCAGCACTCGGTCGCGGCGCTGCGCTCGATCGGCATCCAGCCCGACGCCGTCGTGTGCCGTGCCGACCGCGAGCTGCCGCAGTCGATCAAGAGCAAGATCGCGCTCATGTGCGACGTCGACGAGGAGGCGGTCGTGACGGCCGCCGACGCCCCGTCGATCTACGACATCCCCAAGGTGCTGCACCGCGAGGGGCTCGACGCCTACATCGTGCGCCGCCTCGACCTGCCCTTCCGCGACGTCGACTGGACGACCTGGGACGACCTGCTGCGGCGCGTCCACCACCCGGCCGACGAGGTCACGGTCGCGCTCGTGGGCAAGTACATCGACCTGCCCGACGCCTACCTCTCGGTGGCCGAGGCGCTCCGCGCCGGCGGGTTCGCCCACGCGGCCAAGGTGCACCTGCGGTGGGTGCCCTCCGACGAGTGCGCGACGCCGGCCGGTGCCGCCCGCGCCCTGGAGGACGTCGACGCGGTCTGCATCCCGGGTGGCTTCGGCGTGCGTGGTCTCGAGGGCAAGCTCGGCGCCCTCACCCACGCGCGCACCAACCGCATCCCGACGCTCGGCCTGTGCCTGGGCCTGCAGTCCATGGTCATCGAGTTCGCCCGCAACGTCGCCGGCCTCGCCAGCGCCGACTCGACCGAGTTCGACCCCGCGACGCCGGAGCCGGTGATCGCCACGATGGCCGAGCAGGCGGCGTACGTCGAGGGGGCGGGCGACCTGGGCGGCACGATGCGCCTCGGTCTCTACCCGGCGGACCTGGCGGAGGGCTCGACGGTGCGGCGGGTGTACGGCGCGGCACAGGTGCACGAGCGGCACCGGCACCGCTACGAGGTCAACAACGCCTACCGGGAGCGTCTCGAGCAGGCGGGCCTCGTGTTCTCCGGGCTGTCCCCGGACCACGAGCTCGTCGAGTTCGTGGAGCTCCCGCGCGACGTGCACCCGTACTACGTCTCGACGCAGGCGCACCCCGAGCTGAAGTCGCGCCCGACCCGGCCGCACCCGCTCTTCGCGGGCCTGGTCGAGGCGGCGCTGGTGCGCCAGCGCGAGCTGCTCATCCCGCTGCGCGAGGACGGCACGGACGGCGGGAACGTGGCGTCGGACGCCGCCGAGCCGGCTGCCGAGCCCGCCGTCGCCGCCGAGGGGGCCTGAACCGTGGCCGAGCTGCGCGACGAGCCGGCCTCCTGGCCGGTCACGGCGTCCGAGGACCTGCACCGCGACGGCTGGGTCGTCGCCCTGCGGGCGGACCGCGTCGCGCGGCCCGGCGCGGACGACGAGGCGCCGTTCCGCCGCATCGTGCTCGAGCACCCCGGGGCGGCCGTGATCCTGGCGCTCGACGCCGAGGACCGGGTGTTCTGCCTGCGGCAGTACCGGCACGCGGCGCAGATGCGGTTCGTCGAGCTGCCCGCGGGCCTGCTGGACGTCGAGGGCGAGGACGCGCTCAGCGTGGCGCAGCGTGAGCTGCGCGAGGAGGGGGCGCTCGTCGCCGAGCGCTGGACCCACCTCGTCACGACCTACCCCTCGCCCGGCATCAGCAGCGAGAAGGCGTCGATCTTCCTGGCCGAGGGGCTCACGGAGACCGATCGCGGCGACTTCGTGCTCCGCCACGAGGAGGCCGACATGGAGGAGCTGTGGGTGCCGTTCACGGACCTCCTCGACGGGGTCCTCGACGGTCGCATCACCGACGCCCCGGTCGTCATCGCGGTGCTCACCCTGCACGCCCGCCGGGCGCGCGGGGCGGGGGAGTCGTCCTGACGACCGTCGACGCGGGACCGCCGCCGGCCCTCGACGCCCCGAGCGGCGCGAGGGGTGTCGGGAGTGCCGTGGCGGACGCCGTCGCGGCGTACCTCGACCACCTGCGCACGGCGAGGGGCGCGGCCGGCAGCACGCTGGCGTCCTACCGGCGCGACCTGCGGCGCTACCGCGCGTTCCTGGCGGGGCACGGCGTGCACGACCTCACCGCGGTGACGCCGGCGCTGCTCGCCGGTCTCGTGCCGGCCCTGCAGGCCGGCGACGGCGACCACCCCGCGCTCGGTGAGGCGTCGGTCGCCCGCACGCTCGTCGCGGTGCGCGGCCTGCACCGCTGGGCCCGGGCCGAGGGGCTCACCGCCGGTGACCCCGCCGCCGACCCCGCCGCCCCCCTGCGCGCACCTGTGCTCGCCCGTCGTGCTCCGCGGTCGCTCACCGTCGCCGACGTCGAGGCGATCCTCGGGGCCGCCGGTGCGCCCGGCACGCTGCTCGCCCGACGCGACCGCACGCTGCTCGAGGTGCTGGCGACCACCGGCGCCCGGATCTCCGAGACCGTCGGGCTCGACCTCGCCGACGTCGACCTGGACGGCCGCACCGTGCGGCTGCGGGGGCCGGGTGGCCGCGACCGCGTCGTACCCCTGCCCGCGTGGGCGACCGCGACGCTGCGCTCCTACCTGGCCGAGGTGCGGCCCGTCCTGGCGCACCAGGCGACCGCGGTCTTCGTGAACGCCCGCGGTGGCCGGCTCTCGCGCCAGAGCGCGTGGACGGTGCTCGCGCGCGCCGCGGAGCGGGCCGGCGTGAGCGAGCACGTCTCACCCCACACGCTCCGCCACTCCTTCGCCGCGCACCTCGTCGAGGCGGGCGTCGACGTGCGCGAGGTGCAGGCGCTCCTCGGGCACGCGTCGACGGCGACCACGCAGCGCTACGCGTCCGAGCAGGGGCCCGACCAGCGACCCGACCAGGCGGCCGGGCGGTGACGGCGGACATCGCGACCGGTACGGGCCCCCTCCTCGCCGTCGCGGACGTCGGCGCGGACCCGGACGCGCTCTACGAGGGCTTCGCGGCGTGGGCCGCGTCCCGCGGCACCGCGCTCTACCCCCACCAGGACGAGGCCGTCATCGAGCTGCTCGGCGGCGCCAACGTGGTGCTCGCGACGCCGACGGGCTCGGGCAAGTCGCTCGTCGCGGCGGCGGCCGTGACCGCGGCGCTGGCCGAGGACCGGGTCAGCTTCTACACCGCCCCGATCAAGGCGCTGGTGAGCGAGAAGTTCTTCGACCTGTGCGCCCTCTTCGGCGCGGACAACGTCGGCATGCTGACCGGCGACGCGGCGGTGAACGCGGACGCGCCCATCATCTGCTGCACGGCCGAGATCCTCGCCAACCTGGCGCTGCGCGAGGGCGAGCGCACCGACGTGGGCCTCGTGGTCATGGACGAGTTCCACTACTACGGCGAGCCCGACCGCGGGTGGGCCTGGCAGGTGCCGCTGCTGACCCTGCCGCACGCCCAGTTCCTGCTGATGTCGGCGACGCTCGGCGACACGACGCGGCTGCGCGAGGACCTGACGCGGCGCACGTCCCGACCGACGGCCCTCGTCGACGACGCGCCCCGGCCGGTGCCGCTCGACTTCCGGTGGTCGTTGACGCCGCTGTCGGAGACGCTCGAGGAGCTCGTGACCACGCGGCAGACGCCGGCGTACGTCGTGCACTTCACCCAGGCGGCCGCCGTCGAGCACGCGACGGGGCTGCTCGGCTCCGGCGGGCTGACCGCGCTGACCGGCCGCAAGGACGAGGCGTGGAAGGAGCAGAAGGCGCGCATCGCCGAGCGCATCGGCGACTTCCGCTTCGGCGCCGGCTTCGGCAAGACCCTGTCGCGCCTCCTGCGCTCCGGGATCGGGGTGCACCACGCGGGGATGCTGCCGCGCTACCGCCGCCTCGTGGAGCAGCTCGCGCAGGAGGGCCTGCTCGCGGTCATCAGCGGCACCGACACGCTGGGCGTCGGCATCAACGTGCCGATCCGCACGGTGCTGTTCACGGGCCTCGCCAAGTTCGACGGCTCGCGCCAGCGCATCCTGCGCACGCGCGAGTTCCTCCAGATCGCCGGTCGGGCGGGCCGGGCGGGCTACGACACGATGGGGTACGTCGTCGTGCAGGCCCCCGAGCACGTCATCGAGAACGAGCGCGCCAAGGCGAAGGCCGAGGCGAAGAACGCCGCCAACCCGAAGAAGAAGAGCAAGGCGCAGCTGAAGAAGCCGCCGGAGGGCGCCGTCGTCTGGTCGGAGCAGACCTACGACAAGCTGGTGGCGGGCGCTCCGGACCCGCTCGTGCCCCGCATGCGGGTCACCAACGCCCTGCTCCTCGCGGTGCTCGCACGCGAGGAGGACGCCTTCGACGTGCTCCGCGCGCTCCTGCTCGACAACCACGAGGACCGGCGCACGCAGCTCAAGCTGGCCCGCCGCGCCCTGCGCCTCCTCCGCAGCCTCGTCACGTCCGGCGTCGTGCGGCGGCTGGACGAGCCCGACGAGCACGGGCGCCGCTACGTCCTCACGGAGGCGCTGCCCGCCGACTTCGCGCTCAACCAGCCGCTGGCGCACTTCGCGCTCGCGGCCCTCGACGTGCTGGACCCGGAGTCGGAGACCTACACGCTCGACGTGCTCTCCGTCGTCGAGGCCGTGCTCGACTCGCCGCGGCAGGTGCTCGCCGCCCAGCAGTTCACGCTGCGCGGGGAGGCGGTCGCGGAGATGAAGGCCGACGGGCTCGAGTACGACGAGCGCATGGCCCTCCTCGAGGAGATCACCTGGCCGCAGCCCCTCCGCGAGCTGCTCGAGGCGCTCTACGAGACCTACCGGGCCGCCCACCCGTGGCTCCCCGAGGACGCCCTGGCGCCCAAGTCGATCGTGCGGGAGATGTTCACGCAGGCGATGGGCTTCACCGACATGGTGAGCCGCTACGGCCTCGCGCGCTCCGAGGGCGTGCTGCTGCGCTACCTCTCCGACGCCTACCGCACGCTGCGCCACACCGTCCCGGAGCGGCACCGCACGCCCGAGCTCGACGAGATCGTCGAGTGGCTGGGGGAGACGGTGCGCCAGACCGACTCCAGCCTCGTCGACGAGTGGGAGGCGCTCACGGCGGACGATCCCGAGGCCGTACGCCGCGCCGCGGCCGAGCGTGCCGCAGGCGGCTCGCCGGTGCCCGGGGGCGGTCGGCCGCTCTCGCAGCAGCCGGCCTTCCGCGTCATGGTGCGCAACGCCGTGTTCGCGCAGGTCCAGCGGTTCGCGCGGGACGACCTCGACGGCCTGGTGCGGGCGGAGCGGCTCGCCGCCGACCGGGTCGAGCCGCCGCGCGCGGTGCAGGTGGGGCGCTCGGTGTGGGACGCCGCGATCGAGGACTACTTCGCCGAGCACGACGAGCTCCGCACCGGGGCGGACGCGCGGGGGCCGGCGCTGCTCTCCGTGGTCGAGGACCGCGGGCCCGCACCCGGCTGGCCGGACGGCCCGGGCGACGACGCGCCGCCCGAGGTGCGCCGGCTCCGGGTCACCCAGACGCTCGACGACCCCGAGGGCCACCACGACTGGGTGATCGAGGCGCTGGTGGACCTCGACGCGTGCGACGACCTGGGCGAGCTGGTGATGCTCACCACCGGGGTCCGCCGGTTGTAGAGTCGCGGCGTACGCCGAGTCGCCGTGTCGACATTCACCAGCGCTGCACCCGAGGAGCCGAGGAACGCGTGACCGACCCCCTGTTCGACACCGCACCGGCGGTGACGCCCACCGTCCCCGTGGGCGACCTGGGACCGACGGGTCGCCCGATGCCGTCCTTCCCGGAGCCGCCGCCCGTGACCCACCACGGCGGGGCGCGCGTCGTGGCGATGTGCAACCAGAAGGGTGGCGTCGGCAAGACGACGACGGCGATCAACCTGGGCGCGGCGCTCGCCGAGCTGGGGCGCACGGTGCTGCTCGTCGACTTCGACCCGCAGGGGTCGCTCTCGGTGGGCCTGGGGCTCAACCCCCACGAGATGGACCTGTCGGTCTACAACCTGCTCATGGAGCCCGACGTCACCATCGACGACGTCGTGGTCGAGACCGGCGTGCCGGGGATGGACCTGCTGCCCTCCAACATCGACCTGTCGGCCGCCGAGGTGCAGCTCGTGCACGAGGTGGCCCGCGAGCAGACGCTCTCGCGCGTGCTGGCGCCGGCGGTGGAGCGCTACGACGTCATCATCATCGACTGCCAGCCCTCCCTCGGCCTGCTGACCGTCAACGCGCTCACCGCGGCCGACGGCGTGATCGTGCCGCTGGAGTGCGAGTACTTCGCGCTCCGCGGCGTCGCCCTGCTCAAGACGACGATCGACAAGGTGGCGCAGCGGCTCAACCCGCGCCTCGTCATCGACGGCGTGCTCGGCACGATGTACGACGGCCGCACCCTCCACGGCCGCGAGGTCATGGAGCGGCTCGTGCAGGCCTGGGGGGACACCGTCTTCCACACGGTCATCCGCCGCACGGTGAAGTTCTCCGACTCGACGGTCGCGGGCGAGCCGATCACCAGCTACGCCTCGAAGTCGACCGGTGCCGACTCCTACCGCCAGCTCGCCCGGGAGGTGCTCGCCCGGTGGCCCGGCGCGTGAGCCTGCCGTCGGCGGACGACCTGTTCCGGCCGACGACCGAGCCCGCGCCCCAGCCCGTACCGGGGCCCGCGCCCGCGCCCGCCCCGGCCGCACCGCCGGCGGAGGCCGCCCCGCGCCGTACGAGCGGGCGGGTGAAGCACGACGAGAAGATGACCGTCTACGTGACGTCGGCCGAGCTGCTCGAGCTGGAGTCCGCCCGGCTGCGCCTGCGCGCCGAGCTGGGGACGGCGGTGGACCGGGGACGGCTCGTGCGCGAGGCCGTCGCGCTGGCGCTCGCGGACCTCGACGAGAACGGCGCGGACTCCGCCATCGCGCGCCGACTGAGCGGCGAGGGATGACCGCGCCGGCACCCGAGGCCGTCGCCGGCGGGTCGGCGTTCGCCGTGCGGCTCGACAACTTCGAGGGGCCGTTCGACCTGCTCCTCACCCTCATCTCCAAGCACAAGCTCGACGTCACCGAGGTCGCGCTCTCGCAGGTCACCGACGAGTTCATCGCCCACGTCAAGGCCGGGGGACCGGTGTGGGACCTCGAGCAGACCACGTCCTTCCTGCTCGTCGCCTCCACCCTGCTCGACCTCAAGGCCGCGCGGTTGCTGCCGTCGGCCGAGGTGGAGGACGAGGAGGACCTCGCCCTCCTCGAGGCGCGGGACCTGCTGTTCGCGCGGCTGCTGCAGTACAAGGCCTACCGCCAGGTCGCCGGCGTGCTGGAGCGGCGCCTCGCGGACGAGACCCGGCGGCACCCGCGCGCGGTCGGTCTCGACGAGCGCTTCGCGACGCTGCTGCCCGAGGTGCTGATCGGGATCGGGCTGGAGGAGTTCGCCCGGCTCGCCGCGGCGGCGATGGCACCGAAGGTCGCGCCGGAGGTGTCGCTGACCCACATCCACGCGCCCGCCGTGAGCGTGCGCGAGCAGGCAGCGCTCGTCGTGACGGTGCTGCGGCGCCAGGGCACGGCGACGTTCCGCACGCTGGTGGCCGACGCCCCCGACCGGCTCACGACGGTCGCCCGCTTCCTCGCCCTGCTGGAGCTGTTCCGCGAGGGGCTCGTCGCCTTCGACCAGGTGGTCGCGCTCGGCGAGCTCAGCGTGCGGTGGACGGGCGAGGACGTCGGTGTCGACGGCGACGCCGCGGACGTCCTCGACGGGGTGGACGAGTTCGACGGCGCGCCGGCGGCCCCGGCGAACGGTCGGGAGGAGGGCGCGTGAGCGACACCGAGGGACCGGACCCCGAGACCCCCGCCGAGACCCCCGCCGAGACCCCCGCCGAGACACCCGCGGCGGTGCCCGCGGCCGAGCTGCGGCCCAGCCTCGAGGCCCTCCTCATGGTGGCCGACCAGCCGCTGCCCGCGGTCGTCCTGGCCTCCGCCGTCGGGCGGGGCACGGCCGAGGTGGAGGCGGCGCTGCGCGCCCTGGAGGCGGAGTACGCCGCCGACGGCCGCGGCTTCGAGCTGCGGAACGTCGCGGGCGGCTGGCGCTACTACACGCGCGAGGCCCACGCGGCGGTCGTGGAGCGCTTCGTGCTCGAGGGGCAGTCGTCGCGCCTGACGCAGGCCGCCCTCGAGACGCTGGCGATCGTCGCCTACCAGCAGCCGGTGTCGCGAGCGCGCATCTCGGCGGTGCGGGGCGTCAACGTGGACGGCGTCATGCGCACCCTGCTCGCCCGCGGACTGGTGGCGGAGTCGGGCCAGGACCCGGTGACCGGCGCCCACCTCTACCGCACGACGTCCTACTTCCTGGAGCGCATCGGCATCACGAGCCTCGAGGACCTGCCCGAGCTGGCGCCCTACCTGCCCGGGCTCGACGAGATGGAGGAACCCCCGGCATGACGATCGAGACCGACGACGAGGGCCTCATCCGCCTGCAGAAGCTGCTCGCGCAGTCGGGCGTGGCCTCGCGCCGCAAGTGCGAGGAGCTGATGCTGGACGGTCTCGTCACCGTCGACGGCGAGGTCGTCACGCGCCTGGGCACCAAGGTCGACCCGCGCACGGCGGTGATCCGCGTCGACGGTCAGCGGCTGCCGCCGATCTCGCCCCACGTCTACCTCGTGCTCAACAAGCCCCTGGGCGTGGTGTCGACGATGAGCGACCCCGAGGGCCGGCGGAACCTGGGCGACCTCGTGGCCGACCGACCCGAGCGGCTCTTCCACGTCGGACGGCTCGACACGGACACCTCGGGACTCATCCTGCTGACGAACGACGGCGACTTCGCGCACCGCATGGCGCACCCGTCGTTCGAGGTGGACAAGACGTACGTCGCCGAGGTCGAGGGCCAGGTGGGCCGCGAGACCCTGCAGGAGCTGCGCGACGGTGTCACCCTGGACGACGGTCCGGTGACGGTCCGGTCCGTGAAGATCGTCGAGAAGGGCGCGGGCGGGGCGACGGGTCGCACCATCGTCGAGCTCGTCATCCACGAGGGCCGCAACCGGATCGTGCGTCGCCTCCTGCAGCACGTCGGCCACCCGGTGCGACGGCTGACCCGCACGAAGATCGGCCCCGTCGAGCTGCGCGGGCTGCGGGGCGGCGGGCTGCGGGACCTCACGCGCGAGGAGCTCGGCGCGCTCCTCGACCGCGCCCAGCTCTGAGGCGGGCCCGGCCGCGGCGTACGGCGCCGCTATCCTCGCCCGGTGCCCGATGAGCCCGCCGGTCGAGAGCCGCACCCCAGCGCCCCCCGGGCCGGAGCCCCGACCACGGGCCCGGTCCTCGTCGTCGGCGTCGGCCTGATCGGGACGTCCGTGGCCCTCGGCCTCGCCGCGGCCGGCCACGACGTGCTGCTGCGGGACCGCGTCCCGGAGAACGTCCGCACGGCCTCCGGGCTCGGCGCGGGACGAGCGGCGACCGAGGCCGACGACGCGGAGGTCGCGCTCGTCGTGGTGGCCGTGCCCCCGGACCTCGTCGGCAGCGTCGTCTCCGAGGCCCTGCTGCGGCACCCGCGCGCGGTGGTCACCGACGTCGGCTCGGTCAAGGAGGCGCCGCTGCGCGAGGTCCTCGCGGGGCCGGCCGGTGCGCACGCGGAGCGGTACGTCGGCTCGCACCCCATGGCGGGCAGCGAGCGCTCGGGCCCGCTGGCCGCCTCGGCCTCGCTGTTCGAGGGACGGCCCTGGGCCGTCACGCCGCACCCCCGGTCCGAGCCGGACGCGGTCGAGCTCGTCGAGTCCGTCGTGCGGCTGTGCGGGGCGACCCCCGTGTGGCTGACGCCCGAGGAGCACGACCGCGCGGTCGCGCGGACGTCGCACGTGCCGCACCTGGCGTCGGGGCTCGTCGCCGGGCTGCTCGACGGTGCGCCCGAGCAGCACCTGACGCTCTCGGGTCAGGGGCTGCGCGACGTGACGCGCATCGCGGCCGGTGCGCCGGGGCTCTACGGACAGATCGTCGCGGGCAACGCGGAGGCCGTCGTCGAGCTCCTCGGCGAGATGCGCCAGCAGCTCGACGTGCTCATCGCCACCGTCGCCTCCGGCGACCGGGCCGGTCTCGAGGAGATCCTGCAGCGGGGCGTGCGGGGCACGCGGGCGATCCCGGCCAAGCACGGCGGGCCGCCGCGCCCGATGCGCTCGGTGTGGGTCTCGGTGCCCGACCACCAGGGCGAGCTCGCGCGCCTCTTCGGCGACGCCGTGGCCAGCGGCGTCAACATCGAGGACATCCGGATCGACCACGACCCGGGCCGCCCCGTCGGCCTCGTGGAGCTCGTGGTCGAGGAGGTCCGCGCGGAGCACCTGCTGACGTCGCTGGAGGAGCGGGGCTGGGTCACGCACCGGTAGGGTGCTCGCCCGTGAGCACTCCGACCACGCCGACCTCCGCCCGCCCCGACAGCGCTCCCGCGACCCTCGTGATCGCGGTCGACGGCACCTCGGGCTCGGGCAAGTCGAGCACCTGCCGGGGCGTCGCCGACCGGCTCGACCTGGCCTACCTCGACACCGGTGCGCAGTTCCGCGCCGTCACCTGGTGGATGCTGCGGGCCGGGGTGGACGTGCACGACGCCGAGGCCGTGGCCGCCCGCGCCGACGAGCCGCAGCTCGTCTCGGGCACGGACCCGCTCGCCCCGACCATCGTGGTCGACGGGGAGGACGTCTCCGGTCCGATCCGCTCCGACGAGGTCAACGCCGCCGTCAGCCCGGTCGCCGTCGTCCCCGCCGTGCGGGCGCGCCTGCTGGAGCTGCAGCGCGGCATCATCGCGGCGACCCTCGCCGAGGGTCGCGGCATCGTCGTCGAGGGCCGGGACATCGGCTCGGTCGTGTGGCCGGACGCCCCGGTGAAGGTGTACCTGACCGCCGACCCCGCCGCCCGGGCCGCCCGGCGCGCGGCCGAGGAGGGCGGCTCGGACGTCGCGGCGACCGAGCAGTCGCTGCTCGCCCGCGACGCGATCGACTCGGGCCGCACCACGGCCCCGCTCGTGCGGGCCGACGGGGCGGTCGAGATCGACACGACGCCGTACACCCTGGAGCAGGTCGTCACGCAGGTGGCGGCCCTCGCCGCGGACGCGCGTGCCGGGGTGGTCGAGGCACGGTCGTGACGCCGGGCACCTCCTCGCCCGTCCCCCTGCCGTCGCGCTGGTTGCTCCACGGCGGTCGGCCGACGTCGCGGTTCCTCATCCGGCGGCGCTTCGCCGTGCGGGTCCACCACGCGGGGAACGTGCCGCGGCGGGGCGGCGTCCTGCTCGCGGCCAACCACATCGGCGTCGCCGACGGCCCGCTGCTGGCGATCTTCAGCCCGCGTCCGGTGCATGCCCTGACGAAGGCGGAGATGTTCACCGGTCCGCTCGGCGCCTTCCTCCGGACCTGTGGACAGGTCCCGCTCGACCGTTTCCGCGTCGACCGCGCCGCGATCCGCACCTGCCTGCGCGTGCTGGAGCGCGGCGGGGCGGTGGGCATCTTCCCCGAGGGACGCCGGGGGCCGGGCGACCTGTCGCGGTTCCACCGCGGGGCCGCGTACCTGGCCCTCGTGGCCGGTGTCCCCGTCGTTCCGGTCGCGATCCTGGGGTCGCGGGAGCCCGGCGGACGGAGCAGCGACCTGCCGCGACGTGGTGGAACGGTCGATCTCTACTACGGTGAGCCCCTGCGGCTGCCGCAGCAGCCGTGGCCCCGCACCCGGGAACAGGTGGAGGAGGCCTCGTTGTTGCTGCGACGCCACATGTTGAGCACGATCGACGCCGCGCGTGCGGCGACCGGGCGCGAGCTGCCCGGTCCGCTGGCGCCCGACGACCTCGACGAGGACCCGTACACGGGGCTCGTCCACCTCGAACCAGGAGCACCATGACCGAGCACGACGACCAGCCCGCCCTCCCCGACGACGCCTCCGGGCTCGAGGGGTCCGCGGGGTTCGAGCACGACGGTCCCGTCGCCCCCGTGCCGGTCCTGGCGATCGTCGGCCGCCCCAACGTGGGCAAGTCGACCCTGGTCAACCGCATCATCGGCCGCCGCGAGGCCGTCGTCGAGGACCGGCCGGGCGTCACGCGCGACCGGGTGTCCTACGACGCGGAGTGGAACGGGCGCGCCTTCACCGTGGTCGACACCGGCGGGTGGGACCCCGACGCCCGCGGCCTGGCCGAGCGCATCCGCGAGCAGGCAGAGATCGCGGTGTCGCTGGCCGACGCCGTGCTCTTCGTCGTCGACGCCACGGTCGGCATCACCGACGCCGACGAGGCCGTGGTGCGGGTGCTGCGCCGGGCGGAGAAGCCCGTCGTGCTCGCCGCCAACAAGGTCGACGACCAGCGCACCGAGACCGAGACCTACGGCCTGTGGAACCTCGGCCTCGGCGAGCCCCACCCCGTCTCCGCGATCCACGGCCGCGGATCGGGCGACCTGCTCGACGCCGTGCTCGAGGTGCTCCCCGAGCCGCCGCCGGTGCAGCCCACCGAGGTGGGCGGGCCGCGCCGCATCGCGATCGTCGGCAAGCCGAACGTCGGCAAGTCGTCGCTCCTCAACAAGCTCGCCGGCGAGAACCGCGTCGTCGTGGACGACGCCTCCGGCACGACGGTCGACCCCGTCGACGAGCTCATCGACTTCGGCGGCCGGGCCTGGCGCTTCATCGACACCGCCGGCATCCGCAAGCGGGTCAAGGAGGCGTCGGGGCACGAGTACTACGCCTCCCTGCGCACCACCACCGCCATCGACCGGGCCGAGGTCGCGGTGCTCGTCATCGACGGCGGCCAGTCGATCTCGGAGCAGGACCTGCGGATCGTGCAGACGGTCCGCGAGGCCGGCCGCGCGCTCGTCATCGCCTTCAACAAGTGGGACCTGGTCGACGAGGAGCGTCGCTACTACCTGGAGCGCGAGATCGAGCGCGAGCTCGTCCAGGTGCAGTGGGCGCCGCGGATCAACGTCACGGCACGCACCGGTTGGCACATCGACCGGCTGGTCCCGGCGCTCGACCGGGCGCTGGAGGGCTGGGAGACGCGCGTCGGCACCGGTGCGCTCAACTCGTTCCTGGGGCGTCTCGTCGCCGAGCACCCGCACCCGGTCCGGGGCGGCAAGCAGCCCAAGGTCCTGTTCGGCACGCAGCCGTCGACCGCGCCCCCGACCTTCATCCTCTTCACGTCGGGCAAGCTCGACGCGTCGTACGAGCGCTACATCGAGCGTCGCCTGCGCGAGGAGTACGGGTTCGTCGGGACGCCGATCGTGATCCAGCAGCGCGTGCGGGAGAAGCGCAAGCGCTGATCGGTCCCCACGGCTCCGCCCCGGTTCTGCCCGGGGCGGAGCCGTTCTGCTGCCCGCAGCACCGGCTCGTCGGGGAAGGCCCTGCCCCGCAGGCTCGGACCATGAGCGACGACCGACCGCCCCTGCTGGGCAGACGCACCGCCGAGGAGCTCCTCGCGCAGCGCGTGCTGCTCCTCGACCGACCCCTCGACGACGAGAACGGCAGCCAGCTGTGCGCGCAGCTCGTGCTGCTCGCCGACGAGGACCCGACCACCGACATCAGCCTGTGGATCCACTCGCCGGGCGGCTCCGTGCCGGCCATGCTGGCCATCCGCGACACGATGCGGCTCCTGCCCACCGACGTGGCGACCGTGGCGCTGGGGATGGCCTACAGCGCCGGGCAGTTCCTGCTGTGCAGCGGCACGCGGGGCAAGCGCTTCGTGATGCCGCACGCCAAGGTGCTGATGCACCAGGGCTCCGCCGGCATCGGGGGCTACGCGCCCGACATCGAGCTGCAGGCCGAGGACCTGCGCTCGGTGCGCGACACGGTGCTCGCGATCATCGCCGAGGAGACCGGGCAGCCGCTCGAGCGCGTCTTCTCGGACTCCCTCCGCGACCGGGTCTACACGGCCGAGGAAGCCGTCGCCTACGGGTTCGCCGACGCGGTGGTGAGCGACCTCGCGCAGCTGCGCCCCGGCGTACGCCGCTCGATCGGCGTCACCGCGCGGGCGGGGGTCCGGGGTGCGGGGGTCCGGGGTGCGGGGGCCTCCGCGGGGTCTGCGCGATGAGCGGCTACGTGATCCCGAACGTCGTCAACCGCACGCCGCGGGGCGACCGGGTGACGGACGTCTACAGCCGGCTGCTCGAGGAGCGGATCGTCTACCTCGGGACCGAGCTCGACGACGGCGTGGCGAACGCGCTGATCGCGCAGGTGCTGCACCTCGAGGCCGAGAACCCGGAGCTCCCCGTCAACCTCTACATCAACTCGACGGGCGGCTCGCCTGCTGCGGTGCTGGCGGTCTACGACACGCTGCGGTTCGTGCGCGCGCCGGTGGCGACGACGTGCGTCGGGCAGGCCTTCTCCTCCACGGCCCTGCTGCTGGCGGCGGGCGACCCGGGACAGCGGGCGGTGCTCCCGCACGCGCGGGTGCTGCTCCACCAGCCGGCCGGGCAGGGCCGGGGGACGATCCCCGACCTCATCCTCGCGGCCGACGAGATCCTCGCCGTGCGGGCGGAGCTCGAGGAGGCGCTGTCGCTGCACACGGGGCAGGACGTCGCGACCCTGCGGCGCGACACCGACCGCGACCGGATCCTGCGGGCCGACGAGGTGGTCGCCTACGGCCTGGCCGACACGGTGATCCGGTCGGACGTGCCGGTCTGAGGCCCGTTCCTGCCGCCCATCCGGGTCGTGGTGCGAGGCCTGCGGAATCCGGCGGGCTGGCACCACGACCCGGGGAACGGGGGGTCAGGCGACGAGGGCCAGGGGGGCGTGGGCCCGGGCGTCCGTGCCCGTCGCCGGCCCGCCGACCGGCCGGGGCGCGGCGACGGGCAGCGGGCGGGGGCCGGTGGGGGCGGGGGCCGCGAGGTGCCGGAGGTCGCGGGCCACCTCGGCCGCCAGGTCGAGCAGCGTGAGGTCGAGGGCGCCGGCGACGGCGGCGAGGATCTCCGAGGAGGGGTCCTTGCGCCCGCGCTCGACCTCGGAGAGGTACTGCGTCGACACCCCGGCCCGCTCCGCCGTCTCGGTGAGCCGCTCCCCGCGCTCGTGGCGGTGGCGGCGCAGGACGCGGCCGGTCAGCTCACGCCACAGGGGCTCGGGGCGGGTGGGCGCGGTGGGCGCTGTGGGCGCGGGGGAGGTGGGGAGGGTGGTCGCACGGGTGAGCTGGCCCATGCCGCGATGCTAGGCCCGGGAGGTCGTGCGGGTGCTCCCGTTCTGCTCTGGGCGGAACGGGCGGTGGGTCTCGGGTGGGGTGTTCGATGGGTCTCGGGTGGGCTCTTCGGGGGTGTTCGAGGGTGGGGACACCGGCTTGCGCGAGTCGAACAAATGTTCGATCATCGAGAGGTGTCCGTTCCCGCTCTCGCCCCCGCCTCGGCGCCCGGTTCGGCCGACGACGTCGTGGCCCGGCTGCGGCAGAAGGTCGCGGCCCTCGAGGGCGGGCCCGCGCGGCTGACCGTGCCCACCCACGCGTCGCTGGGCGGCCTGGTGCAGCTGCGGGCGGGGGCGGTCTACGGGGTGGACTCGGCGCGGCTGGCGCTGCTCCTGATGGCCGGTGCGTCCGCGGCGGGAGAGTGGACGGCGGTCGTCGGCTGGCCCGACCTCGGCGTGGAGGCGGCCGTCGAGCTCGGGGTCGAGCCGTCCCGCACCGTGCTCGTCCCCGACCCCGCCGACCTGTGGCTGGAGGCGACCGCGGCGCTCGTCGACGTGGTGCGGCTCGTGGTGCTGCGACCCCGCACACGGGTGGACGCGCGGGCGGCGAGCGTCGTCGAGGCGCGCCTCCGCAAGCGCTCCGCCGTGCTCGTGGTGTGGGGCGACTGGCCACGCTGCGAGGCGCGGCTCGAGGTCGAGGAGAGCCGGTGGTCCGGGCTCGACCACGGCGACGGTCGGCTGCGGGAGCGGCAGATGCGTGTCGCCGTACGACGCGGAGCGGCCCCGCCGCGCCACGGCGAGCTGCAGCTGGGGAGGGCGGGATGAGCGGCTCGGGCCGGGTGCTCGTCGTCTGGTGCCCGGACTGGTCGGTGGTCGCGGCGCTCACGGAGGAGGGGCTCTCGACCGCCGTGCCCGCCGCGGTGCTGGGCCGCAACGTCGTCGAGGTCTGCAACGACGCGGCGCGCGCGGAGGGCGTGCGCCGGGGGATGCGACGACGCGACGCCCAGGCGCGGTGCCCCGAGCTGGTGCTGCTCGACGCCGACCCCGACCGCGACGCGCGCGCCTTCGAGACGGTGCTCGGGGTGGTCGAGCGGCTGCGGCCCGGGGTCGCGCCGCTGCGACCCGGGTTGATGGCGGTGCGGGCGCCGGCGAGGTTCGGGGGCGGGGAGGCGCACGCGGCGGCGCTCTACGCGGAGATGCTGGTCGAGGCCGGCGTGTGGGACGTGCGGATCGGCATCGCCGACGACGTGTTCACCGCGGAGCAGGCGGCCCGTCGGGCGGGGGTGCAGGCCCACGAGGTGGTGGCGGCCGGTGGTTCCCCGGCCTACCTGCGGGGGCTCGCGGTCGACGCCCTCCTCGCCGACCCGGAGGCGGACGAGCTCGTCTCGCTGCTCCACCGGCTCGGCCTGCGCACGCTGGGCGAGCTCGCCGAGCTGGCCCCCGGTGACGTGTCGCGGCGCTTCGGTGCCTACGGGCTGCAGGTGCACCGACGGGTCCGCGGGGAGACGGCCGGCCCGCTCGCCGCGCGCACCCCGCCGCCCGAGCTGGCGTGCGAGGTCGCCTTCGAGCCGCCGCTCGACTCCGTGGAGGCGATCTGCTTCAGCGTCCGCACGACCGCGGAGCGGTTCGTGGCCGGGCTCGCCGAACGCCAGCTCGTCGGCACGGCGGTGCGCGTCGAGGCGTCCTGCGCCGGCCCGCGTGGCGAGGACGTCGTCGTCTCGTCGCGGGAGTGGCTGCACCCCCGCCACTTCTCGGCCCGTGACCTGGTCGACCGGGTGCACTGGCAGCTCCAGGGCCAGGCGCAGGGATCGGTGCGCAGCCGCCGTGCCGTGGTGGCGGTGACCGAGCCGGTCACCCGCGTGCGCTTCGTGCCGGCGACCGCCGAGCCGGCCGCCGCCCATGCGGAGGGCCTGTGGGGCGGTGGTGCCTCCGAGCTCGTCGAGCGGGGGATGGCGCGGGTGCAGGCGTTGCTGGGGTACGACGCGGTCCGGGTCCCCGTCGCCCAGGGAGGCCGCACGCCCGCGGCGCGGCAGACCTCCGTGCCGTGGGGCGAGCGGACCCGGGTGGTGCGCTCGCCGCAGCAGCCGTGGCCCGGGCAGATCCCCGGTCCGGCACCCGCCCGGGTCTTCGCCGAGCCCCTGCCCGGCGAGCTGATCGACCATGCCGGGCTGCCCGTCGAGGTCGACGAGCGGGGATGGGTGAGCGCCGAGCCGGCGACCGTGCGGGTGCCCGACGTGGGCTGGCTGCCGGTCGACGCCTGGGCCGGCCCGTGGCCCATGGACGAGGCGTGGTGGGAGGAGGCCGGCTCCCCGCTGCGCCGTGCCGCCCGGTTCCAGGTCGTCGGCGTGGACGGCCGGGCGTGGCTCCTGGCCTGCGTCGACGGCGGGTGGTGGATCGAGGCGGGCTACGACTGAGGCCCGGGCTGCTCCGTCTGGGTGGTCGGCTCGATCGGCTCGATCGGCTGGCGCAGGATCGTGCGCAGGCGCTCGGGTGCGGTCTTCCGGGCGTCCGACAGGTAGATCTCGTGGTGCGCACCCCGCGGTCGGTAGCCGTGCTGCGGCATGAACTCGTCGTGCATCTGCGCGATGGTCGGGCCCTCGGCGTCGTAGGGACCGACGTGGAGCGTCTGGACCGCGAGACCCTCGGTGACGGTGGTGAAGGTGACCCGGTCGCCCTCCGCCAGGTCCCGCCTGCTCCGGGCGCGCTCGATGCCGGCGGTGACGAGGTCGTCCGTCACCCACGCGGGCTGGGCCATCATCATCTGCCAGTGCCACGCGTCCTTGTCGCGAGCCGAGAAGACCCGCAGGTCGTCGGCCCACCACAGCCCCTCGAGCGGGGCGACGGTGTGCTTGCGGCCCAGCTCCGCCATCGCGACCGCCCGCACGCCGTACGACGACGCGTAGAGCGCCTCGACCACGTCCGCGTAGAGCCGTGACGTGTTGGGATCGCCCTCGCCCACGGCCGCGAGGAACGCGATCGCCGGCACGTCGACGACCTCGATCCTCGTCGTCGCGCGGTAGGGCAGCCGGGGGTCCTTCTTGAGGTCGTGGTTGTCCATCGGTGTGCGTCCCCCTGTGTCTCCGGTGCTTGTGCTCCGGTGTCAGCCGCGCTCGGTGATGCGGGCGCGCCAGTCGGCCCAGGTGGGGAGGCGGGAGGACTTTCGCAGGGCGGCGAGCAGCGGCGCGTCTGCGCCCTCGGGTGGGAGCGTGAGGGCGGAACGGCCGCCGGTCGCGCCGGTCGCGCCGGTCGCGCCGGTGTCGATCGGCCACGGCAGCCGCAGGGTCGGATCGAAGGCGTGGACCAGGCGGTCCTTCTCCGGCCGACGCCCCCGCGGGCCGAGGTGCGTGAGCACGCTGTCGTCGACGAGGGCCGTGAACCCGTGGGCGAGGCCCGGTCCGACGTAGAGCCCGGCCAGGGGCGCCGATTCGGTGGTGTCGGGGGTAGCCGTGCCCGGCTCGCCGGGAGCAGTCGAGAGGCGTACCTCCCGGTGCCGACCGAACGACGGCGACCCCACGCGCACGTCCACGACGAGCACGAGCACCTCGCCGCGACTGCAGGTCAGGTACGCCCAGTCCGCCGGCCCCGGCAGCGGCGAGAACCGCAGCCCGTGGACCACGCCGAGCATGCCCTGCACGTGGTGGATGTGCCCCACGTCGAGCGAGTGGCCGACGGCCGCCTCGAGGTCGGCCGGGATGAGCGCCGTCGTGTCCGACGTCGCCTCGAGCGGCAGCTCCCAGAGCCCGGGAAGGGCCTCGCGCGCAGTCACGCGCCCAGGCTAGTCGTCGAGCGAGGCGTGCTGCTCTCACTCGCGGCGGGTGAAGCGGAGCTTGCCGGTGCCGAGTCGTTCGACGAGGTAGAGCGGGTCGTGGATCTGGTGGTGGTGCTGGTCGCAGAGGAGGCAGCCGTCTCTGGTGTTGGTGTGGCCGCCGGCTGACCAGGCGGTGAGGTGGTGGGCGTGGCACTGGTGGGGTGGTCTCGTGCAGCCCTCGGCGACGCAGCCCTTGTCCCTGACAGCCATCGCGGTGCGCATGGCCTTGGTGTGGAAGCGGGCGGTGCGGCCGAGGTCGAGGACCTCGCTCCTCGTGCCGAGGACCGCGGGGACGAGCCCGGCGTCGCAGGCGAGGCGTCTTGCTTCGGCGGCGCTGATCTGGCCGCCGGTGTCGAGGGACGCTGTCGCCAACCCACCGAGGAGTGACTCGAGGGTCATCGTGACGACGACGGTCGCGCCCGTGCCGCCGGCGTTGGGGAGGTCCTTCTGGTCGAGCATCTCGAGCACCTGTTGGAAGGCGTGTCCGTAGCGCTCGGGTGTCGACCGGTCCCGTTGGAAGCGTCGCTCGGGGTCGTCGGCGGTGTTGAGGTGCTGCGGGGCGGCGTAGGCGTCGAGGGCTTTGCGGAGCATCGCGCCGTGGAGCTCGGGGATCACGAACCGGCCCCACACGCGACCGAGGCCGTCGGAGACCATGCTGAGCCGCGAGGTGCCACGGGCCTCTCGCTCCTCGCGCTCCAGCAATGCCGCCTCGTGGGCCTCGCCCACCTCGGGAGCGATCACGGTGAGGATCCTCTTCCCCAGCGCTCGCAGGGCCCGGGCGTCGTGGTCGGCCGCGAAGCCCACCATCGCCTCCTCGGCCTGCAGCCGCAGCTCGGCCGGCAAGCCCTGGGGGAGCGCGTCGAGGGCCTTGACGATGACGTCGGCCTGCTCGGTATCCACCGCACCGGTCTCACACGCCGGCGCGAGGTGAGCCCGGTAGCGGCTCGTGTCGCCGGTGATCGCCTCACCGATCCGCGCGAACCGGTAGGCGTCCCGCCGGGTACTCGCCGTGGCGTTCGCAAGCCACACCGCTGCGGTCGAGGCGCCGTTGCTCCGGTGAAGCTCGATCTCCTCGACATGCTGCACCAGCACGGCCACCAGCGCGGAGGCCCGCGCAACCAGCCGATGGGCGTCGATCAGCGCGATGCCGGTCTGCGGTGCGCTCAACCAGCCGAGGCCCGTACGCCCGTCGGCAGCGAGCACGTCCGTCGCCGTCCGGATCGCCTCCAGCAACGGGTGCCCCACGTCGACACCCGGCACCGTCCATCCGGGCTCCGATTCCCTCGGGGACTCAGACGCGTCGTACCGCTCCTCGTCGCTCGCGACGATCCGGCAACCCAGCGTCGCCTCGACCGGCCACTCACCCGTGGCGAAGGCATGCTCCAACCAGTCCGGCTCCGGCGCATCGACCAAGAACTCGGCAGGGGGTTCCGGCACCGGTGGCCCGAAGCCACCGGCGTCCCCAGAAGAGCTGACCCCCGTCATGGCGACCACTCAACCCGAGCCCACCGACAGTTCTGAGGAGGGGCGGGAGCGACGCCGTACGGCTGTGGACAAGAAACTACGACCCGAACACATGTTCGATAAAGTGGCGGCATGGGATGGAACAACCCGGCGGTGCCGTGGAGCGAGCTGGAGCGGCGGCTCTCGGCGCGCCCCGGTGCCGACGACGCGCCGATCTCGCGTCGACGGCGCCGCCGTCCGGAGGCCGTCGCGGTGGAGGCGCCGGTGGGTGCGGTGCCCTACGCGGAGCTGCACTGCCACAGCCACTACAGCTTCCTCGACGGGGCGAGCTCGCCGGAGGAGCTGGTCGTCGAGGCGGCTCGGCTCGGGCTCCACGGGATCGCGCTGACCGACCACGACGGGTTCTACGGGGCTCCGATGCTGGCCGAGGCAGCCGCGGCGGTGGAGGGTGGCGCCCTGCGGACGGTGTACGGCGCGGAGCTGTCCCTCGGGTTGAGCGGTCCGCAGAACGGGGCGGCCGATCCGGAGGGCGCCCACCTGCTGGTGCTGGCCCGCGGGGTGGAGGGCTACCACCGTCTGGCGGCCGCCATGACGGACGCCCACCTGCGTGGCGACGAGAAGGGACGCCCGGTCTACGACCTCGACGAGCTCGCGGAGCGGGGGCGGGACCACTGGATGGTGCTGACCGGTTGCCGCAAGGGCACGGTGCGCACCGCCCTCGCCGCTGGCGGGCCTCGCGCCGCGAGGGCGGAGGTCGACCTGTTGGTCGAACGGTTCGGTGCGGACAACGTCACCGTGGAGCTGTCCCACCACGGGCGCCCGTCCGACCGCGAGACCAACGACCTGCTGGCCGCCGTCGCCGCCGCGGTCGGTCTCCCGGTCGTGGCCACCAACAACGTCCACCACGCGACCCCGGCGGGGCACCGGCTCGCGGGGACGATGGCGGCGGTGCGAGCACGACGCAGCCTGGGCGACATGGACGGCTGGCTCCCGGCGGGTCCGGCGGCCTACCTGCGCAGCGGGGCCGAGATGATGCGGCTGCTGGGGCGGTACGACGGGGCGGTCGCCCGCAGCGTGACCCTCGCCGACGAGCTGGGCTTCGACCTCCAGAAGGCGAAGCCTCGACTGCCGACCCGCGGCATCCCGGCCGGGCACACGGCGGCGAGCTGGCTGCGGGAGCTGGTGGACCAGGGGTTCGCCCGGCGGTACGCGGGTCGCGACGTCGAGCACGAGGCGCGGGAACGCATCGAGCGGGAGCTGGGCGTCATCGAGGACAAGGGCTTCAGCGGCTACTTCGTGATCGTCCACGACATCGTCGCGTTCGCGCGGGATCAGGAGATCCTCTGCCAGGGGCGGGGGAGTGCCGCCAGCTCGGCGGTCTGCTACGCGCTGGGGATCACGGCGGTGGACGCGGTGTTCTACCGGCTGCCCTTCGAGCGGTTCATCTCCGTGCACCGCGACGAGGAGCCCGACATCGACGTCGACTTCGACTCCGACCGTCGCGAGGAGGTGATCCAGTGGGTCTACGAGACCTACGGGCGGCACAACGCGGCGCAGGTCGCCAACGTCATCACCTACCGACCGCGGATGGCGGTCCGTGACGCCGCGAAGGCGCTGGGGCACTCCACGGGCCAGCAGGACGCCTGGAGCAAGCAGGTCGACGGCTGGGGCCGGGAGGTGGACCGCAGCCTCGACATCCCCACCGCCGTGGTCGACCTGGCCGAGCAGCTCGTCGGCGCTCCCCGCCACCTGGGCATCCACTCGGGCGGCATGGTGCTCACCGAGCAGCCCATCGGCGAGGTGGTGCCGATCGAGCGGGCACGGATGGACAAGCGCACCGTCATCCAGTGGGACAAGGACGCCGCGGAGACGATGGGCCTGGTGAAGTTCGACCTGCTCGGCCTCGGCATGCTGGGCGCGCTCGACCACATGATGCGTCTCGTGCACGAGCACACCGGGGTGCGCTGGCGCCTCGACACCGTGCCGCGCGAGGAGCCCGAGGTCTACGACATGTTGTGCCGCGCCGACTCGATCGGGGTGTTCCAGGTCGAGAGCCGGGCACAGATCGGCACGCTCCCGCGGTTGCAGCCCCGCTGCTTCTACGACCTGGCGATCGAGATCGCCCTCATCCGCCCCGGGCCGATCCAGGGCGGGGCCGTCCACCCCTACGTGCGACGGGCGACGGGCAAGGAGCCGGTGTCGTTCGACCACCCCGACCTCGAGCCCGTGCTCGAGCGCACGCTGGGCGTGCCCCTGTTCCAGGAGCAGCTGATGGCGATGGCGGTCGCGATCGGTGACTGCAGCCACGACGACGCCGACCTGCTGCGCCGCGCGATGGGGTCGAAGCGCGGCGTGGAGCGCATCGAGTCCGTGAAGGGGAAGCTCTACGCGGGGATGGAGCGCCGGGGCATCACGGGCCGCAAGGCCGACGCGATCTACGCCCAGATCCTCTCGTTCGCGAACTTCGGCTTCGCCGAGTCCCACGCGCTCAGCTTCGCGCTGCTGGTCTACCACTCGTCGTGGTTCAAGCTCCACCACCCGGCGGCGTTCCTCGCGGGACTCCTGCGCAACCAGCCGATGGGGTTCTACTCGCCGCAGTCCCTCGTCGCCGACGCCCGGCGCCACGGGGTCAAGGTGCTCCGGCCCGACGTGCTGCGGTCGTCCGCGCAGGCCGACCTCGAGCGGCTCGCCCCCGACGCGGAGGTGCCGACGACGGCCTTCCCCGAACAGGTCGAGCACCGCCTCGACGGTGACTTCGCCGTGCGCCTCGGCCTCGACGAGGTGAAGGGCATCGGGCTCGACGTGGCGCGACGGATCGTCGCGGAGCGACGGGCGGCGCCGTACCGGGACGTCACCGATCTCTCGCGACGCGTCGACCTCACGACGACGCAGCTCGAGGCCCTGGCGACGGCGGGTGCGCTGAGCGGGTTCGGGCTGAGTCGACGCGAGGCGCTGTGGGCGTCGGGGTACGCCGAGAGCGGCGACCACCTGCCCGGCACGACACCCGCGCCGGCCGCGCCGGTGCTGCCGGGCATGACCGAGGTGGAGGAGACGCTCGCCGACCTCTGGGCCACGCGCATCTCACCGGAACGGCACCCGGTCGAGCACCTGCGGGAGCTGCTGCGCGACGCGGGGGTGCGGGCGGTCACCGACCTCACCGGACCAGTCGAGACGGGCGGCGTGGAGCACGGACGGCGCGTGCACGTAGCGGGGTTGATCACCCACCGGCAGCGTCCGGGCACGGCGCAGGGCATCACGTTCCTCAACCTGGAGGACGAGACGGGGATGCTCAACGTCGTGTGCTCGGTGGGCGTGTTCACCCGCCACCGGCACGCGGCCCGCAACCGGGTGGCCGTGGTGATCCGGGGCGTGGTGGAGCGCAACGACGGGGTCACCAACCTCGTCGCCGACCGCATCGAGGCGATCGACGTCGTCGTGCCCGGGGCGGGCCAGGTGCTCCAGGCCCGGGCCCGCTCCCGGGACTTCCGATGAGATGCGCCCCGGCCAGCCCGGCCAGCCCGGCCAGCCCGGCCAGCTCGGGCGCGGCCTCAGAGCAGGTCGACCACGAGGAGGGCGCCACCGATCAGCGGCGGGGTCAGCTGGACGAGTGCGGCACGGGCCTTCGCCGGCGAGCTCAGCACCAGCACCAGCCCGGCGGCCACCATCGATGCGGCCCCGAACAGCACGAGCGTCAGTCCGACCGTGCGCTCGTCGAGCGCCACCAGCACGGTCCCGACCCCGATCCCGACGGCGAGGAACAGGTTGTAGAAGCCCTGGTTGAACGCCATCTCGGCGGTCTGCTCCGCCTGCTCCGGCGTGGTGCCGAAGACCTGGCGGGCGCGGGACCGCCACCACACCGACTCCAGCAGGAAGATGTAGACGTGGATGAGTGCTGCCACACCCGTCAGTGCCAGCCCTGCCACCAGCATGCCGATCTCCCTCCCGCCAGCGGCGCGCTGCCCCCGGGCGTCGCATCAAACCGCAGACGCTCCCGCTGGGTCCAGCGCGCCGGGGCCGCGGAGGTCGCCCGTGGCGGCTCAGCCGCCGGTGCGGACGACCATCTTGCCGACGTTCCCGCCGCTCATCATCGAGCGGAACGCCTCGACGGCGTTCTCGATGCCGTCCACCACGGTCTCGTCGTGGGTGATCCGTCCGTCCGCGAACCATCCCGCCATCCGCTCGCCGAACTCGCCGGAGAGGTGGCCCCAGTCGCCGAGCGTGAAGCCCTTGAGGGTCAGGCCCTGCGTGATGATCCGGAACATGTTGCGCGGACCGGGCACGGGCTCCGCGGCGTTGTAGCCGACGATCGCGCCGCACAGCGCTGCGCGTCCGCCCCGGTTCATGGCCCCGAGGGCAGCCTCGAGGTGGTCACCGCCGACGTTGTCGAAGTAGAGGTCGATCCCGTCGGGCGCAGCCGTGGCGAGCTGCTCGGCCACCGGCCCCGCCTTGTAGTCGATGGCCGCGTCGTAGCCGTAGCGCTCCGTCAGCAGACCGCCCTTCTCGGGGCCGCCCGCGGACCCGATCACGCGTCCGGCGCCGAGCAGCCGGGCGAGCTGGCCCGCCGTGCTGCCGACTGCCCCGGCGGCGCCGGAGACGAAGACGGTGTCGCCCTCGCGGATCCCGGCGATGGCGGTGAGGCCGACGTAGGCGGTCAGTCCCGTCATCCCGAGGACGCCGAGGTGCACCGACAGCGACGTGCCCGGCACCTCCGTGACCGGGCGGAACGAGGCGGCGGGCCCCTGGGCGACGTCGCGCCAGCCGAGGTCGTGCCCCACGGCGGTGCCGACCGGGAGGTCGTCCGACTGCGAGGCGACGACCCGGCCGACCGCGCCGCCCGTCATGGTCTCGCCGAGCACGAACGGGGGGATGTAGCTCTTGCCCTCGTTCATCCGCCCCCGCATGTAGGGGTCGACGGAGATGAACTCGTTGGCCACGCGCACCTCGCCGTCGCCCGGCGGTGGCAGCTCGACCTCGACCGTGCGGAAGTCGGCGTCGTCGGGCCAGCCCTGGGGGCGGCGGACGAGCTGCACCTGGGTGCTGCGGGCGGTCGTGGACGTGGCGTCGGTCATCGGTTCCCTTCCTCGAGCGAGACCGGCAGGCCCGATCCGGGGCACTGCCGGGCAGCATGGCTGCATGATCCGCAACGTCGTCGTGGGTGTCGTTCATCCGGGTGTGACCACCGACAAGGTCGAGGAGGCACTGCAGGCGCTCCGCGACCTGCGGGTGGACGGGCTCGAGCTCCGGCTCGTGGCGGGGCAGGACCGCGGGCTACGGCCGGGGAACGCCTCCTACGCGCTCACCGTCGACTTCGCCAGCGACGACGACTACCGGCGCTACGACCGGGACCCCGAGCACAACCGCATCCGCGAGGAGCTGTTCGCGCCGATCTCGTCGTCCATCCAGCGCATCCAGTTCGAGCTCCCCGACTGAGGCCCCAGTGAGATGGCGCCCCGCTAGGACGGCGCCGAGGCGTTGGCCCCCGGCGCTAGCGTGACCGGGTGACGGACACGACCCCGGCGACCAGCGCCGAGCACGGAGCAGGAGCGGCGGTCGAGACCGACGACCAGGAGCAGCCGGACCCCCAGCGCTGGCGCGTCCTCGGGGTGAGCCTCGTCGTGGGGTTCATGGTGCTGCTCGACGTGACCATCGTGAACGTCGCGGTGCCCTCGATGCGCTCCGGGCTCGACGCGGCCCCGGGTGCGATCCAGTGGGTCGTCTCGGGCTACGCCCTCGCCTTCGGCCTCACCCTCGTGACCGGCGGCCGCCTCGGCGACGCCTACGGTCGCCGTCGCCTCATGGTCATCGGCCTCCTGGGCTTCGTCGCCTCGAGCGCCGCCGCGGGGCTCGCCCCCGACGCCACCTGGCTCGTCGTCGCCCGTCTGGTCCAGGGCGCGTCGGCGGGCCTGCTGACGCCGCAGAACTCCGGGCTCATCCAGACCCTCTTCCGCGGGCGGGAGCGCGGGGTCGCGTTCGGCACCTTCGGCCTGGTCGTCTCCGTGTCCTCGGCGCTGGGCCCCGTGCTGGGCGGCCTCATCATCGCGATTGCCGGCACGGAGGACGGGTGGCGCTGGATCTTCCTCGTCAACGTCCCCATCGGCCTGGTGCTGCTCGTGCCCATCCTGCGCCTGGTCCCCGGTCGCGACCCGTCCGCCGGGACGGGCCGCGTGCATCTGGACCTCCTCGGGGCGGTGCTGCTGGGCGCGACCGTCCTGGCGGTGCTCGTCCCGGTGGTCAACGTGGAGGGCGGCACGGTGACCCTCCTGCCGCTCCTCGTGCTCGTCCCCGTCTTCGCGCTGGCGTTCGTGCGGTGGGAGCACCGCGTCGTGCGCCGCGGGGGAGCCCCGCTGCTCGACGTGGGCCTCCTGCGCCGCACGCCCGGCTACGCGAGCGGCGTCACCATCGGGGCGCTCTACTTCACCGGCTTCACCGGGGTGTTCCTCGTGCTCAGCTTCTTCCTGCAGGAGGGGCGCGGCCTGACCGCGCTGGAGGCGGGTCTGCACCTGTGCACGTTCGCGATCGGTTCGGCGGTGGCGGCGCCCATCGCCGGACGGATGGTGGACCGCGTCGGTCGCGTGCTCACCGTCGGCGCCCTCGTCGTCCTGCTGGGCGCACTCGTCGTGCTGGCCCTCGTCGCGCCCGCGGGGCTGCCCCTGTGGCTCGCCCTGTCGGTGCCGCTGCTGGTGGCGGGTGTCGGTGGCGGAGCGGTGGTGTCGCCGAACATGACGCTCTCCCTCGCGGACGTGCCGACCCGGATGGGCGGTGCCGCGGGCGGTGCCCTCCAGACCGGCCAGCGGATCGGTGCGGCCATCGGTGCCGCGGTGACGATGACGGCCTACCAGGTGGCCATCGAGCGGCTCGACGACCCGGACCAGGCGCTGCGCTGGGGCATCGGCACCTCGGTCGCCCTGCTCCTCGCGGCTCTCGCCGCGGCGGTGTGGTCCTGGCGGGCCGAGCCTCACCCGGGGGCCGAGGCGTCCCCGGCGAGCAGCAGCCGCTAGACGGGCGGCGGCACCTCGCGCGGCGCCCCCCACTTGTCGGACCAGGTCGGCGGCGAGGCGAGCGTCGCGAGCAGGCGGTCGAGGTCGTCGTCGAACGCCACGATCTCACCCTGTGCGGGGCGCACGAACCCACGCTCGACCATCCGGTCCCGCATCTCGCGCAGCGGCGCCCAGAACCCGTCGACGTCGAGGAAGCCGCTCCGCTTGGCGTGGATCGACAGCTGCGCCCAGGTCCACTGCTCGGCCACCTCCTCGAGCGTGCCGGCCCCTCCGGGCAGCGTGAGGAACGCGTCCGCCCGCTCCGCCATGAGTGCCTTCCGCTCGTGCATCGTCTCGACGACGAGCAGCTCGGTGCAGCCGGTGTGGCTGAGCTCGCGCGCGTCGAGGGCCCGGGGGATGACGCCCACGACGTCGCCCCCGGCCGCGAGCGCGGCATCGGCGACCGCGCCCATCAGCCCGACCCGACCCCCGCCGTACACCACGGTGATGCCACGCTCCGCGAGCGTGCGCCCGACGAGGCGGGCGGCCTCCTCGAACGCGGGGGAGTCGCCGAACGACGATCCGCAGAAGACGGCGACGGCACGCAGGGACGAGGAGGAGGGCGGGGGAGTGGGCACGGGCCGGGAGGCTACCCGGCCGCGCGGCCGGGCTCGGCCACGGACCCGCCCGCAGCGTCCTCCGGCTCCGTGACGCTCGCCCAGAGGTCGTCCAGCGACAGCCCGAGCACGTCCGCCAGTGCGGCGATCGTCGGGAACGACGGCGTCGCGACGCGCCCGGACTCGATCTTCCGGAGCGTCTCGGGCGAGAGCCCGGCGGCCAGCGCGGTGTGCAGCATCGAGCGTTCGCCGCGGGCACGGCGGAGAGCCGACCCGAGGCGGCGGCCGCGCGCGACCTCCGCGGGACTGAGGGGGAGCCTGACCATGACCGGATCATAATCCCGGGATAACCTGACCGGGATTGTTATCCCACTAGAACGTCAGGACGACCGCGTGATCGAGATCCTCAGCCCGGCCAAGCTCGAGCAGGCCCGTGTCAGCGGCGCCCTCGTCGGCGACATCCTCGCCACGCTGCGCGCGCGCACCGCCGTCGGCACCAACCTGCTCGAGATCGACGCCTGGGCCCGTGGGCTCATCGAGGAGGCGGGAGCGACGTCCTGCTACGTCGACTACGCCCCCTCGTTCGGCCGCGGGCCGTTCGGCCACCACATCTGCACGGCGGTCAACGACGCGGTGCTGCACGGCCGTCCCCACGACCGGACGCTGGCGGACGGGGACCTGCTCACCCTCGACCTCGCCGTCCTCACCGGAGGTGTCGCGGCGGACGCCGCCATCAGCTTCATCGTCGGCGAGGAGCGGCCCGCCGAGAGCGTCGCGCTGATCGAGGCGACCGAGCGCGCCCTCGCCGCGGCGATCGCCGCGGCCCGGCCGGGAGCACGGGTGGGCGACCTCTCCCACGCGATCGGCACCGTGCTGCGGGAGTCGGGCTACCGCGTCAACACCGAGTTCGGCGGCCACGGCATCGGCTCGACCATGCACCAGGACCCGCACGTGGCGAACACGGGCCGTCCGGGTCGGGGCTACCGCCTGCGCCCGGGGTTGCTGCTCGCCCTCGAGCCCTGGGTCATGGCCGACACCGACGAGCTCGTCACCGACGCGGACGGCTGGACCCTGCGCAGCGCGACCGGCTGCCGCACCGCCCACACGGAGCACACGGTCGCGATCACCGCGGACGGTGCCGAGGTGCTGACCCTCCCCACGGCGCGGCGGGTGGCAGCGGGCTAGAGCAGCACGCCCGCGACGAAGCGCGCCAGGTCGCGCGCCTCGGTGGCGGAGATGGTGTGCCCGAGGCCGGGGTACGACGCGGTGGTGGCCGTCGCGTGCTCCGGCAGCCACGCGTCGGTGCGGGCCACGGCGTGCGGCGCGATGACCGTGTCGGCCTCGCCCCGGCCGGAGAAGACGGGCGGCCGGGTACGCCGCAGGACCGTGTCGCCCGCGACCGCGCCCTGCAGCACGAAGCCGCCGAGGAGGCCGGCTCCGGCGTACCGCTCGGGCCGGGTGCGCAGCAGCTGCGACGCCACGAGCCCGCCCTGGGAGAACCCGACGGGCAGCACCGTGGTCGCGGCCGGGACGTGCGCGTCGACCCAGGCGTGCGCGGCGTCGACGCCGGGCGCGACGTCTTCCGGGTCGGGGGTGCCCGGCGTCGAGAGGGGGAACCACGCGTGGCTGCCGGGCGCGAGCGTCAGGGGCGCCTGGAGGGAGGCCCAGGCGACGCCCTCGGGCAGCAGGCGTGCGAGGCCGACGAGGGCGCTCTCGTGCGCGCCGTACCCGTGCGCGAGCACCACGGTCGGGCGGCCGTCGTGCGCGTCCTCGCCCCAGCTCGTCGTCGCCGTCGTCACGTGAGGGGTGGTCATGATGGTTGAGGCTACAACTATCGGACGGTGTCCGCTGGACCTCGGTGGCAGAGTGAGCCCGTGGCGGATCCTGACCAGCACGAGAGCGACCCCACCGCGGCAGCCGTCCGTTCGGTGCCACCACCGGGGCAGGGCGGGGAGTCGCTGGTCACCGTGCTCGTCGCCCTCGCCGCCAACGCCCTCATCGCGGTCGCGAAGTCGGTCGCGGCGGGCATCACCGGGTCGGCGTCCATGGTCGCCGAGGCCGCGCACTCGTGGGCCGACACCGGCAACGAGGTGGCACTGCTCGCCGCCGAGCGGCGGGGCGGTCGCCCGCGCGACGCCGCACGTCCGTTGGGCTACGGGCGCGCGGCGTACCTCTGGTCCCTGGTCGCGGCCTTCGGTCTCTTCACCGCGGGCTCCGTGCTCTCGCTGTGGCACGGCGCGACCTCGCTCTGGGACTCGCTGCAGGGCACGGCGGAGGCCGAGGCGACGGCGTACACGCTGAACTACGTCGTGCTCGGCGTCGCCTTCGCGCTCGAGGGCATCTCGTTCCTGCAGGCGCTGCGGCAGGTCCGCCGCGAGTCGGCCCGCTGGCACCTGCGGCCGCTGTCCTTCGTCTACCGCACGTCGGACCCGACCCTGCGTGCCGTGTTCCTCGAGGACTCCTCCGCCCTCGTCGGTCTCGCGCTGGCGGGGGCGGGCGTGCTCGCCCACCAGCTCACCGGCGACCCGGTGTGGGACGCGCTGGGCTCCATCGCCGTCGGGGTGCTGCTCGGCGTCGTCGCGCTGTTCCTCATCCGCCGCAACATGGACTACCTGCTGGGCGAGGGCGTGCCGCCGGCGCTGCGGTCCTGGCTGCTGGACCAGGTGCGCGGCCACCGCGAGGTGGCGCGGGTGACCTACCTCCACCTCGAGTACGTCGGGCCGCGACGGGTCTTCATGGTCGCGGCCGTCGACCTGGTCGGCGACGCCCCGGAGCCCGAGGTGGCGCGCCGCCTCCGGGCGCTCGAGGCCGAGCTGGAGCGCAGCCCGATGGTCGAGGAAGCCGTGCTGACGTTGGCGACGACGGATGAGCCGGACCTCGCCTGAGTCGCCCCGGCGGGCCGGGTCAGAGGTGGTCGGGCACGATCAGCGCGTCGGGATCCTGGCGCACGGGCATCGCCGCGACCGCGATGCGCAGCACGGCCGCACCGGCCGCGACGGCCTTGCGGCGCTTGCGCTCCGCGGTGCCGTCCCAGGAGCCGGGCTCGCTGCGGTCCGCGCGCTGGCGGAGCGCCTCCTCGGCCGCGGCCTCGTACTCCTCGTCCGTGAAGGTCGGCGTCGCCCCGACCGTGGGACGCTCCGGGAGCGCCGTGAGCGCCGGCAGCACGAGGTCGCCGGACGCGGCGAGCAGGGGGTAGCGGTCGCCCTTCGAGAGGGTGTCCCACGAGGTGCCGCCCGCCCGGCTCCGCAGCAGCCGGGGGAGCGCCTCGAACGACCGCGCAGCCACGGCCTCGACGGCGACGGTCATCTCGCGCTCGGTGAACTTCACGGGTCTCCTCTGCTCGTGGCGCGGGTGCCGCGGGTCGGTTCCGGTGCCGGGAGCCACCGTACGGCGCGGGTCGCGCCCGGGTCGCGGGGTACCGGGCCCGCATGACCAGCGACCCGAACGAGCGCCCCGTGCAGGCCGACCCCGCGGACGACCACGACCAGGACGCGGAGCCGCCCACGCCGGACGGCCAGGAGCCCGACACGAGCCAGCTCGACCCCGACTCCGAGCCCGCCAGCGACCCGGACCCGGCCCCCGGCGACGCCTGAGGGGTCCGGATGACGGAGCCCACCGCCGTACGCCGCGGGAGGGTGCGCGTCGGGGTCTCCGGCTGGCGCTACCCCCGGTGGCGGGGAGACTTCTACCCGAAGGGGCTGCCCCAGCGGCTGGAGCTCGCCTACATCGCCGAGCGGATGGACACCGTCGAGCTGAACGGGTCGTTCTACTCGCTGCAGCGCCCGACGAGCTACCAGCGGTGGCGGACCCAGGTGCCCGCCCACGTGGTGCTGGCGATGAAGGGGTCGCGCTACATCACCCACATGCTGCGCCTGCGCGAGGTGGACCAGGCCCTGGCCAACTTCTTCGCCTCCGGGGTGCTGGCGCTCGGCGACCAGCTCGGGCCCGTCCTCTGGCAGCTGCCCGAGCGCCACGAGCTGGACGTCGAGCAGCTCACGCGCTTCCTCGGGGCGCTGCCGCGGACGACCGGTGAGGCGCTCGACCTCGCACGCCACCACGACGCCCGGCTCGACGACCGGGCCTGGCTGGAGATCGACGACGACCGTCCGCTGCGTCATGCGTTCGAGCCGCGGGCCCTGTCGTTCGTGTCGCCCGTGGTCGACGACCTGCTCCGTGAGCACGGGGTGGCCCTCGCGGTCGCGGACACGGCGGGCCGGTGGCCGATGTTCGGGCAGGTGACGGCCGACTTCGTCTACGTGCGCCTGCACGGGTCGACAGCGCTCTACGCGAGCGGCTACACGCCGGAGGAGCTCGACGCCTGGGCGGCGCGGATCGAGGGCTGGGCGACCGGTGCGAGCACGCCCGACGGCCGCCCCCGCGACGTCTACGTCTACTTCGACAACGACGCCCGCGGATTCGCCCCGCACGACGCCGTGGGCCTCGCCGCACGCACCCGCGGACCCGATTCGGGGGGCGCCCCGGGGCTGGGGTAATGTTCCGACCGCTCCGCCCGGTGATCCTGGGCGGGCTTCGGGCTGTGGCGCAGCTTGGTAGCGCACTTGACTGGGGGTCAAGGGGTCGCAGGTTCAAATCCTGTCAGCCCGACCGAAGAACGAGCAGGTCAGAGGCCGTCTCCGCGGAATGCGGGGGCGGCCTCTTCTGTGTCGTGGGGAGAGAACGCTTCTCTGTTCGCCTCGAAGGCCTCGGGAACGGGGAGCAGCTCCGGTCAGATCGTCTGGCGCGGCTGGTTGCGCAGTCCACGCCCGGCGGTCATCGCCCCGAGGACCAGGAGTGCGGCCGTGCCTCCCGGTCCGCGGGCGTCGCTCCATCCGTAGGAACGGATTGACTACGCTGACGCTCACCGAGACGACGCGAAGCGCGTCGGCGGTGGGCGCGGAGTGAGGCCAGGGGCGGATCGGTGCACGAGAATCCAGAGGCAAGTAACAACCGTCGCGTGACGGTCGTCGTGGTGCTGCAGCTGCTGGCGGCGTCCCTCCTCATCGGCAGCGTCGTGCGAGCGGTGGTGGACGATCGCGCGGCTCTCCCCACAGCTGTCGAGGTCGGCCTCGCCGCCCTCGTCCTCGCTGCCGTCGTCCTCCATCGGCGTCGCCGGGGAGAGCGACTGTCCGTCGGCGGATCACTCATCGCGAAGGTCGTCTTCGCTGTCGTCGTGGTCGGACCGGCCGTCTGGTTCGTCGGCGTCGCGGCCGGCTTCGTCCTCGGCGCGACGTCCATCCTGGTTCTTCTCGTCGTGGTGCTGGCGGGCCTGGTCGTCGAGGCGGCGGCAGGCGGTCCCGTGCGGGGGCGCTGGGCGCCAGGAGCGGACGGACGCCGAGCGCCGTAGCGCGGTGGATCGCTGAGCCGACGGGTGCTCAGCGATCCACCGCGCTGTCGAGCCGGCCGAGGGTCAGCCCCGCGTCGACGGGTCCCGCCACGGCGCGGGGTCGTCGAACCACACCGCGACGCTCGCCGTACGCGGGATCCAGCGGATGTGCTCGGTGGCCGCGCCGACGTCGAAGGTCATCCACGTCCCGCCGTCCGCCACGAAGTTCTGGTTGACGACGCGCAGCTGCGTGCCGAGCTCGGGGTCGGTGCCGCGCACGGTGAAGACGCGGCCGTCCAGCGAGATCTCCATCTTGGCCATCGGGCATCTCCTCGGGGTGCGAGCGCGGGGTCACGCCGAGCGCCCGGTACCCGGCCGCCGTGTCGAACCTAGACCGCGTCCGGTCCGGGATCGTCGCCGCGTCGGCGTCGAAGCGAGCGCACTGCGTCCTCGGCGAGGCTCAGCGCGACGAACACGGTGAGGTGGACGAGCGGGACGGCCACGACGAACGCGAGCAGCGCCAAGCACCACGCCCACCAGGAGAGCTGCGGGGACCAGCTGGCGAACCAGGGGATGCCGATCGCGAAGACGGCGATGGTGACCCACGAGTCCGTCCTCCGCGGCGTCACCCAGGTGCTCACCCGAGGAGACTAGGCGGTCGCGGGGCGGTCGGTGTCGGTTCCCAGGAGTTCTAGGCTGACCGGATGCGCCCCACCACCGCCGACCGCGACCACCTCGCCCGTGCGGGGCTCGTGGCCTACGGCGTCGTCCACCTCCTCCTCGGCTGGCTCGCCCTCCAGCTCGCGCTCGGCGACCGCGAGGGCGAGGCGTCGACGACCGGCGCGATCCAGCAGCTCGCGGAGCAGCCCTTCGGCGGCGTCATGGTCGGCGCTGTCGCCGTCGGCATGGTCCTGCTCGCGCTCTGGCAGGGCGCGGAGGCGGTCCTCGACCACCGCACGGAGGACACGAAGGACCAGGTCCGGCACCGCGGCCGGGCGGCGGCCAAGGCGGTGCTCTACGCCGCGCTGGGCGTCACGGCCGCGCGCATCGTGCTCGGTGCCGGCAGCAGCAGCCAGGAGGGCCAGGCCGACACCCTGACGGCGAAGCTGCTCGGCCTGCCGTTCGGCCAGGTCCTCGTGGGCATCGTCGGCGTGGTGATCCTCGGCGTGGGCGGCTACCACGTCTACAAGGGCGTCACCGACCGGTTCCTCAAGGACCTCCGCCACAGCGGGCAGGGGACCGCGGGCACGGCGTACACGTGGTGCGGGCGCGCCGGCTACACCGCCAAGGGCATCGCGATCGGGGCGGTCGGGGTGCTCTTCTGCTTCGCTGCGATC